>NZ_WCIN01000010.1:0-105027 GCF_009025755.1 Klebsiella sp. RCJ4
ATCAGACAATCTGTGTGAGCACTACAAAGGCAGGTTCTTTAAGGTAAGGAGGTGATCCAACCGCAGGTTCCCCTACGGTTACCTTGTTACGACTTCACCCCAGTCATGAATCACAAAGTGGTAAGCGCCCTCCCGAAGGTTAAGCTACCTACTTCTTTTGCAACCCACTCCCATGGTGTGACGGGCGGTGTGTACAAGGCCCGGGAACGTATTCACCGTGGCATTCTGATCCACGATTACTAGCGATTCCGACTTCATGGAGTCGAGTTGCAGACTCCAATCCGGACTACGACATACTTTATGAGGTCCGCTTGCTCTCGCGAGGTCGCTTCTCTTTGTATATGCCATTGTAGCACGTGTGTAGCCCTACTCGTAAGGGCCATGATGACTTGACGTCATCCCCACCTTCCTCCAGTTTATCACTGGCAGTCTCCTTTGAGTTCCCGACCGAATCGCTGGCAACAAAGGATAAGGGTTGCGCTCGTTGCGGGACTTAACCCAACATTTCACAACACGAGCTGACGACAGCCATGCAGCACCTGTCTCAGAGTTCCCGAAGGCACCAAAGCATCTCTGCTAAGTTCTCTGGATGTCAAGAGTAGGTAAGGTTCTTCGCGTTGCATCGAATTAAACCACATGCTCCACCGCTTGTGCGGGCCCCCGTCAATTCATTTGAGTTTTAACCTTGCGGCCGTACTCCCCAGGCGGTCGACTTAACGCGTTAGCTCCGGAAGCCACTCCTCAAGGGAACAACCTCCAAGTCGACATCGTTTACAGCGTGGACTACCAGGGTATCTAATCCTGTTTGCTCCCCACGCTTTCGCACCTGAGCGTCAGTCTTTGTCCAGGGGGCCGCCTTCGCCACCGGTATTCCTCCAGATCTCTACGCATTTCACCGCTACACCTGGAATTCTACCCCCCTCTACAAGACTCCAGCCTGCCAGTTTCGAATGCAGTTCCCAGGTTGAGCCCGGGGATTTCACATCCGACTTGACAGACCGCCTGCGTGCGCTTTACGCCCAGTAATTCCGATTAACGCTTGCACCCTCCGTATTACCGCGGCTGCTGGCACGGAGTTAGCCGGTGCTTCTTCTGCGGGTAACGTCAATCGACAAGGTTATTAACCTTATCGCCTTCCTCCCCGCTGAAAGTACTTTACAACCCGAAGGCCTTCTTCATACACGCGGCATGGCTGCATCAGGCTTGCGCCCATTGTGCAATATTCCCCACTGCTGCCTCCCGTAGGAGTCTGGACCGTGTCTCAGTTCCAGTGTGGCTGGTCATCCTCTCAGACCAGCTAGGGATCGTCGCCTAGGTGAGCCGTTACCCCACCTACTAGCTAATCCCATCTGGGCACATCTGATGGCAAGAGGCCCGAAGGTCCCCCTCTTTGGTCTTGCGACGTTATGCGGTATTAGCTACCGTTTCCAGTAGTTATCCCCCTCCATCAGGCAGTTTCCCAGACATTACTCACCCGTCCGCCACTCGTCACCCGAGAGCAAGCTCTCTGTGCTACCGTTCGACTTGCATGTGTTAGGCCTGCCGCCAGCGTTCAATCTGAGCCATGATCAAACTCTTCAATTTAAGTTTGATGCTCGTGAATTAAACTTCGTAATGAATTACGTGTTCACTCAGAGACTTGGTATTCATTTTTCGTCTTGCGACGTTAAGAATCCATGTCACTTTGAGTGCCCACACAGATTGTCTGATAAATTGTTAAAGAGCAGTGCAACGCGGCTTTCGCTCACCGTTGCGAGGTGGCGTATATTACGCTTTCCTCATTCAGAGTCAAGCGTTTAATTTCGCTTTTCTCTGCCGGTATTCATCGCTGAATCCCGCTGACCCGGCGGGCTGTAAGCCGTTGTTCCGTGTCAGTGGAGGCGCATTATAGGGAGTTATTCCGAAGTGACAAGGGCTAAATGCAAAAAACTTTTTAACCGCCTCTTTTTTCATCATTACGGCGCGTAATGTAGCAAAAAACCGGCGTTTTGCCGTTTTAACCAACGAAGTAAGCCGCCAGATGGCATACTGGTAAGGTAAAAAAGAGAAAGGAACGGCACGTATGTCTTTAAGCGCACAGCAGTTGGCGGCACAAAAGAATATCTCCTGGGTATTAGCGGAGAAGCTGGCTCAAAAAATTTTGACCGGTGAATATCAGCCAGAAAGTATCCTTCCAGGCGAGATGGAACTGGGCGAGCAGTTTGGCGTGAGCCGCACCGCCGTGCGTGAAGCAGTGAAGACGCTAGCGGCAAAAGGCATGCTTTTACCACGACCGCGCATCGGAACGCGGGTGATGCCACGCAGCAGCTGGAACTTTCTCGATAAAGAACTCCTGGCCTGGTGGTTAACAGAAGATAACTTCTCCGATGTTGTCAGCCATTTCCTCGTGATGCGCGGCAGTCTGGAACCTCAAGCCTGTTTTCTGGCGTCAACCTCAGGGACGCCGGAGCAAAAAGCCCAGCTCAACGCTTTGATGGAGGAGATGGTTGAGCTGAAGAGGAACTTTCAGCGCGAACGCTGGATTGAAGTCGATATGGCCTGGCATGAACATATATATGAAATGAGCGGCAACCCTTTCCTGATCTCTTTCGCTTCTTTATTTCATTCTGTCTATCACACCTACTTCACGTCGATTACGCAGAATGAAGTGGTGAAACTGGATCTGCACCAGGCAATCGTTGATGCCATTCTGGATAGCGACGGCTTGCGGGCGCTGAGCGCCTGCCAGGCGTTGTTGAGCGCTCCCAACCATTCCGACAAATAGCAAGGGTATCGAATGACCAAAAAGAAAGCCCGCAGTATGGCCGGGCTGCCATGGATCGCAGCGATGGCTTTTTTTATGCAGGCGCTCGACGCCACCATTCTGAATACAGCCCTTCCCGCTATCGCTCATAGCCTCAACCGTTCACCGCTAGCGATGCAGTCGGCCATTATCAGCTATACGCTGACGGTGGCCATGCTTATCCCGGTCAGCGGTTGGCTGGCCGACCGCTTCGGCACGCGAAAAGTGTTTATCATCGCCGTCAGCCTGTTTACCCTCGGTTCCCTGGCCTGCGCGCTTTCCAACTCCCTGATG
Source organism: Klebsiella sp. RCJ4 (assembly GCF_009025755.1). Taxonomy (NCBI): domain Bacteria; kingdom Pseudomonadati; phylum Pseudomonadota; class Gammaproteobacteria; order Enterobacterales; family Enterobacteriaceae; genus Klebsiella; species Klebsiella sp. RCJ4. The sequence goes on from NZ_WCIN01000010.1 coordinate 3,077, forward strand.
GAACTGGTTATCTTCCGCGTCATTCAGGGCATCGGCGGGGCCATGATGATGCCGGTAGCCAGGCTGGCGCTACTGCGCGCCTATCCGCGCAGCGAACTGCTGCCGGTGCTCAACTTCGTCACGATGCCTGGACTGGTCGGCCCTATCCTCGGTCCCGTGCTCGGCGGCGTACTGGTGACCTGGGCCAGCTGGCACTGGATTTTCCTGATTAATATTCCCATCGGTATTATCGGGATCGTGTATGCCCGCAAGTATATGCCGGATTTCACCACGCCACGGCGCCGCTTCGACACGCTCGGTTTTATCCTGTTTGGCCTGAGCCTGGTTCTGTTTTCCAGCGGAATCGAGCTGTTTGGCGAGAAAATTGTCGCCACATGGATGGCTCTGGCGGTTATCGCCCTGAGCATCGTTTTACTGTGGGCCTATATTCGTCACGCTCACCGCCATCCCACGCCGCTCATTTCGCTTTCTTTATTTAAGACGCATACTTTCTCTGTCGGGATTGCGGGAAACCTGGCCACGCGCCTGGGTACCGGTTGCGTTCCGTTCCTGATGCCGCTGATGTTACAGGTTGGCTTCGGTTATCCGGCGATCGTCGCCGGCTGCATGATAGCGCCTACGGCTATCGGTTCGATTATTGCGAAATCAACCGTCACCCAGATTCTTCGCTGGTTTGGTTACCGTAAAACGCTGGTTGGGGTCACGATATTTATTGGCCTGATGATCGCTCAGTTTTCGCTGCAATCGCCGGATATGTCGATCTGGATGCTGCTGCTGCCGCTCTTCATTCTGGGAATGGCAATGTCCACCCAGTTCACCTCCATGAACACCATCACGCTCGCCGATTTAACCGATGAAAACGCCAGCAGCGGCAACAGCATGTTGGCCGTGACGCAGCAGCTATCGATCAGTCTCGGGGTCGCCGTTAGCGCGGCGGTGCTGCGGTTTTATGAAGGATTCGATAGCGCAAATACCATCGAGCAGTTTCACTACACCTTTATTACCATGGGGGTTATCACCGTGGTATCGGCGCTGGTATTTACCTTATTAAGAGCAAAAGATGGCCGCAACCTGATTAAGGAGCGGCACAAGCGTTAGGCTGAGCCGCGAACCACCAGCTCGGGGGTTAACTGTACGCGCTGCTGTTTTTGTCCCGGGTCGGCCATACGGTGAATCAGCACATCGATGGCCAGCTCGCCCAGTTCATCTTTCGGTTGATGAATTGTGGTTAACGGCGGCGTCATATAGCGCGCCAGTTCAATGTCGTCATAGCCTACCAGCGCCATATCCTGTGGGATACGCAGACCGCTCTGATAAAGGGCCTGATAGGCGCCTACCGCCATCGCATCGTTACCGATAAACACCGCCTGCGGCAGCGCTGGCAGCATCAGCAGCTTCTGCATGGCGCTGAAACCGCCGCCAAACTCAAAATCGCTGCTAATCACATATCCTTCAGGTACCGTGAGTCCGGCTCGGGCCATCGCTTCCTGATATCCCTCCAGGCGCAGTCGGGCAGGAGTTTTATCCAGCGGACCCGCAATACAGGCAATCCGCGTATAGCCCTGGTCGATCAGATACTGCGTCGCCATATCGCCGCCCAACAGAGAGTTATCCTGAATCAGATCGCTATCGCCGTCGAACGGCGCCCAGTCCATCATCACCGTCGGTACAGAAGGGTAGCGCTGCATAATCTCCGGCGAAGGTTGATGCGTTTCAGTACACAGCAGCAGTAAACCATCGACGCGCTTTTGCATCAGCGTCTCCAGATTACGGTTCATCCGCTGTTCATCGCCTTCGGTATTACACAGCACAAGGCTATAACCCCGTTCAAAGCAGCTGCGCTCCACGCCGCGCACCAGCTCCGAGTAAAACGGATTGGTACTGGCGGTAATGAGCATACCTATGGTGCGGGTTTGATTTAATTTGAGGCTGCGCGCCAGCGCGGACGGCGCGTAGTTCAGGCTCTTAATCGCGGCGTCGACTTTAGCGGTAATAGCTTCGCTAACGAAACGATCTTTGTTGATGACATGAGAAACCGTCGAAGTGGAAACGCCCGCAATGCGGGCTACATCCTTCATGGTAGCCAATCGTTACCCCTGTTGACGTAAAAATTCGTCTATTTCTTTTCGCCAGGGCACGGAGGGCTGAGCCCCTTTGCGGGTGACGGCGATAGCGGCGGCGGCATGGGCAAAACGAATCGCCTGCGCCAGTTCGCTACCTTCAAGCAGCGCGGTGACCAGCGCACCATTAAAGGTATCGCCAGCGGCGATGGTATCAACCGCCTGCACTTTAAAACCGGGAACCCGACGACCTTCACCTTCGCTGCTGGCCCATACGCCACGGCTGCCAAGCGTAATGATCACCGTACCAATACCTTTATCATGGAGCACTTTGGCGGCTTTTGCCGCATCATCGTCGCTTTCTACGCGAACGCCGGTGAGCTTTTCCGCTTCGGTCTCGTTAGGGGTAATGATATCCACCAGCGTGAGCAGTTCATCGGGCAGTTCACGTGCCGGCGCCGGATTGAGGATAACTGAGGTTTGATTCTGGTGAGCGATTTTCGCCGCGGCCAGTACGCTTTCCAGCGGCGATTCCAGCTGCATCAGCAGCGCCTGCGCGCCGGCAATACGCTCTTTTTCCGCATAAACCTGCGCCACGCTGAGCGCGGCGTTAGCGCCAGCATGAATACCGATAGTATTCTCACCTTCAGCGTTAACAAAAATCAGCGCCACGCCGGTTGATTCTCCGGCTACGGCTCTGATCGGCGCGACGTCGATATTATCGCTTTCCAACTGACGACGAACGCGTTCGCCAATATCGTCATCGCCGGTACAGGCGATAAAGGCGATATTGGCTCCGCTGCGTCCGGCAGCAACCGCCTGGTTTGCGCCCTTACCGCCAAAAGCGACCTGATAGTGATGACCGGTAACGGTTTCACCCGGCGTTGGGAAGGCGTCAAGATTCAGGATGTGATCGGCGTTGATACTGCCAAGGACGACAAGTTTGCCTGCGGTTTTCATAATCAATATTCCCGGAAAGCGCGCCACCGGAATCCGGTGGCGCATGCCCTGCTTTTCTTTATTATGTTGTCCCTCGGACCGTCACCGATCCGAATCGCACATTATTGCTTAATGACCAGTTTCAACTCAACCGGATAGCTGGTTTCCACTTTTTCGCCCTTCAGCACTTTATCGGCTGTCTCAACGCCTTTCACGCCGATCTGCTCCGGTAACTGGGCGATGGTCGCTGCCAGTTTGCCACTATTTACCGCTTTTTCGCCATCCGGAGTGCCGTCAAATCCAACAACCATCACATCAGATTTGCCTGCCGTTTGTAGGGCACGCAGCGCGCCCAGCGCCATTTCATCGTTTTGGGCGAATACGGCCTGCACATCAGGATGCGCCGTCAGCAGGTTCTGCATGACGTTGAGGCCCTTGGTACGGTCAAAATCTGCCGGCTGGCTGGCCAGAACGTTAAACTTATGCGCAGCAACGGCCTGCTGGAAACCTTCGCCACGCTCGCGCGCCGCGGACGTCCCGGCAATGCCCTGTAGTTCAATGATCTTCGCGCTTTCACCGACTTTCTTCGCGATATAGTCACCGGCCATCTTACCGCCCAGCACGTTATCAGACGCGATATGGCTCACCACGTCGCCTTTTGACGCCTGACGGTCGAGGGTGATAACCGGAATTTTAGCCTGGTTAGCCAGCTTCACGGCGTTACCCACCGCATCGGAATCCGTTGGGTTGATCAGCAGCAGTTTGGTACCACGAACGGTTAAATCCTGCACGTTAGCCAGCTCTTTGGCCGGGTTATTCTGAGAGTCCAGAACCACCAGGTTATAGCCCAGTTTGTCCGCTTCTTTTTGCGCGCCATCCTTCAGCGAGACAAAGAACGGGTTGTTAAGGGTTGAGATAACCAGAGCGATAGTGTCTTTGGCCATCGCGTTTGCGCTTACGGTCGCACTTAACGCTACAGCAGAGACCAGGGTCGCCAGTTTTTTCATATTCATAGTTAAGATGTCCTGTAGAGTTATCAGTTACTGCTTCTTGTTATCTACCAGTACCGCCAGCAAAATAACCACCGCTTTCACGATCATCTGGTAATAGGATGAAACGCCTAATAAATTCAGTCCGTTGTTCAGAAAGCCAAGGATCAATGCGCCAATCAGCGTCCCGACAATACGGCCTTTACCGCCCGCAAGGCTGGTACCGCCGAGCACCACCGCCGCAATCGCATCCAGTTCATATCCGGTGCCCGCCGTCGGCTGCGCGGAAGAGAGACGCGCGACCTCAATAATGCCGGCCAGCGAGGCCAGCATGCCGCACAAAGAATAGACGATGATTTTAACTTTATTCACGCTGATGCCGGAAAGACGCGTTGCCGCTTCGTTGCCGCCGAGCGCGTAGATATAACGACCCAGGCGGGTATGGTGCAGCATGTACCAGGCGGCCAGGAAGACGATCGCCATAATCCACACCGGCGTTGGGATCCCCAGCGGACGGCCAATCCCGAACCAGCCAAACAGATCGGCGTTGTCGGTAAAGCCGGTGTTTACCGGGCTGCCGTTGGTATACACCATCGTCACGCCGCGCAGCAGCAGCATCATGACCAGCGTGGCGATAAATGCCTGTACGCGCCCTTTCGCCACGATCACGCCGGTCACGGCGCCAATTGCCGCACCTAACGCCAGCGCAGCGGCCACCGCCACCAGCGCGTTGACCTCAATCCCGACAATGGAAGCCGCCACCGCGCCGGTCAGCGCCAGCAGGGAGCCGACGGACAGGTCGATGCCCGAAGTCAGGATAACCAGCGTCATCCCAACCGCCATAATGGCGTTAACTGAAGTCTGCTGCAGAATATTGAACAGGTTATTCACGGTAAAAAAGTTGGGGCTCATGGTCGAGACAATCGCAATCAGCACCAGCAGGGCAATCAGCGATTTTTGCTCCATCAGCCACGCTTTTGTGAAGTAGCGACGACCAGAAACAGCCGGGTTATTCATCTTTTTTACTCCTGATTCACACGGTTAAGCTTGCCCACAGCGGCAGCCATCAATACTTCCTGGGTGGCCTGCTCGCGTGTGAATTCACCGCCGAGGTGCCCTTCATGCATCACCATGATGCGATCGCTCATGCCCAGCACTTCCGGCATCTCCGAAGAGACCAGAATGATGCTCAGGCCTTCGGCTTTAAACTGGTTAATCAGCTGGTAGATCTCTTTCTTCGCCCCGACGTCGACGCCGCGGGTCGGTTCATCAAGGATCAGCACCTTCGGACGGGTCATCAAGCCGCGGGCAATCGCCACCTTCTGCTGGTTACCGCCCGATAGCAGCCCAATAGCCTGCTCCATCGACGGCGTTTTCACATTAAACAGGCGGATAAAATCGCCTACCGCCTGCTGTTCATCTTTATGCTTCAGGCTACCGCCGCCGCGACTGAAGTAACGCAGCGCGGTGAGCGACATATTCTCTTTAACCGACATACCGAGCACTAAACCATCGCGCTTGCGGTCTTCGGAGATATAAACAATGCCGTTGGCCAGGCCATCTTGCGGAGAACGCGTAATGACCTCATGCCCATCCAGGGTAACCGACCCGCTGCTGCGCGGCAGCGCACCGTAGAGCACCTTCATCAGTTCGGTTCGTCCGGCGCCCATCAGCCCGGCAACGCCGAGGATTTCGCCCTGGCGCAGAATAAAGGAGATGTTCTCCACCCCTGAGCCGCACAGGTTGTCGACCTTAAGGCGAACCGCGCCCGGGGCTTTGTCCAGATGCGGATACTGATCCTCCAGCTTGCGGCCAACCATCATCTCAATCAGCAGATCTTCATCCAGGCTGGCCACTTCGCGCTCGGCGATAAACTGCCCATCGCGGAAGACCGTGACGTCATCGCAAATCTCGAAGATCTCTTTCATACGGTGAGAGATATAGACAATACCGCGCCCCTGCGATTTCAGTTCGCGGATCACGCGGAACAGGGATTCGGTCTCGGTGTCGGTTAGCGCGTCGGTGGGTTCATCCATAATGATGACCTTCGACTCAAAGCTCAGCACCTTAGCGATCTCGACCATCTGCTGATCGCCGATCGACAAATCGCCCACCAGCTTTTGGCTGTTGAAGCGTAAGTTCAGCTTTGCCAATAGCTTGTCAGCTTCGGCATACATCGTTTTCCAGTCAATTTTGCCAAAGCGATTCACAAACTCACGACCGAGGAAAATATTCTCGGCGATCGTCAGCTGGGGGATCAGGTTGAGTTCCTGGTGAATGATGCCGATTCCGGCTTCCTGAGAAGATTTAGGTCCGTTGAAGGTGGTATCTTTCCCCAACCACAGCAGCGAACCGGCATCGCGGGAGTAGATACCGGTCAGCACCTTCATCATGGTGGACTTGCCGGCACCGTTCTCCCCGACCAGCGCCATCACGCGGCCTGGATAGACATTTAGCGAGGCGCCGGAGAGCGCCTTGACGCCAGGGAACGCTTTATCGATCCCTTTTAGTTGCAATAAGGCTTCCATATCGGCGACCTCAGAACGTCACGCCGGCACAGAGAATAACGTTCGCATACGGGGAACACTCCCCGCTGCGAATCACCGCCTGACTGTCTGCGGTTTCTTTTTTAAACTGCTCATGACTGGTGTAACGAATTTCAATGGTGTTTCCCTGGTGCTGCTGCAGCTGCTCAAGGTGAGTGAGCAACGTCGCATGGAGCTGCGGATTAAGGGTTTTAATCTCTTCCGCCAGGATAGCCGCTTCAACCTGCATTTCGCTCGTCACCACCTCCAGAACCTGCATAAAGGAGGGAACCCCGTGGGTTAACGCCATATCAATACGCGTGCTGCTGCGGGGAACCGGTAAACCAGCGTCGCAAACAACCAGCGTATCGGTATGCCCCAGACGGGAGATGACCGACGAGATATCAGCATTGAGGACGGTACCTTTTTTCATTTTCTCTTTTGCTCCATTAGCGAAACGTTTCGCTGGTATAAGTATTAGCAATAAGAGAACAGAAAACCATCACCAGATGTGAGAATTGTGATCATCATCGAAACGTTTCGCAACGCAGCAGCGAGATAAGTCTGAAGCGAGCAGATAAAACAAAAAAGCCCTTCATCAAGAAGGGCCTTAGCGAATCAGATCTCAACCTGGGTGCCGAGCTCAATAACCCGGTTAGGCGGGATTTCGAACTGGTCCGGCGCCCGCAGGGCGTTGCGCTGCAGCAGCAGATACAGCTTGCCGCGCAGGCGCAGATACCACGGCCGCTTGCCGATGATCAACGACTCATGCGACATAAAGAAGGAGGTCTCCATCATCCGGCAGCTCAGGCCTTCCAGCCCGCAGCGGTGGAAAACCTCTTCGACGTTCGGCGTTTCGCGCCAGCCGTAGCTGGCAACGACGCGCCAGAACGACGGCGATATCTGTTCAATCTGCACGCGACGAACGTTATGTACGTACGGCGCGTCTTCGGTACGCAGCGTGAGCAAAATAACCCGCTCGTGCAGCACCTTGTTATGCTTCAGGTTGTGCAACAGCGCGAAAGGAATCACGTTCAGCGCACGGGACATATAAACAGCGGTACCCGGCACGCGAACCGGCGGCGATTTTTCAAGAGAAGAGATCATCGCCTCCAGAGAATTACCGTGCTCATGCATCCGACGCAGAAGGCGGAAACGCTCGCTTTTCCAGGTGGTCATGATGGTAAACATCACCAGACCGAGGGTCAGAGGCAGCCAGCCGCCGGAGACGATTTTATCGAGGTTCGCGGAGAAGAGCGGGATATCAATGCACATAAAGGCAACCAGCAGCAGCGCCACAATAAACTTATTCCAGTGCCAGTTTTGCCGCGCCACCGTCGTGAACAGAATGGTGGTCAGCACCATCGTTCCCGTCACCGCAATACCGTATGCCGCCGCCAGATTCGAGGAGTGCTCAAAATTAACAATAACGATGACCACCGAGATATAGAGCAGCCAGTTGATAAACGGGATGTAAATCTGCCCGGACTCTATTTCCGAGGTGTGAATAATACGCATCGGCGACAGGTACCCCAGACGCACGGCCTGGCGAGTCAGAGAGAAGACGCCGGAGATAACCGCCTGGGAAGCGATAACCGTCGCCAGGGCGGCAATGATCAGCATTGGGATCAGCGCCCACTCCGGCGCCAGCAGAAAGAACGGGTTTTTAATCGCTTCCGGATGTTTAAGCAGCAGCGCCCCCTGACCAAAGTAGTTCAGTACCAGCGAAGGCAGCACGACCGAAAACCAGGCCAGGCGAATCGGCAATTTGCCGAAATGCCCCATGTCGGCATACAGCGCTTCCACGCCGGTAATCGACAGCACCACCGCCCCCAGCGCCACAAACGAGACGGTTTTATATTCGAGGAAGAAATGAACCGCCCAGTAAGGGTTCAACGCCTGCAGCACTTCAGGGTTAGCGAAAATACTGCGCGCGCCCAGTACCGCCAGCAGCAGGAACCAGATCAGCATAATCGGCGCGAACAGCTTACCCACCATGCTGGTACCGTGCTTTTGAATGGCAAATAGCAGCGTCAGGACAATGATGGATATGGGCACAACCCAGGTATCCAGGTCCGGAGCGATAATTTCCAGACCTTCTATCGCCGACATCACCGAGATGGCAGGGGTAATGACCACCTCGCCATAAAAGAAGCTGCCGCCGATAAGCCCAAGGATCACCAGGATGGACGTGGCGCGCGCGGAGGTGTTTCGCCCCGCCAGCGACATTAACGTCAGGATCCCGCCTTCACCGGCGTTATCTGCCCGCATCACGAAGGTGATGTATTTGAGTGAAACGGTAAGAATTAATAGCCAAAAAATGAGCGACAGGAAGCCAAAAACAGCATCACGCTCAACGCCAAAGCCAAACTGACCTGACAGACATTCACGAAGTGTATACAGTGGACTGGTGCCGATATCGCCGTATACCACGCCGATTGCCGCCAGCGTTATTGCCGGCAGCGATTGCTTATTATCAGTGCTCATAGACTAGTCTTTTCGTTTATAAAACAAATGTGTGCCTAGTCCCTTGGCCCACAAAAAGCGCACAGTATGCACGATTATTTGCTGAATCGTACCCCTAACTGACATCATCTTAACCTGACTCAAAGAAAATAAATCGATTCTTCAGGCTATTACCACCCCTAATCAAACATCTATACTCGACCTAACAACGACATTCTAAAAAGCACGCAACTCTATTATGGCTCAATCACATTTACTGGCAGAAAGAATTTCCCGGCTCAGCGCCGCGCTGGAAAAAGGACTCTTCGAACGCAGCCACGCAATACGCCTTTGCCTGCTTGCCGCCCTCAGCGGCGAGAGCGTTTTTCTGCTGGGCCCGCCGGGGATCGCCAAAAGCCTGATTGCCCGTCGCCTCAAGTTCGCCTTCCAGCAGGCTCGCGCATTTGAATACCTGATGACTCGTTTCTCCACGCCGGAAGAGGTCTTTGGCCCACTCTCCATTCAGGCGCTGAAAGATGAAGGGCGCTACGAACGTTTGACCGCCGGCTATCTTCCGGAAGCTGAAATTGTTTTTCTCGATGAGATCTGGAAAGCGGGCCCGGCGATTCTCAATACGCTGCTGACGGCGATAAACGAACGCCATTTCCGCAACGGGGCGACCGAAGAGAAGATCCCCATGCGCCTGCTGGTGGCGGCGTCGAACGAGCTCCCGGAGGCAGACAACAGTCTGGAAGCCTTATACGATCGTATGCTTATTCGCCTATGGCTGGATAAGGTACAGGATAAAACGAACTTCCGCTCAATGCTGATAAGCCAGCAGGACGAGAACAGTAATCCTGTCCCGGCGAGTTTGCAGGTCAGCGACGAGGAATTTCTGCAATGGCAGCAGGATATCGGCAGCGTGAAGCTACCGGACAGCGTATTTGAACTGATTTTCCAGCTGCGCCAGCAGCTGGATACGTTGCCAAACGCGCCTTACGTCTCAGATCGTCGCTGGAAAAAAGCCATTCGTCTGCTGCAGGCCAGCGCCTTTTTCAGCGGCCGCGACACCATTGCGCCAATAGACCTGATCCTGCTGAAGGATTGCCTGTGGCACAATATTGAGACGATGAATCTGATGTCCGTGCAGATTGAGACCTTAATGACCAGCCACGCCTGGCAGCAGCAGGCGATGCTCACCCGCCTCGGGTCGATTATTCAACGGCGCATTCAGCTTCAACAGCAGCAAAGCGATAAGACCGCGCTAAAAGTCACCCGTCTCGGCGGGATGTTCAGCCGTAAACCTCATTATGAACTGCCTGCTGAAGTGCAGGACCCCACGCTAACGCTGCTTCTCCAGCAGCCGCTAAAACTGCACGACCTGGAAGTGATTCATATTACGTTTGTTCGTGAAGAGCTTGCTCACTGGCTGGAGAAAGGGGGTGAGATCCGCGGCAAGCTCAACGGCATTGGTTTTGCCCAGCAGCTGAATATGGATGTCGATACCAGCCAGCATCTGGTCGTGCGCGATGTGAGCCTGCAGGGGTCGCGACTCTCCCTGCCCGGTAGCGAATCACGGGAAAATATGCCGGCAGAAATCAGGCAACAGCTGGAGGCGCTGGACGACGAATGGCATCAGCAACATAACCGCTTCAGCGAACAGCAGAAATGTCTGTTTATTCCCGGCGAGTGGCTGGGGCGCATTGAAGCCAGCCTGCAGGACGTGGGAACGCAGATTAAACAGGCCCGCCAGTCATGACGCTGGACATGCTGAATGTCATGCTGGCAGTCGGCGAAGAGGGCATGATCGATGAGATGCTGCTGGCCCTGCTGGCAGCGCCTCAACTCGCGGTATTCTTTGAAAAATTTCCGCGGCTCAAAAATATTATCGCCGCCGACATTCCTCGCTGGCGGGAAGCGGTCAGATCGCGACTAAAAGAGACCAACGTCCCGCCCGAGCTGGATGCGGAAGTTCAGTGCTATCAGCAATCACAGCGGCTTTCCACCTCGCAGTTTATCGTCCAGCTGCCGCAAATTCTGAGCCAGCTGCATAAGCTGCACTCCCCTTTTGCCAGCCAGGCGCAGCAGCTGGTGGACAACAACAGCACCTTTACGCCGGCGCTGCACACGTTATTCCTTCAGCGCTGGCGTCTGAGCCTGGTGGTGCAGGCAACCTCTCTTAATCAGCAGCTGCTGGATGAAGAGCGCGATCAGCTGCTGAGCGAAGTTCAGGAGCGCATGACCCTCAGCGGCCAGCTCGAGCCCGTGCTGGTGGAAAATGATAATGCGGCGGGACACCTGTGGGACATGAGCGCCGGAGAGCTGAAGCGAGGCGATTACCAGCTGATCGTTCGCTACGGGGACTTTTTAAGCCAACAACCTGAACTCATGCAGCTCGCCGAACAGCTGGGGCGCTCGCGTGAAGCGAAAGCGGTGCCGAAAAAAGATGCGCCGATGGAGACCTTCCGCAGCCTGGTGCGCGAACCGGCTACCGTACCGGAGCAGGTCGACGGTCTTCAGCAGAGCGACGATATTCTACGTCTGCTGCCGCCTGAGCTGGCTACCCTCGGCATCACCGAGCTGGAGTTTGAGTTCTACCGCAAGCTGGTTGAAAAGCAGCTGCTGACCTATCGACTACACGGCGATGCGTGGAAGGAAAAGATCACCGAACGGCCGGTAACGCGCCAGGACGTTGATGAACAGCCGCGCGGGCCGTTTATCGTCTGCGTCGATACTTCCGGCTCAATGGGCGGTTTCAATGAACAGTGCGCCAAGGCGTTTTGTCTGGCGCTGATGCGGGTCGCTCTGGCGGATAACCGCCGCTGCTTCATTATGCTGTTTTCCAGCGAAGTGGTGCACTACGAACTCACCGGCCCGCAGGGGCTGGAACAGGCGATTCGTTTCTTGAGCCAGCGCTTTCGCGGCGGCACCGATCTGGCCAGCTGCTTCCGGGCGGTGATTGAGCGTATGCAGAATCCGCAGTGGGTCGATGCGGATGCGGTGGTGATTTCTGATTTTATCGCCCAGCGCTTGCCGGATGAGGTGATCAATAAGGTGGGAGAGCTACAGCATAAACATCAACATCGTTTTCATGCGGTGGCGATGTCGGTACACGGCAAGCCCGGCATTATGCGCGTATTCGATCATATCTGGCGCTTTGATACCGGGTTGCGTAGCCGCCTGCTGAGACGCTGGCGGCGTTAATCACTGATTAAAGAAGCGCAGCAACGCTTTGACGAACCTGGGTTGGCCACACGCCGCACTGCACCTGGCCGATATGCTCAAGCTGCAGCAGCAGCATCGTCAGGCGAGACTGGCCAATGCCGCCGCCAATCGTCTGCGGCATCTCTCCGCGCAGCAGCGCCTGGTGCCATTCCAGCTGCAGGCGATCTTCGTCGCCGGTCATCGCGAGCTGACGCTTCAGCGCGTCGGCATCCACGCGGATCCCCATTGAAGAGAGCTCGAATGCATCTTCAAGCACCGGGTTCCACACCAGAATATCACCGTTCAGACCGGCATAGCCTTCAGCGGCAGGCGTGCTCCAGTCATCGTAATCCGGCGCGCGAACGTCGTGACGCTGGCCATCGGAAAGCTTGCCGCCGATACCGATCAGGAATACCGCGCCCAGCTCTTTCGCGATCGCCCGCTCGCGGCCCTTGGCATCAAGATCCGGATAGCGGCTTAAAAGCTCCTGGCTGTGAACAAACTGGATCGTCTCCGGCAAGAAAGGCGTGAGGCCAAATTCTTTACTGACGGCGTCTTCGGTCGCTTTGATCCCGGCATAGATCGCTTCAACGGTTGCTTTCAGCGTGCCGCAGTGGCGCTCTCCATCACCCATTACGCGCTCCCAGTCCCACTGGTCAACGTAAACGGAATGGATGGGAGTTAATCGGTCTTCATCGGGGCGAAGGGCCTTCATGTGCGTGTACAGCCCTTCGCCCGCGTTGAAGTCGTGTTGTCCCAAGGTTTGACGCTTCCACTTCGCCAGTGAATGAACCACTTCGAACTGGGCGTCTGGCAGTGTTTTCACTTTAACCTGAACCGCTTTTTCGCAACCAGAGAGGTTATCCTGGGTCCCATCGCCCACGCGGCTTAAGATCGGCGCCTGGACTTCGATCAGGCCGAGCTTCTCTTCAAGCTGGCGGGAAAAATGTGACTTAACGAAACTAATCTGGCGTTGTTTTGCGATGTATGCGGTTTTCATTTTTTATAACTCCTGCGTCCTGTTGCCATTGATTAAGCAACAAAACAGCGCTGCAATTCAATAATCCAACAACAAAAAGCCTGCATCGATTTTGATTCATTAAAATTTGAGGCTAAAATAGAAATATTCGTCAAACTTCATAAGAAAAACCTATGGAAAATTATCAGATCGACAATCTGGACCGCGGCATTCTTGAGGCCTTAATGGCCAACGCGCGCACCGCCTATGCTGAACTGGCAAAACAGTTTGGCGTCAGCCCGGGGACCATTCACGTGCGGGTAGAGAAAATGAAGCAGGCCGGAATTATTACCGGCGCACGCATCGACGTCAGCCCCAAGCAGCTGGGTTACGATGTGGGATGTTTTATCGGCATCATTCTGAAGAGCGCGAAAGACTACCCCTCCGCGCTGGCCAGGCTAAACAGCCTGGATGAGGTTACTGAAGCCTATTACACCACCGGACACTACAGCATCTTTATAAAGGTGATGTGCCGATCGATTGATGCGCTCCAGCATGTACTTATCAACAAGATCCAAACAATTGATGAAATTCAGTCCACTGAAACGCTGATCGTCCTGCAAAACCCGATTATGCGTACCATCCGCCCGTGATCGAGCTTTTTAATCCCACATTTTTCCACAGGTAGATCCCAGCTCGCTCACAGCGTACAATACGCCACTCTGAATAGTGGAGCGGGCGATCATGGCAGAGATAACTCTTATCAGCGGTAGTACGCTGGGTAGCGCAGAATATGTATCAGAACATCTGGCGGAAAAGCTGGAAGAGGCTGGGCACAGCACGACTATTCAGCACGGCCCGCTGATCGACGATCTGCAGGCGGAAGGGATCTGGCTGGTTATCTCTTCGACGCATGGCGCCGGGGACATTCCCGATAATCTTCTGCCTTTCTATGAAGCGCTTCAGGAGAAGCAGGTCGACCTCTCTGCGGTCCGTTTTGGCGCAGTCGGCATCGGTAGCCGTGAATACGATACCTTCTGCGGAGCAATTGATAAGCTCGAGACGGCGCTCAACGCCTGCGGGGCAAAACAGATCGGTGAAACGCTAAAAATTAACGTTCTCGAACATGAAATTCCGGAAGATCCGGCCGAGATTTGGCTGGGATCCTGGAAAAACTTGCTCTGAGAATTGTAAAGATCATACTTTCTTCTGTGGATAACTATGCTTAAAAGCTTGGATCAACCGGTAGTTATCCAAAGTATAACCCTTGACTGATTTTTGTGCTGTGTATAACCCTTCATTTTGATCCCAGCTTATACGGACCAGGATCACCGATCATTCACAGAAAGCGATCCTTCTTAAGCGTTTGATCTTAAATCGCGGATCTGACTTATCCACAAGACAAGCCGATCCTAATAAGAGATCACAATAAAACAGATCTCTAAATAAAAGATCTTCTTTTTAATACTCAGGATCCCGGCGCTTTCTCGAAAGGCTAAAGTTGAGTAGAATCCACGGCCCGGGCTTCACTCTATTTTCAAACCGCTTTATGCGAGGCATACCACCATGTTTTATCAGGATCCTTTTGACGTCATCATCATTGGCGGGGGTCATGCAGGCACTGAGGCCGCGATGGCCGCAGCGCGAATGGGTCAACAGACTCTGCTTTTGACACACAATATCGACACGCTGGGGCAGATGAGCTGCAACCCGGCGATTGGCGGCATTGGGAAAGGACACCTGGTAAAAGAAGTGGATGCGCTTGGCGGCCTGATGGCGAAGGCAATTGACCACGCCGGCATCCAGTTTAGGATACTAAACGCCAGCAAAGGCCCTGCCGTTCGGGCGACTCGCGCTCAGGCAGACCGTGTGCTGTACCGGCAGGCCGTACGTACCGCGCTGGAAAACCAGCCTAATTTAATGATCTTCCAGCAGGCGGTGGAAGATCTGATTGTCGAAAACGATCGTGTTATTGGCGCCGTCACCCAGATGGGGCTTAAATTCCGCGCCAAAGCGGTGGTACTGACCGTCGGAACCTTTCTCGACGGTAAGATCCATATCGGTCTGGATAACTACAGCGGCGGTCGTGCAGGCGATCCTCCGTCGATCCCGCTGTCCCGCCGCTTGCGTGAACTACCGCTGCGCGTCAGCCGCCTGAAAACCGGTACCCCGCCGCGTATCGACGCGAGGACGATTGATTTCAGCGTTCTGGCACAGCAGCACGGCGATAATCCGATGCCGGTCTTCTCGTTTATGGGAGATGCTTCGCAGCATCCGCGTCAGGTGCCGTGCTACGTCACGCATACCAACGAGAAAACGCATGACGTGATCCGTAATAACCTCGATCGCAGCCCGATGTATGCCGGCGTGATTGAAGGGATCGGTCCCCGCTACTGTCCTTCGATCGAAGACAAGGTCATGCGCTTTGCCGATCGTAACCAGCATCAAATTTTCCTCGAGCCGGAAGGCCTGACGTCCAACGAAATTTATCCAAATGGCATCTCCACCAGCCTGCCGTTCGATGTCCAGATGCAAATCGTCCGCTCAATGCAGGGGATGGAAAATGCAAAAATCGTTCGCCCTGGCTACGCTATTGAGTACGATTTCTTTGACCCGCGCGACCTGAAACCAACGCTGGAAAGCAAATTTATCCATGGCCTGTTCTTTGCCGGCCAGATTAACGGCACCACCGGTTATGAAGAAGCCGCCGCTCAGGGCCTGCTGGCAGGCCTGAACGCCGCTCGTTTCTCCGCCGAGAAAGAGGGGTGGGCGCCTGGCCGCTCTCAGGCCTACCTTGGCGTCCTGGTGGACGATCTGTGTACTCTCGGTACCAAAGAACCGTACCGCATGTTTACCTCTCGTGCGGAATACCGCCTGATGCTGCGTGAAGACAACGCCGATCTGCGCCTGACCGAGCAAGGTCGTGAACTGGGTCTGGTGGATGACGAACGCTGGGCGCGTTTCAACGAGAAGCTTGAGAGCATTGAACGTGAACGTCAGCGCCTGAAAACCAGCTGGGTTAATCCGCTGGCGGAAAGCGCTGCGGAAGTGAATGCTCGACTGACGGCGCCTTTGTCCCGTGAAGCTAACGGTGAAGATTTGCTCCGTCGTCCGGAAATGACCTACGAACAGCTGGTGCAGATGACGCCGTTCTCGCCGGGTCTTGAGGACAAGCAAGCGGCTGAACAGGTCGAAATTCAGGTAAAATACGAAGGCTACATCGCGCGCCAGCAGGATGAAATCGAGAAACAACAGCGCAACGAGAACACGTTGCTGCCTGCTACGCTTGATTATCGGCAGGTGAATGGGCTGTCGAACGAGGTCATTGCCAAGTTGAACGACCATAAGCCGTCTTCGATAGGGCAGGCATCGCGTATTTCCGGCATTACACCTGCGGCAATCTCGATTTTGCTGGTGTGGTTAAAAAAGCAGGGAATGCTGCGCCGTAGCGCCTGATATTCCACTGAACGATACATGGGCGAATAGCGCATCAGATATCCGTCAGGTCAATTTCTCAGCCCGGTAAGCGTATCGCCTCCGGGCTCATTGTTTTTAAACAGGTAACGATCGTGCTCAACAAACTTTCTCGTCTGCTTGATGAAGCAGGTATTTCACTTACCGATCACCAGAAAAACCAGCTTGTCGCCTACGTTGGCATGCTGGATAAGTGGAATAAGGCCTATAACCTGACCTCGGTTCGCGATCCTGACGAGATGCTGGTACGCCACATCCTCGACAGCATTGTTGTTGCGCCATACCTAAAAGGAACGCGTTTTATCGATGTCGGTACGGGGCCTGGGCTGCCGGGGATCCCGCTGGCTATCGTGCGTCCTGAATCCCACTTCACCCTGCTGGACAGTCTGGGCAAGCGAGTACGTTTCCTTCGGCAAGTCCAGCATGAACTCAAACTGGATAACGTCACCCCGGTACAAAGCCGTGTGGAAGAGTTCCCGGCAGAGCCGCCGTTTGACGGCGTGATTAGCCGCGCATTTGCGTCGCTGAATGACATGGTGAGCTGGTGCCATCATTTACCTGCAGAGAACGGTCACTTTTATGCGCTCAAGGGCTTAGCGCAGGAAGATGAAATGGCAAATCTGCCGGAAGGGGTCGTCATTAAGGAGGTTGTCGAACTGCATGTGCCTCAGCTGGAAGGGGAGCGTCACCTTGTGGTAATTCAGCCAAAAATGATTTAATTTTTATCAAAAAATGTGAAAAAAAGACGGGCCGTGCATGTTACAAAAATAAAAGTCACGGCAGGGTATTATCGGCCTGTCTTTAACCCTTGGGTTACCAGGGGTTTTCTTTCCGTTAACTTTGGCCGGTTACTTTACCAACAGAATAGTCAACATTGAAAATATCAGTACGCTAAAAATCTCGCTGCTTGCCGTTCATACTGATGTTAAATATTTATTATGAATGTCAATAAAAGGTTTTTATTGTATATGGGATTGTTTTAGAAAGAATGCCTGGTTTTTATGTTGAATATCAAACGGATAAAAAATTGAGTTTTATGTACAGAATTAATTCGATTTCGCGAAAAATGTTTATTATGTGATCTGATGCACGCTTTAATTGCCGATTTTTCGCGGTATTTGCAGTTTTGCATGACGGCTCACAGATCGGTGAAATGCATGAAAAGTTGTCAGTCGGAAAATAATTAAACATTTATTCACTATTTTGCTACTTATTGTTTGAAATCACGAGGCGTCACCGTATAATTTGTCCGCTTTTTGATGCTTGACTCTTCGTCTTAAAGGACGTTTTATACGACACGCGACATACCTCGAAGGGAGCAGGAGTAAAAACGTGATGTCAGTGTCGCTCTTGAGTCGAAACGTTGCTCGTAAGCTTCTGTTTATTCAGTTACTGGCAGTAATAGCAAGTGGACTGCTGTTCAGCCTCAAAGACCCTTTCTGGGGCATCTCCGCGGTGAGTGGAGGTTTGGCGGTTCTTTTGCCAAACATGATATTTATGATTTTTGCCTGGCGTCATCAGGCGCATACACCAGCTAAAGGCCGAGTGGCTTGGTCCTTCGCCATTGGTGAAGCCTTCAAGGTGTTGCTGACCTTCGCCTTTCTGGCGGTGGCGCTGGCGGTTTTGAAAGTGGTATTTTTGCCGCTGATAGTGACGTGGGTTTTGGTGCTGGTGGTACAAGTTCTGGCGCCAGCTGTAATTAACAACAAAGGGTAAAAGGCATCATGGCTTCAGAAAATATGACGCCGCAGGATTACATAGGCCACCATCTGAACAACCTTCAGCTGGACCTGCGTACATTCTCGCTGGTGGATCCGCACAACCCCCCGGCCACCTTCTGGACGCTCAACATTGACTCCATGTTTTTCTCAGTGGTGCTCGGTCTGTTATTCCTGTTTATGTTCCGCAGCGTGGCTAAAAAGGCGACAACCGGCGTACCTGGTAAATTCCAGACCTTCATTGAGATGATCATCGGCTTCGTCCATGGCAGCGTCAAAGATATGTATCACGGCAAGAGCAAGGTCATTGCTCCGCTGGCCCTCACCGTGTTCGTCTGGGTATTCCTGATGAACCTGATGGATCTGCTGCCTATCGACTTTATCCCTTGGATCGGCGAACACGTTCTCGGTCTGCCTGCTCTGCGCGTGGTGCCGTCAGCTGACGTTAACATCACCCTGTCGATGGCGCTTGGCGTATTTATCCTGATTCTTTTCTACAGCATCAAAATGAAAGGCGTGGGCGGGTTCGTTAAAGAACTGACCCTGCAGCCGTTCAATCACTGGGCGTTCATTCCTGTCAACTTAATCCTTGAAGGGGTAAGCCTGCTGTCAAAACCTGTATCACTGGGTCTGCGACTGTTCGGCAACATGTATGCCGGTGAGCTGATTTTCATTCTGATTGCTGGCCTGTTGCCGTGGTGGTCACAGTGGATTCTGAATGTGCCATGGGCCATTTTCCACATCCTGATTATTACGCTGCAAGCCTTCATCTTCATGGTTCTGACGATCGTCTATCTGTCGATGGCATCTGAAGAACATTGATTTTTACCAACATACTACGTTTTAACTGAAACAAACTGGAGACTGTCATGGAAAACCTGAATATGGATCTGCTGTACATGGCTGCCGCTGTGATGATGGGTCTGGCGGCAATCGGTGCTGCGATCGGTATCGGCATCCTCGGGGGTAAATTCCTGGAAGGCGCAGCGCGTCAACCGGATCTGATTCCTCTGCTGCGTACTCAGTTCTTTATCGTTATGGGTCTGGTGGATGCTATCCCGATGATCGCTGTAGGTCTGGGTCTGTACGTGATGTTCGCCGTCGCGTAGTAAGTTGTTCGAAAGAAACCTAAGCCACAGAGTTATTTTTTAAGAGGTATTGTGCTGTGAACATGAACGCAACAATCCTCGGCCAGGCCATCGCGTTTGTTATCTTCGTATGGTTCTGCATGAAGTATGTATGGCCGCCTTTAATGGCTGCCATCGAAAAGCGCCAGAAAGAAATTTCTGACGGTTTAGCTTCTGCAGAACGCGCTAAGAAAGATTTGGACCTTGCACAGGCCAACGCGACCGACCAGCTGAAAAAAGCGAAAGCGGAAGCCCAGGTAATCATCGAGCAGGCGAACAAGCGTCGCTCTCAGATCCTGGATGAAGCAAAAGCGGAAGCAGAACAGGAACGCACCAAAATCGTCGCACAGGCGCAGGCTGAAATCGATGCCGAACGTAAACGTGCCCGTGAGGAGCTGCGTAAGCAGGTTGCTATCCTGGCTGTTGCTGGCGCCGAGAAGATCATCGAACGTTCCGTGGATGAAGCTGCTAACAGCGACATCGTGGATAAACTTGTCGCTGAACTGTAAGGAGGGAGGGGCTGATGTCTGAATTTGTAACGGTAGCTCGCCCCTACGCCAAAGCAGCTTTTGACTTTGCCGTCGAACACAACAGCGTTGAACGCTGGCAGGATATGCTGGCGTTTGTTGCTGAAGTGACTAAAAACGAAGAAATGGCAGAGCTACTCTCTGGCGCACTGGCGCCGGAAACGCTCTCTGATGTGTTTATCGCGGTTTGTGGTGAGCAACTGGACGAAAATGGTCAAAACCTGATCCGGGTGATGGCTGAAAATGGTCGTCTGAAAGCGCTCCCTGATGTTCTCGAGCAGTTCATTCACCTGCGCGCTGCCAGTGAGGCAACCGCAGAGGTAGAAGTTATTTCTGCCGCTCAAATGAGTGACGAACAGCTTGCGAAAATTACCGCCGCGATGGAAAAACGTCTGTCACGCAAAGTTAAGCTGAATTGCAAAATCGATAAGTCTGTAATGGCAGGCGTAATCATCCGTTCGGGTGATATGGTCATTGATGGTAGCGTACGCGGCCGTCTTGAACGCCTTGCAGACGTCTTGCAGTCTTAAGGGGACTGGAGCATGCAACTGAATTCCACCGAAATCAGCGAACTGATCAAGCAGCGCATTGCTCAGTTCAATGTTGTGAGCGAGGCTCATAACGAAGGTACTATCGTTTCTGTAAGTGACGGTGTTATCCGCATTCACGGCCTGGCCGATTGTATGCAGGGTGAGATGATCGCTCTGCCGGGTAACCGTTACGCTATCGCACTGAACCTGGAGCGCGACTCCGTAGGTGCAGTTGTGATGGGTCCGTACGCTGACCTCGCCGAAGGTATGAAGGTTAAATGTACTGGCCGTATCCTTGAAGTTCCGGTTGGCCGCGGCTTGCTGGGACGTGTGGTTAACACCCTGGGTGCACCGATTGATGGTAAAGGTCCGCTGGAGCACGACGGCTTCTCCGCCGTTGAAGCTATCGCGCCGGGCGTAATCGAACGTCAGTCCGTCGATCAGCCGGTACAGACCGGTTATAAATCCGTTGATGCCATGATCCCAATCGGTCGTGGACAGCGTGAACTGATCATCGGCGACCGTCAGACCGGTAAAACCGCGCTGGCTATCGACGCCATCATCAACCAACGTGATTCCGGCATCAAGTGCGTCTACGTAGCCATCGGCCAGAAAGCGTCCACGATTTCTAACGTGGTACGTAAACTGGAAGAACACGGCGCGCTGGCTAACACCATCGTTGTGGTTGCAACCGCATCTGAATCTGCCGCACTGCAATACCTGGCGCCGTACGCCGGTTGTGCAATGGGTGAATACTTCCGCGACCGCGGTGAAGATGCGCTGATCATTTATGATGACCTGTCTAAACAGGCCGTTGCTTATCGTCAGATCTCCCTGCTGCTCCGCCGTCCGCCTGGACGTGAAGCATTCCCGGGCGACGTATTCTACCTCCACTCTCGTCTGCTGGAGCGTGCTGCACGTGTTAACGTCGAATACGTTGAAGCTTTCACCAAAGGTGAAGTGAAGGGTAAAACCGGTTCTCTGACTGCGCTGCCGATTATCGAAACCCAGGCGGGTGACGTTTCTGCGTTCGTTCCGACCAACGTAATTTCCATTACCGATGGTCAGATCTTCCTGGAAACCAACCTGTTTAACTCCGGTATTCGTCCTGCGGTTAACCCGGGTATCTCCGTATCCCGTGTTGGTGGTGCAGCTCAGACCAAGATCATGAAGAAACTGTCCGGTGGTATTCGTACCGCTCTGGCACAGTATCGCGAACTGGCGGCGTTCTCCCAGTTTGCCTCTGACCTTGATGATGCAACCCGTAAGCAGCTGGACCACGGTCAGAAAGTGACCGAACTGCTGAAACAGAAACAGTATGCGCCGATGTCCGTTGCGCAGCAGTCTCTGGTTCTGTTCGCGGCAGAACGTGGTTATCTGGCGGATGTCGAGCTGTCGAAAATCGGTAGCTTTGAAGCCGCTCTGCTGGCTTACGTCGACCGTGATCACGCTCCGTTGATGCAAGAGATCAACCAGTCCGGTGGCTATAACGACGAAATCGAAGGCAAGCTGAAAGGCATCCTCGATTCCTTCAAAGCAACCCAATCCTGGTAAAGTCTGGCGGCTTGCTCTAGGGCAGGCCGCAAGGCATTGAGGAGAAGCTCATGGCCGGCGCAAAAGAGATACGTAGTAAGATCGCAAGCGTCCAGAACACGCAAAAGATCACTAAAGCGATGGAAATGGTCGCCGCTTCCAAAATGCGTAAATCGCAGGAGCGTATGGCGGCCAGCCGTCCTTATGCAGATACGATGCGCAAAGTGATCGGTCACCTTGCGAACGGTAATCTGGAATATAAGCACCCTTACCTGGAAGAACGCGACGTTAAACGCGTGGGCTACCTGGTGGTGTCTACCGACCGTGGTCTGTGCGGTGGCTTGAACATTAACCTGTTCAAAAAGCTGCTGGCGGAAATGAAAGCATGGTCCGATAAAGGCGTTCAGTGCGAACTCGCAATGATCGGCTCCAAGGGCGTGTCGTTCTTTAATTCCGTTAGCGGTAATGTTGTCGCCCAGGTGACGGGTATGGGGGATAACCCATCCCTGTCCGAACTGATTGGTCCGGTAAAAGTGATGTTGCAGGCCTACGATGAAGGCCGTCTGGACAAGCTGTATATTGTCAGCAACAAATTTATTAACACCATGTCTCAGGTTCCAACCATCACTCAGCTGCTGCCGTTACCGGCTTCAGAAGATGGTGAGTTGAAGCGTAAATCCTGGGATTACCTGTATGAACCCGATCCGAAAGCGCTGCTGGATACCCTGCTGCGCCGTTATGTGGAATCTCAGGTTTATCAGGGCGTGGTAGAAAACCTGGCCAGCGAGCAGGCCGCACGTATGGTGGCGATGAAAGCCGCGACCGACAATGGCGGCAGCCTGATTAAAGAGCTGCAGTTGGTATACAACAAAGCTCGTCAGGCCAGCATTACTCAGGAACTCACCGAGATCGTCGGTGGAGCATCCGCGGTATAACCAGGTTAATTCGTAGAGGATTCAAGATGGCTACTGGAAAAATTGTCCAGGTAATCGGCGCCGTGGTCGACGTCGAATTCCCTCAGGATGCCGTACCGCGCGTGTACGAGGCTCTTGAGGTACAAAATGGTAGTGAGAATCTGGTGCTGGAAGTTCAGCAGCAGCTCGGCGGCGGTATTGTTCGTACCATCGCCATGGGTTCTTCCGACGGTCTGCGTCGCGGTCTGGAAGTAAAAGACCTCGAGCATCCGATCGAAGTCCCGGTAGGTAAAGCAACGCTGGGTCGTATCATGAACGTACTGGGCCAACCGGTAGACATGAAAGGCGACATCGGTGAAGAAGAGCGTTGGGCTATCCACCGCGCAGCACCTTCCTACGAAGAGTTGTCAAACTCTCAGGAACTGCTGGAAACCGGCATCAAAGTTATCGACCTGATGTGTCCGTTTGCGAAGGGCGGTAAAGTTGGTCTGTTCGGTGGTGCGGGTGTAGGTAAAACCGTAAACATGATGGAGCTGATCCGTAACATCGCGATCGAGCACTCCGGTTACTCCGTGTTTGCGGGCGTAGGTGAACGTACTCGTGAGGGTAACGACTTCTACCACGAAATGACCGACTCCAACGTTATCGATAAAGTATCCCTGGTGTATGGCCAGATGAACGAGCCGCCGGGAAACCGTCTGCGCGTTGCGCTGACCGGCCTGACCATGGCTGAGAAGTTCCGTGACGAAGGTCGTGACGTTCTGCTGTTCGTCGATAACATCTATCGTTACACCCTGGCCGGTACTGAAGTATCCGCACTGCTGGGCCGTATGCCTTCAGCGGTAGGTTACCAGCCGACTCTGGCGGAAGAGATGGGCGTTCTGCAGGAACGTATCACCTCCACCAAAACCGGCTCTATCACTTCCGTACAGGCGGTATACGTACCCGCGGATGACTTGACTGACCCGTCTCCAGCCACCACCTTTGCGCACCTTGACGCAACCGTGGTACTGAGCCGTCAGATCGCTTCTCTGGGTATCTATCCGGCAGTTGACCCGCTGGACTCCACCAGCCGTCAGCTGGATCCGCTGGTTGTTGGTCAGGAGCACTACGACACCGCTCGTGGCGTTCAGTCCATCCTGCAGCGTTATCAGGAACTGAAAGACATCATCGCCATCCTGGGTATGGATGAACTGTCTGAAGAAGATAAACTGGTGGTAGCTCGCGCGCGTAAGATTCAGCGCTTCCTGTCCCAGCCGTTCTTCGTGGCAGAAGTATTTACCGGTTCTCCGGGCAAATACGTCTCCCTGAAAGACACTATCCGTGGCTTTAAAGGCATCATGGAAGGCGAATACGATCACCTGCCGGAGCAGGCGTTCTACATGGTCGGTTCTATCGACGAAGCCGTGGAAAAAGCCAAAAAACTTTAACGCCTTAATCGGAGGGTGATATGGCAATGACTTACCACCTGGACGTCGTCAGCGCAGAGAAACAAATGTTCTCTGGTCTGGTCGAGAAAATCCAG
Organism: Klebsiella sp. RCJ4; assembly: GCF_009025755.1. NCBI lineage: Bacteria > Pseudomonadati > Pseudomonadota > Gammaproteobacteria > Enterobacterales > Enterobacteriaceae > Klebsiella > Klebsiella sp. RCJ4. The sequence goes on from NZ_WCIN01000010.1 coordinate 27,545, forward strand.
GTAACGGGTAGCGAAGGTGAACTGGGTATTTACCCGGGGCACGCGCCGCTGCTCACCGCCATTAAGCCTGGTATGATTCGCATCGTTAAGCAGCACGGTCACGAAGAATTTATCTACCTGTCAGGCGGCATTCTTGAAGTGCAGCCGGGTAGCACGACCGTTCTGGCTGATACGGCAATTCGTGGCCAGGATCTCGACGAAGCGCGAGCCCTGGAAGCGAAACGTAAGGCTGAAGAGCACATTAAGAGCTCTCATGGTGACGTGGACTACGCTCAGGCGTCTGCGGAACTGGCCAAAGCGATCGCTAAACTGCGCGTTATCGAGTTGACCAAAAAAGCGATGTAACACCGGCTTGAACGCTAAAAGCCAGTCTGGTTTCCAGGCTGGCTTTTTTTATGGCTTCGTTTCAGAAAAAGCAAAACTAAAAAGCGGGTTTAAAAATTTTGTGATGCATGTCTCATTTTTGTTGATCGTTTAAAAGATGAAGCGTAGACTTGTTTTTGTGATGTGAGTCACAAAAAAATTCATCAAAAACGTAATCGCTATCCAGGAAGAGATCATGAAACTGCTTAATAAAATCGTCGCTTTCTTCAGTGCTATGAACGTAACCTTCGGTACGTTCAACCACTAAGAAGTCAACTTTCCAGACTGTTTTTGCGCTGTACCGCTAACTAAAACGACAACACATGCGGTGTGAAACAGACAGAAAGTGAAAAGGTCGCCCCAGGGCGACCTTTATGTTTTTCACGTATAGCGGGTTAGTTGCGGCTGAGGAAGTTACCGGTGTTGAAGCTGCCGTCGGCCTCACGCGTCAGCGGGTCCGGCAGCGCCAGCGTCTGATAATCGGCGCTGTTAATGCGCTTGCCCTGAGCGTTGATGCTTCTGCCGCCGTGGATAAAATAGTTGCTATCGTCAACATTCCCGACAACGGCATCGTCATATTTCCCAGGCTGGCTGCGCAGGGAAAGGTTCTCGCTGAAGGTGCCCTGCGTTTCCGGCGCACCGTACGGACTCGGGCGGAACAGGTAGTTAAAGCGCTGGTTATCTACCGCGACGTTGTTAACCACCACCAGCTTGCCGGGGTTAAAGTTGTCGGTAAAACCGTCCAGATGGTTATCGATGGCGATGCTGTTACGTACCTCGTGGGCGACCGGCTGCCCTTCCCCACCGAGCTTAAACCCGTTACTGGTATTATTGCGGGCAATAGAGTTCTCGATCGCCACAACGCCGTTTGCACCGTCCTCAATTTTATTAAACAGGTCGAAACCGTCGTCGATATTATCGTGCGAGTAACAGCCCTCCAGCCGGTTACCCTCTCCTACGCGCATTTTCACCGCGAAGCCGTCGGCGTTAATTTTGCCCGGATCCTCGTTACTAAAGGATTCAGAATTCACTACCCGGTTAAAGCTGGCCCACAGCGGGCGTCCAACATCGGCCGGAGAGGAAATTTGAATGCCGGTATCATCGTTACGATACGCGGTGACGTTCTCGATCAGGTTATGGCTGCCCTGTACGCGCAGGCTCTTGTCCGTGATCTCAATCCCATCGATATGCCAGTAGCTGGCATCCAGCAGCAGCCCGTGAATCACCGCTTTTCCGTCGGCTTTTAGCGTTTTGATTTTGTCCTTCAGGCCGCTGGCGCTGACAGGAATGGCCGTTTGCGGGTAATCTCCGGCGGCTAATACAATTTGCCCGCCGGGCGGGACGAGTTTGATAGCGGAGACGAAATCCAGCGGCGAGTCCGCCGTCCCTTTTGCCTGAGGTTGTCCCTCTGGCGCGGCGTAGAGCGTATTGCCTGTCACTTGGGGACTCTGTTCAACCGTCAGCGTCTGGGTCAGCGTTTCCGCGCCGGTGGCCGGAGTGAAGCGGATTTCGAACGTGCTTTTATCTTTCAGTACGGCAGGCTGGGTAAACATTTCCCCGGCCTTCACGGTTTTATCCTGCCCGATCACCACTTCATCCTGACGAACGGTGATGCGCCCATCGCTGTTGGTGCGCGCCTGTAGGATGTAAGCTTTGCTCTGGCTTACTGTTCCCGAAGCAATTTGCATAACCGGCGGCCAGCCTTTAGCGACATACGGCGCGGAGGGAACCGTATGTGCCGCTGAGGTGGTGAGCGAGGCGTTGCTGACGGTGATTTTTGCATTACGTGAGGCGAAGAAGCCGACGTAGTAATGTTCTTTATCCTGCCGGGCAACCAGATCGGCGTGCGGAACCTGCTGGCTCACCCATTCCTCGCTGCCCGTTGCTGCCCATGAGGTAATAAACCCGTCGTTGGTGCGTTCCAGTCTGAGCTGGAACGTCGGCGTTTGCTGGATATCAATTTTCTCTTTATAGCTCTGACGCTTTATTGATGCGCCCGCATTGCCCCACGGTTGGGTTATCCCTTCCCGGCTGATAGCCTGCAATTTGATATGTGAGCCATCTTTTTTATCCTGCGTCATAATGGCGTTCATCACCATATTGGATGCCGCCGGAAACTCTTCGTAACCGACCTTCAGCGGCTGTTGACGCGGAACTCCTATTACATCGCGCACCAGTAGTCCTGCTCCTTCCTGTGCCGCAGGACGCGCGCCATTTTCCGGGCCAAACTGATTGACGGTCACCGTAGCCTGCAGGATAAAATTCTGGCTGGTCGGTAGCCTGGTATAAAAGAAGGTCAGTCCGTCGTGAGAATTGGCTATTTTACCTCCCCGGCTCTCGATGGTAATGGGCTGGCTGAGGTCGGCGACGTCCTGCGGCGTCAGTTTTTTGCCGGCGATGGTGACATCGTTGACGCCAATTTTTTCCGGCAGAACATTCGAGGAAAAATTGCTGTCGGTAGATTGCCCAAAGGCGATTGCCCGCCACTGATGACCTTCGTTGGCCTGCAGCGGTAGCGCGATCATCGTACTGCAAAGGGTTAATGCCAAAGGTATTTTGTTATTCATTCTTTTCTCCTGGGTAATTATTAACCGGCATTATCAGGAAAATGAAATGGCGTTTCTATTTATCACGTCACAATTAATGAATATTAAAACTGTGTTTTATTTTATGGGTTTTCTTTATTTACCCGCCAAAAAAACAGCAAAAGCAGAGGGATAGCCGGCATTGCCACTCATTAAAATGCTTTTTTTGCGCTAAACGGGTTTGCGCTGACTAAAAATACCCACCTAAAATGGTGTATAGCGTTACGCTTGTGCATTTTATCTTCGTCTCGTTTCATGATGAAAAATATGTAGATATTTCAACGTGAAAGGCTTTTACTTTTCGTTCCAACAGCAGTCAGGATGCGTATGTCAAACAGTCCGATGAGCGTGGTTATTCTTGCCGCTGGCAAAGGTACCCGCATGTATTCCGATCTTCCTAAGGTGTTGCATTCGCTGGCCGGGAAGCCAATGGTGCAGCATGTTATTGATACAGCTAAAGAATTAGGCGCTTCCGCCGTACATCTGGTGTACGGACACGGCGGCGATCTGCTTCGCCAGACGCTGCACGAAGACAACCTCAACTGGGTCCTGCAGGCCGAACAGCTAGGTACCGGCCACGCCATGCAGCAGGCGGCGCCGTTCTTCAGCGATGATGAAGATATCCTGATGCTGTACGGCGACGTGCCGCTCATTTCCGTCGAAACATTGAAGCGTCTGCGGGAAGCGAAACCGCAGGGCGGCATCGGTCTGTTGACGGTGAAGCTTGACGATCCGACCGGCTACGGCCGCATTACGCGCGATAACGGAGCGGTGACGGGCATTGTCGAGCATAAAGACGCCAGCGACGAGCAGCGCCGGATTCAGGAAATTAATACCGGGATTCTGGTCGCCAATGGCGCGGATCTTAAACGCTGGCTGGCTAAGCTCACCAACAACAACGTTCAGGGTGAATACTACATCACCGATATTATCGCCATGGCCTATGAAGAAGGTCGTGAAATTGCCGCTGTTCATCCTCAGCGTCTAAGCGAAGTGGAAGGCGTGAATAACCGCCTGCAGCTCTCTCGTCTTGAGCGCGTCTGGCAGTCTGAAAAGGCTGAAGAACTGCTGCTCGCGGGCGTTATGCTGCGCGATCCGGCGCGTTTTGATCTGCGCGGCGTGCTGAAACACGGGCGCGATGTCGAAATTGATACTAACGTTATCTTCGAAGGTGACGTGGTGCTGGGGGATCGGGTAAAGATTGGCACCGGCTGCGTCATCAAGAACAGCATCATTGGTGATGATTGCGAGATCAGCCCCTATACCGTGGTAGAGGATGCTCATCTGGCAGCCGCCTGTACCATTGGGCCGTTCGCGCGGCTGCGCCCAGGCGCTGAGCTTCTCGAAGGCGCGCACGTCGGCAACTTTGTTGAAATTAAAAAGGCGCGTCTGGGTAAAGGCACGAAAGCCGGGCATCTCTCCTATCTCGGAGACGCCGAGATAGGCGATAACGTGAATATCGGCGCGGGCACCATCACCTGTAACTATGATGGTGCAAATAAGCATAAAACAGTGATCGGTGATGACGTGTTTGTTGGCTCAGACAGCCAGCTGGTCGCTCCGGTGACCGTCGGCAAGGGGGTCACCATTGCCGCAGGAACAACGGTAACGCGTAACGTTGCCGATAATGAATTAGTGTTAAGCCGCGTGCCGCAGGTTCATAAACAGGGCTGGCAGCGCCCGGTGAAGAAAAAGTAACGCTATTTCTCTTTCGCCCTTTTCGGGGGAAAGAGCGGGGTGAGGGGATAAAATAATCCTCCCCCCACGGCAGTACCCATAAAAATAACCCCACTCTCTACAAGGCTCGGGGCGCCCGAAAATACGGGTAAACAGGTTGACCGACAACGTATGGCATACAGCCAAAATCGGAATTAAAAACTATGTGTGGAATTGTTGGCGCAGTCGCGCAGCGTGATATTGCTGAAATCCTTCTCGAAGGTTTACGTCGTCTGGAATACCGCGGTTATGACTCCGCCGGTCTGGCCGTCGTCGATAACGAAGGTCATATGAACCGCGTTCGCCGTCTCGGGAAAGTACAGATGCTGGCCCAGGCGCTGGAAGAACATCCGTTGCACGGCGGTACCGGGATTGCCCATACCCGCTGGGCGACGCACGGCGAACCGTCTGAAGGTAACGCGCATCCGCATGTTTCTGACCATATTGTGGTGGTGCATAACGGGATTATCGAAAACCATGAGCCGCTGCGCGAGCTGTTGCAGTCGAGGGGCTACGTTTTCGCCTCCGAGACTGACACGGAGGTTATTGCGCACCTGGTTCACTGGGAGCTGGAACAGGGCGGTACTCTGCGTGATGCGGTTCTGCGGACTATCCCGCAGCTGCGCGGCGCTTATGGCACCGTGATCATGGATTCCCGCGATCCGGGTACGCTGCTGGCCGCTCGTTCAGGAAGCCCGCTGGTGATTGGCCTGGGGATGGGGGAAAACTTCATTGCCTCCGATCAGCTGGCGCTGCTGCCGGTTACCCGCCGCTTTATCTTCCTCGAAGAGGGCGATATTGCGGAAGTCACCCGCCGTTCCGTGACTCTCTTTGACAAATCCGGCGCCGAAGTGCAGCGCCCGGATATTGAATCCAGTCTGCAGTACGACGCGGGCGATAAAGGTATCTATCGTCACTATATGCAGAAAGAGATCTACGAGCAGCCGAACGCCATCAAAAATACCCTCTCCGGGCGCATTAGCCACGGCGAGGTTGATTTAAGCGAGCTGGGCCCGCAGGCTAACGAGCTGCTGTCTAAGGTCGAGCATATTCAGATCATCGCCTGCGGCACCTCCTACAACTCAGGTATGGTGTCCCGCTACTGGTTTGAGTCGCTGGCAGGGGTGCCGTGCGATGTTGAAATCGCCTCCGAGTTCCGCTATCGCAAATCGGCCGTGCGTCGCAACAGCCTGATGATCACCCTCTCTCAATCCGGCGAGACGGCGGACACCCTCGCCGGCCTGCGCCTGTCGAAAGAGCTGGGCTATCTGGGGTCGCTGGCGATTTGTAACGTGCCTGGATCATCCCTGGTGCGTGAGTCCGATCTGGCGATGATGACCAACGCCGGGACGGAAATCGGCGTCGCCTCGACTAAAGCCTTCACGACGCAGCTGACCGTTCTGCTAATGCTGGTGGCGAAACTGGCGCGACTCAAAGGCCAGGATGCGTCGATTGAACATGATATCGTGCATGGCCTGCAGGCGCTGCCGAGCCGCATTGAGCAGGTGCTTTCGCAGGACAAGCGTATTGAGGCGCTGGCTGAGAACTTCTCTGACAAACACCACGCTCTATTCCTTGGCCGCGGCGATCAGTATCCCATTGCCCTGGAAGGGGCACTGAAGCTGAAAGAGATCTCCTATATTCATGCGGAAGCCTATGCTGCCGGCGAGCTGAAGCATGGTCCGCTGGCGCTGATTGACGCTGAAATGCCGGTGGTGGTGGTCGCGCCGAACAACGAACTGCTGGAAAAATTGAAATCCAACATTGAAGAGGTTCGCGCTCGCGGCGGCCAGCTGTACGTTTTTGCTGACGGCGATGCGGGTTTCACCGGCAGCGACAATATGCACATCATTGAGATGCCGCATGTTGAAGAGGCGATCGCGCCAATTTTCTATACCGTACCGCTGCAGCTGCTGGCGTATCACGTCGCGCTGATCAAAGGGACTGACGTTGACCAGCCGCGTAACCTGGCGAAATCCGTTACCGTGGAATAACGATTTTACAGCGTTGAAAGGGCTGCCGTCCGGCGGCCCTTTTTATTTGCGGTGAACGGCGAGATCCCACCCGCTTTATGACAGCCTGTCATTTTTGAGACGCTTTTTCGCTGTCATAAAAATAAAATTTTCCGCTAATCTTTCTATCATTAACCATAGTAACAATATGATTTGTATTGTTTTTATTTAACGTAAATTCCCGTCTTTTTGCTTGTCATAAAACTGTAATAATTCGTACATTTTACTGTCACCTGTTTGTCCTATTTTGCTCACCATAGCTTCGAAACAATGGTTTACGAATCCAGCAGGAGACATTATGAACGTTATGCGTACCACCGTCGCAACAGTTGTCGCCGCGACCTTATCGATGAGCGCTTTCTCTGTTTTTGCAGCAGCAAGCCTGACTGGCGCAGGTGCAACTTTCCCCGCGCCGGTGTATGCCAAATGGGCAGATACCTATAACAAGGAAACGGGTAATAAAGTCAATTACCAGGGTATCGGCTCCTCTGGCGGCGTAAAACAAATTACGGCCAACACCGTAGACTTCGGTGCTTCTGATGCCCCTCTTGCTGATGACAAGCTGGCTCAGGAAGGTCTGTTCCAGTTCCCGACCGTTATCGGCGGCGTAGTGCTGGCAATTAACCTGCCTGGCGTGAAATCCGGTGAGCTGGTGCTTGACGGTAAAACGCTGGGTGATATCTACCTGGGCAAAATCAAAAAATGGGATGACGCGGCGATTGCTAAGCTCAACCCGGGCATGAAGCTGCCTTCTCAGAACATCGCGGTGGTTCGTCGTGCCGATGGTTCCGGTACTTCCTTCGTTTTCACCAGCTATCTGGCGAAGGTGAACGAAGAGTGGAAATCTAAAATCGGCGCGGGCTCAACCGTTAACTGGCCGACCGGTCTGGGCGGTAAAGGCAACGACGGCATCGCCGCGTTCGTTCAGCGTCTGCCGGGCTCTATCGGCTACGTAGAATATGCCTATGCAAAACAGAACAACCTCGCTTACACCAAACTGCTGTCCGCCGATGGCAAGCCGGTGAGCCCGACTGAAGATAACTTCGCTAACGCGGCGAAAGAAATCGACTGGAGCAAATCCTTTGCACAGGATCTGACGAATCAGAAAGGCGACAACGCATGGCCGATCACTTCAACCACCTTCATTCTGGTTCACAAGGCTTCCAACAAGCCAGAGCAGACCGCCGAAGTGCTGAAGTTCTTCGACTGGGCGTATAAAAACGGCGGTAAAGAAGCCAACGCGCTGGATTATGCCACCCTGCCGGAAAGCGTGGTTGAGCAAGTTCGCGCGGCATGGAAGACCAACGTAAAGGACAGCAGCGGTAAAGCGCTGTACTAATACCCGTCAGCCTTCGAGCTACAGGTGCGTTGGCAGCGCTTGTTCACCCCGGTCACATAGCCCATCTATGTTCCCGGGGATCCACAAGCCAGCTGCCTGCCTGCAGCTCGAATTATTTAGGGTATGGCATTACCTTTGCCAGAAAGATCAGTAAACTACGATTTTTTCTGGCCCGAAACTGAAGAGTAACTTATGGCTGCAACCAAGCCGGCATTTAACCCTCCGGGGAAAAAGGGTGACATAATTTTCAGCGTGCTGGTAAAACTGGCGGCGCTGATTGTGCTATTGATGCTTGGCGGCATCATCGTCTCCCTTATCATCTCGTCCTGGCCAAGCATTGAGAAATTTGGCTTTGCCTTTCTGTGGACCAAAGAGTGGGATGCACCGAACCAGATTTTCGGCGCCCTGGTACCCATTTACGGGACGCTGGTCACCTCATTTATCGCGCTGCTGATCGCCGTACCGGTGAGCTTCGGTATCGCGCTGTTCCTGACGGAACTGTCACCCGCCTGGCTGAAGCGTCCGCTGGGTATCGCTATTGAGCTGCTGGCCGCGATCCCCAGTATCGTTTACGGCATGTGGGGCCTGTTTATTTTCGCCCCGCTGTTTGCGACCTATTTTCAGGAGCCGGTTGGCAACGTTCTGTCGACCATTCCGTTCGTTGGCGCGCTCTTTGCGGGCCCGGCATTTGGTATCGGTATTCTGGCGGCGGGCGTGATTCTGGCCATCATGATCATTCCTTACATCGCGGCCGTTATGCGTGACGTCTTTGAACAGACGCCGGTGATGATGAAAGAGTCCGCCTACGGTATCGGCTGCACAACGTGGGAAGTTATCTGGCGTATCGTTCTGCCTTTCACCAAAAACGGCGTGATCGGCGGGGTAATGCTCGGTCTGGGGCGCGCGCTGGGGGAAACCATGGCGGTGACCTTTATTATCGGCAACACCTACCAGCTTGATAGCGCTTCGTTATATATGCCGGGCAACAGCATCACCTCCGCGCTGGCGAATGAGTTTGCCGAAGCGGAAACCGGACTGCACGTTGCCGCATTGATGGAGCTGGGCCTGATTCTGTTCGTTATCACCTTTATTGTTCTGGCCGCATCGAAGTTTATGATCATGCGCCTGGCTAAGAATGAGGGGGCTCGCTAATGGCGACGATTGAATTACAAACCACCGCGGAGCTGGCGGAATCCCGTCGCAAAATGCAGGCAAAACGCCGCATGAAAAACCGTCTCGCCCTGACGCTATCGATGGCGACCATGGCGTTTGGTCTGTTCTGGCTGATCTGGATCCTGATGTCCACCGTCACCCGCGGCATCGACGGCATGAGCCTGGCGCTGTTTACTGAAATGACGCCGCCGCCAAATACGGCGGGCGGTGGTCTGGCAAACGCCCTGGCGGGCAGCGGATTGCTGATCCTCTGGTCGACGGTTATCGGTACCCCGCTGGGGATTCTGGCGGGGATTTATCTGGCGGAATATGGCCGTAAATCCTTGCTGGCCGAAGTGATTCGTTTTATTAACGATATCCTGCTTTCCGCGCCGTCGATTGTCGTCGGTCTGTTTGTTTACACCATCGTCGTTGCGCAGATGCAGCACTTTTCCGGCTGGGCGGGCGTGATTGCGCTGGCGCTGCTGCAGGTACCTATCGTTATTCGTACCACTGAAAACATGCTGAAGCTGGTTCCGGACAGCCTGCGTGAGGCGGCATATGCGTTGGGTACGCCGAAGTGGCGCATGATCTCTGCGATCACCCTGAAAGCATCGGTATCGGGCATTATGACCGGTATTCTGCTGGCCATCGCCCGTATCGCCGGGGAAACGGCGCCGCTGCTGTTTACCGCGCTCTCCAACCAGTTCTGGAGCACCGACATGATGCAGCCGATTGCGAACCTGCCGGTGACGATTTTCAAATTTGCCATGAGTCCCTTTGCGGAGTGGCAGCAACTGGCATGGGCCGGGGTCTTGATTATCACCCTGTGCGTATTGCTGCTGAACATTCTGGCGCGCGTTGTTTTCGCGAAGAATAAACACGGTTAATTTTTGCGGCGCGGCGAAACGCGGCGCCGAATGAGGAAAAGAACGAGATGAGTATGGTGAATGCGACCCCGGGTAAACTTTCAGTTCGTAACCTGAATTTCTACTACGGAAAATTCCATGCCCTGAAAAACATCAACCTGGATATTACCAAAAACCAGGTTACGGCGTTTATCGGACCGTCAGGCTGCGGTAAATCCACGCTGCTGCGTACGTTCAACAAAATGTTTGAGCTGTACCCGGAGCAGCGTGCGGAAGGCGAAATTCTGCTCGATGGCGATAATATTCTGACCAACACCCAGGATATCGCCCTGCTGCGCGCCAAAGTGGGGATGGTGTTCCAGAAGCCGACGCCGTTCCCGATGTCGATTTATGACAACATCGCCTTTGGCGTGCGCCTGTTTGAGAAGCTTTCCCGCACGGATATGGATGAGCGCGTGCAGTGGGCATTGACCAAAGCCGCATTGTGGAATGAAACCAAAGATAAACTGCATCAGAGCGGATATTCTCTCTCCGGTGGCCAGCAGCAGCGTCTGTGCATCGCGCGCGGTATCGCTATTCGTCCGGAAGTTCTGCTGCTGGATGAGCCCTGCTCGGCGCTGGACCCGATCTCTACCGGGCGTATTGAAGAGCTGATCACTGAACTGAAACAGGATTACACCGTCGTTATCGTGACCCACAACATGCAGCAGGCCGCGCGTTGCTCCGACCATACGGCATTTATGTATCTTGGCGAGCTGATTGAATTCAGCAACACGGACGATCTGTTTACCAAGCCCGCTAAGAAGCAAACTGAAGATTATATTACTGGCCGCTACGGTTGATTGCCCTTCTGCTACCAGGCTCTAACCTATTGGGCAATCAGGAGATACTATGGATAACCTAAATCTTAACAAACATATTTCCGGCCAGTTCAATGCTGAACTGGAGTACATCCGCACCCAGGTCATGACCATGGGTGGGCTGGTGGAGCAGCAGCTTTCTGATGCGATCACCGCGATGCATAACCAGGACAGCGAACTGGCAAAGCGCGTTATTGACGGCGACAAGCAGGTCAATATGATGGAAGTGGCGATCGATGAGGCCTGCGTGCGCATCATCGCCAAGCGTCAGCCGACCGCCAGCGACCTGCGTCTGGTGATGGCGATTATTAAAACCATCGCCGAGCTGGAACGCATCGGCGACGTCGCGGATAAAATCTGCCGCACCGCGCTGGAAAAATTCTCCCAGCAGCATCAGCCGCTGCTGGTGAGCCTGGAATCGCTGGGGCGCCACACCGTGCAGATGCTGCATGATGTGCTGGACGCCTTTGCGCGTATGGACCTTGATGAAGCGGTGCGTATTTATCGCGAAGATAAGAAAGTCGACCAGGAATATGAAGGCATCGTGCGCCAGCTGATGACCTATATGATGGAAGATTCGCGCACCATTCCAAGCGTCCTGACCGCCCTGTTCTGCGCCCGCTCGATTGAGCGTATCGGCGACCGTTGTCAGAACATCTGCGAATATATTTTCTACTTCGTTAAAGGTCAGGATTTCCGTCACGTTGGCGGCGACGAGCTGGATAAACTGCTGGCCGGGAAAGATCCTAAAGAGTAATAAATCACAGAGACTAATTCTGATAAAGGATTTATCAGAATTAGTTATGATTAATCTTACTCCTGTTTTTAATTAACAAAATTGGTGCGATTGTCGTCACAAATAATAATTTCATCAATTGTGGTTTGATTTTAATAGCGTAACAATGCGGTACATTAATCGAGTGACTTGTTGCGGCAAGGCTCGAATAAAACTCTGGATTGTTACTGCGCAAGCAGGCAAAACCTGACATCACCGTTAACCTGGTGATGTCAGGTTTTTTTTTTGCCAGATAATCCGCTATCAGCCGATGAAAGGGATTGTTACCGCAGCGCGGGCAAAACCTGAAGCAAGCCTCTTCTGTTTTCTGCAGGGGGATTGCTTCAGGTTTTTTTTGATTTAATGCAAGGCTGTTTGTGGGTAAACCAGGATGGTATTAACCGAATAAATAATAGTGCTGGTTTTAATAACGTTCTTTTTTCCTTAAGGGGAAGCACCTTTTCGGTAACAAGCTTTGTTCGATAGAAAAATAAAAATACGCCTTCGCGTTAGTTGACATTTTATCGCGATATTCAGTTGCACCTGTTTTTATATAAAGGGAACTTATGTTTAAAAAAAATCTGATTACCTCGGCCATACTTATTATGGCGCCGCTCGCTTATACAACCCATGCTATGGCGGAATCGCTAACCGTTGAACAGCGTCTTGAGCTTCTGGAGAAGGCGCTTAAAGATACGCAGAGCGAACTAAAAAAATATCAAGATGAAGAGAAGGCCAGAAATCGACTCTGGATTGCCAGTACGCAGCCTGGCGCACCTGAGCAGAGTGCGTCCGCGCAGGTTGTCAGCGCGCCCGCACCGGCCGGCGGCGCTGCAAAACCGGCGGCGGTTCTGGTGAAAAACGAACAGCCCGCGGCTAACGGTGAGTCCATTTATAGCTCGATGACAATGAAGGATTTCAGCAAGTTTGTGAAGGATGAAATTGGCTTCAGCTATAACGGCTATTACCGTTCCGGCTGGGGGACCGCATCCCATGGTTCACCTAAGTCCTGGGCGATTGGCTCGCTGGGTCGCTTTGGTAATGAATATTCGGGCTGGTTTGATTTACAACTTAAGCAGCGGGTCTATCAGGAAGGCAATAAGCGGGTTGATGCGATCGTGATGCTTGACGGCAACGTCGGGCAGCAGTATTCCTCCGGCTGGTTTGGCGATAACGCTGGCGGCGAGAACTATATGCAGTTCTCTGATATGTACGTCAACACCAAAGGTTTCCTGCCATTCGCGCCGGAAGCGGATTTCTGGGTGGGTAAGCACGGTGCGCCGAAAATTGAAATCCAGATGCTGGACTGGAAAACGCAAAGAACCGATGCCGCAGCCGGCGTTGGTCTTGAAAACTGGAAAGTGGGCGCGGGTAAATTTGATATCGCGCTGGTGCGCGAGGATGTTGATGACTACAACCGTACATTGACCAAAAGCCAGCAAATTAACACCAATACTATTGATATTCGTTATAAAGAGATCCCGCTTTGGGATAAGGCGTCATTGATGGTCAGCGGCCGGTATGTCGCGGCAAATCAGAGCTCATCCGAGAAATATAATGAAGGTAATAATGGATATTATGAATGGAAAGATACCTGGATGGCGGGGACGTCGTTAACGCAGAAATTTGATAACGGCGGATTTAACGAATTTTCCTTCCTGCTGGCAAATAACTCCATCGCCAGCAGCTTCTCGCGCTACGCGGGATCCAGCCCGTATACCACATTCAACGGCAGATACTATGGCGATCATACCAACGGCACCGCCGTTCGCTTGACCTCGCAGGGGGAAACCTATTTGAGTGATGACATCATTATGGCGAACGCCATCGTTTACTCCTTTGGTAATGATGTCTACAGCTACGAGACCGGCGCGCACTCCGATTTTGAGTCTCTTCGCGCCGTCGTGCGCCCGGCCTGGATCTGGGATAAATATAATCAGACCGGCGTTGAATTGGGCTATTTCAAGCAGCAGAACAAAGATAGTACCGGCAAGAAATATAACGAATCCGGCTACAAAACTACCCTGTTCCATACCTTTAAAGTGAATACCAGTATGCTGACCTCCCGCCCGGAAATTCGTTTCTATGCGACTTATATTAAAGCGAAGGATATCGACCTGGATAAGGCGGCTAACAGCAATACCAGCAGCATTTTTGAAGATGGTAAGAACGATCAGTTTGCCGTTGGCGCTCAGGCTGAAATCTGGTGGTAAGGCTGGCAACGGTCAGGACAAAATTCTAAAGAGGATTAACGATGAAACGACATGCTATTTACTTCGCTCTGGCGCTGGCGGGCGCGGCGTTTACCGCTCATGCCGCGCCGTTTCCGGCCACGCCGAGCGCGGCGATCCCGGTCAGCCAGTATATTACCCAGGTTAACGCCGATAAGAGTATCACCTTCCGCCTGTTTGCCCCGGATGCAAAACGGGTGTCCGTGGTAACGGGGGCAACGCCGGATACCTTTGTCTCGCATGATATGAGTAAAGATGAGCAGGGGGTCTGGACATGGAAAAGCGATGCGCTGGCTCCCAATCTCTACGAATACTATTTTGATGTCGACGGATTCCGTTCCGTCGATACCGGTAGCCGCTATCAGAAGCCACAGCGTCAGGTGAATACCAGCCTGATCCTGGTCCCCGGCAGCATTCTTGACGATCGCGCGGTCGCTCACGGCGAGCTACGAACCCTGACCTATCATTCAAAGGCGCTGAACGCTGAGCGTCGCGTCTACGTGTGGACGCCGCCAGGCTATACCGGTACCGGCGAACCGCTGCCGGTGCTCTATTTCTATCACGGTTTTGGCGACAGCGGACTGTCGGCCATCGACCAGGGCCGTATTCCGCAAATCATGGATAACCTGCTGGCGGAAGGCAAAATCAAGCCCATGCTGGTGGTGGTGCCGGATACCGAAACCGATATTCCTGACGCGGTTGCGGAAAACTTCCCGCCGCAGGAGCGGCGTAAAACCTTCTATCCGCTGAATGCGAAAGCGGCTGATAAAGAGCTGATGAACGATATTATTCCGCTGATTGATGCGCGCTTTAACGTGCGTAAAGACGCGGACGGCCGGGCGCTTGCCGGGCTGTCGCAGGGCGGTTATCAGGCGCTGGTCTCCGGAATGAACCATCTGGAGAGCTTCGGCTGGCTGGCGACGTTCAGCGGCGTAACGACAACCACGGTACCGGATGCCGGCGTCGAGGCGCAGCTACACAACCCACAGACGATCAACAAGCAGCTGCGTAACTTTACCGTCGTCGTGGGCGAGAAAGACGTGGTTACCGGCAAGGATATCGCCGGGCTGAAAGCGGAGCTGGAGAAGCAGAAAATCAACTTTGATTACCATGAGTATCCGGGCCTGAACCATGAAATGGACGTCTGGCGTCCCGCCTACGCCGAATTTGTACAGAAGTTGTTCAAATAACATGAAGGAGCCAGTTCGCTGGCTCCTTATCTTCAATACCTTGAGGGAGACAATATGAAATTAATCGTGACGGAAGATTATGCCGAGATGAGCCTGGTCGCCAGCCATCACGTTCTGGGCTACATCACCGCGCCGCGCAGGGTGAACCTGGCGGTAACGGCAGGAAGTACGCCGAAGAAAATGTATGAACATCTGACGGACGCGGTTAAAGGTAAATCGTTCTATTCTCAGGTCCATTATTACAACTTTGACGAGATTCCGTTCCGCGGACAGGATCGTGAAGGCGTGACCATTTCTAATCTGCGCAGCCTGTTTTTCACCCCCGCGCAAATCCCTGAAGAGAATATCCACCCGCTCAGCCATGAAAACTTCAGGCATCACGACCAGCGGTTACAGGACGAAGGGGGCCTCGATCTGATAGTGATGGGCCTCGGCGCTGACGGCCATTTTTGCGGTAATTTGCCGAATACCACGCGCTTCCACGATGCGACGGTGGAAGTCCCTATCGTCGGCGATATGGTGGATCTTGTCGCTCACGGCGAGATGGGCGGCGACTTCTCTGCGGTGCCGGATAGCTACGTCACGATGGGGCCAAAAAGCGTCATGGCGGCGAAAAACCTGCTGCTTATCGTCAGCGGCGCGGCAAAAGCGCAGGCGCTAAGGCAGGTGATTGAAGGCGAAGTCAGCGAGCGGGTTCCGGCTTCGGTGTTGAAATTACATCCTTCCCTGGTGATTGTGGCTGATAAAGCGGCAGCTGCGGAATTGAGTCAACCGTAATCCACTTTCAGCGTAGCGCAGGCGGGACGCGCCCTGATAGCGCTACGCTCCAGGTTTATCGCGTTATATTCCAGCCGCGCGCCTGCCATAGCTCAGGTAGCTCTTCCAGGCGGGTAAACGTCGTCACCTTCGGATGTTCGATCGGCTTATTATGCGGATCGGCGCAGAAGTAGAACACTTCCATGCCGGCGGCGATCCCCGACTGCGCGCCTGCGCTGGAGTCGTCGACAAGAATGCAGTTCTCGACGTTAACGTTCATCGCTTTTGCGGCATGCAGCATCAGGGCCGGATCGGGCTTCCAGCGCTGGATATCGTAGCCACTGTACAGACGCTCCGGGAAATGGTGCAGCATTGCGGTTTTACCGAGAGAGTGCTGCATTTTGCTCACCGGGCCGTTGGAGACCACGCACATCGGCACGTTGACCGCGTCCAGCAGCGCCTGTGCGCCAGAAATGACTTCCAGTTCAGTATCAAACAGGCGCGCGACTTCATCGCGGTACACCGGCTCAAGGGTCGCCTTGTCCAGATTAACGCCGTACTCCGCGTTAATGGTGTCGATAATCTCGTACAGCTTGACGCCTTTGAAGCGCTTAAAAATCTCGTCTAAATCCAGCGTAATGCCGAATTCCCTGAACATGTGAACGTAGGCGCGGGAGCAGATCACCTCGCTGTCGACCAGCGTGCCGTCACAGTCGAAAAATACTGCTTCTGGTTGGGTCATGTCGTTTCCATTTTAATAAGTTAACGTTTTCGTCTTGCTGATTAGTGAGACGCAATCGTTGCCGTATAAGCAAAATCGATGAAAAAAAGTATCTCACAACCGCCCTTATTGTCGCATTTTGGTATAGGATAGCGACGAATTTTCCCTCCTTTGTTCGGAAACCGATAATGAGTCAACAACAAACCAGCCAGTCATCTGGCCCGGGTCTGCTGGAGCGCGTGTTCAAACTACGTGAACACGGTACGACGGCACGCACCGAAGCGATTGCAGGTTTCACCACTTTTCTGACAATGGTGTACATCGTTTTTGTTAACCCACAGATCCTCGGCGTGGCGGGTATGGATACCAGCGCCGTGTTCGTCACAACCTGTCTGATCGCCGCGTTCGGCAGCATCATGATGGGCCTGTTCGCTAACCTTCCGGTGGCCCTGGCGCCGGCGATGGGACTGAACGCCTTCTTTGCGTTTGTCGTGGTACAGGCAATGGGCCTGCCGTGGCAGGTCGGGATGGGCGCGATTTTCTGGGGGGCGGTTGGCCTGCTGCTGCTGACGATTTTCCGCGTACGCTACTGGATGATCGCCAATATCCCGGTTAGCCTGCGTATCGGTATCACCAGCGGTATTGGCCTGTTCATCGGTATGATGGGCCTGAAGAACGCCGGCGTGATCGTCGCCAACCCGGAAACCCTGGTGAGCATCGGCAACCTGACGTCCCACAGCGTACTGCTGGGCATTCTTGGCTTCTTTATTATTGCGATTCTGGCTTCCCGCAACATCCACGCCGCGGTGCTGGTTTCTATCGTGGTTACCACGCTGCTGGGCTGGCTGCTGGGCGACGTTCACTACACCGGCATCGTATCCATGCCGCCGAGCGTCACGACGGTCATTGGGCATGTTGACCTGGCAGGCTCGCTGAATCTCGGCCTGGCGGGCGTGATCTTCTCGTTTATGCTGGTGAACCTGTTCGACTCCTCCGGCACCCTGATCGGCGTGACCGATAAAGCCGGTCTGGCCGATGCGCAGGGCAAGTTCCCGCGGATGAAGCAGGCGCTGTTTGTCGATAGCGTCTCGTCCGTTGCGGGCTCCTTTATCGGCACCTCTTCCGTAACCGCCTATATTGAATCTTCCTCGGGCGTTTCCGTAGGCGGACGTACCGGCTTAACCGCCGTGGTCGTTGGTCTCTTGTTCCTGCTGGTGATCTTCCTGTCACCGCTGGCGGGTATGGTCCCGGCCTATGCCGCAGCCGGCGCGCTGATTTACGTTGGCGTCCTGATGACCTCCAGCCTGGCGCGCGTGAAGTGGGATGATTTAACCGAATCAGTGCCGGCGTTTATTACCGCCGTGATGATGCCGTTTAGCTTCTCCATTACGGAAGGTATTGCCTTAGGCTTTATCTCTTACTGCGTAATGAAGATCGGTACCGGTCGACTGCGCGACCTCAGCCCATGCGTGATTGTGGTTTCGCTGCTGTTTGTGCTGAAAATTGTATTTATTGACGCGCATTAATACCCGCGCCGTCACACTCAGCCGTTCTGGCGAGAGTGACGGCGTCTATCAGGCTTTAACCCGCTGAATATATTCGGCAAAAGCGCTAAGCTGTCCGGACAGATGGTCGAGTGTACTCTGATCGACGACTTTCCCCTCCTGCGGATCCACTTTGTTCTGAATCACGCCGCCCATAAATTCGGGCTTATTCATCACCATGGCGTCGAGGAATACCAGAATCTGACGCAGATGATACTGACAGCGCGCACCGCCAATAGCCCCCATTGAACTGGTTTGAATCAGTACCGGCTTACCGGCCAGCGGCTGTTCCGGCAGGCGAGACAGCCAGTCAATGGCGTTTTTCAGACCGCCGGGAACCGAGTAGTTATATTCCGGCGTAACGATAACCACACCATCAGCCTCGCGAATTTGCTGAGCGATATCCTGAACGCTTTGTGGAAATCCCTCTTCCTGCTGGACGTCGGCATCATAGAGAGGAATATCGCCAATGGACGGTAACGCGGAAACCGCCATTCCTGCGGGTGCGATGCCGGGGAGGGTATGCGCGACCATGGCATTAAAAGAGCCTTTGCGCAGACTTCCGAGTAACGTAACAACTTTCAACGTATCAGACATGATTGCTCCTTTGCATCATGATGGCCGGGTTATCCGGTCAGTTGAGGGAGAAGGCTTTTTCTACCGGTAAATGAGTGAAACGCATCAGCCGGGCGGACGGCTCTTTGGCGCGAGCCTGCGCGTCGGGCAGGCTGCGCCAGCCCTCTTTACCATTATATTCCCAGACTTTCAGCTGGCCGATATCCGGACTGGCGGCGATGGACCAGACCAGCACCGTTTCGGCATCGCACACCGCTTCGATTGACTGCGTCCCGCTTGTCCGTAATCGTCCGGAGCCCGGAAGAAGCTGGAGGTTAACGGCGTTTTCACCGGTCAGTTTCATGACGCTTTTGCGGAGTGCGTCAAGCTGAGCGCGCGCTTCATCAGGATCGTGCTGGTTGCTAATCCATACCCGCTCATTACTGTTAAAGACGTAGCGGTCGGCGTCGGGCGAGGCATGTAAACTGCGGGAGGCGTGCGGTAATTCCATATCCAGGCCGCAATCACCTTCGGTGGATAACGCGACGCCGACAATATTCCCGGCATAGGAGATGGAAAAACGCGGGAGATTTTCGTCGCGGAAAGCGGGTTTTCCATTCTCTTCGTCAATAATTTCAGGAAGTTCGCTGATGCCGTACAGCATAAAGAGGAGTTCTGCGAGGAGTGACCGTGATGCGCGATAGCGGCTTTGTCGGTACTCAGGCAGGCGGCTGGCGGATTGATGACAGGCCGCTGACAGGCGTGTTGATAGCGGTTCCCGGGTGTTGAGTATCCCTCTTGCAAAATGCGTTGCCATTCGTCGCTCCGTGATTAATGGTCAATGATAAAAATTGCGAATTATATTATCGCTCAGAATTGCCAGGTTTTAATGCGGAAATCACTCCTTGCGCAATAAATTGCATAAATTTTACAATTTATTGCGCAAGACGGGCTAATCCAACGCTAGAGCGGTTCAACATAGAGCTGCCTGAGCGTTTCTCGCAGCCAGACGATCTTCGGATTGTAGCTGTTGCGCTTATGCCACAGGAGGGTGAAGGGAACGCGTATTTTCTCCAGCTGGGACGGCTCCAGCGGCAACGGGAGTGAAACCAGCGGCAGATGGTGCTGTTGATTGTAACGCTGGCAATAGCGCGGGGCGGTGGCCAACATCGTATGATGAGGCTGGGCCGCCATAAACAGCGACTGCTCAAAACCCGGAACGGTCAACGCCACGGTGCGTTTATGCCCCAGATCGTGCAGAACATCATCCAGCGCCCAGGTATCGCTTTGTTCCCAACAGATATTGATATGCGGATAACGCAGGAAAGTGTCCAGATCCCACTCTTCGTTCAGCGCGGGATGATCGGCGCGCAGCCATACCTGCGGGAGATCGGTAAACAGGATTTCAAAATCGATATACCAGGGCAGCAGGCTGAGCTGTTCACGGGAGCGAGGATGGGTTTCCCGGCCGCAAAAACCGATGTCGACTTCACCGCGAATAATCGCATCCAGCGAATCATAATCCCAGTTACGCAGGCGGATCAGCGCCTGCGGATAGCGCTGGTAGATCCGCTGCGAAAGCGTATTCAGCAGGATCATCAGCAGCGGCGACTCTGCCGCCAGCTCAAACTTTAACCCGCTCGGCATGGTGTGATGAGGTTTATCGAGGATCTGATTACCCATCTGCATCCAGTCCGCCAGATCCTGCTCCATACTGCTCATCAGCGGCGTGGGTGACAGTCCCAGAGGCGTTTTGACAAACAGCGGATCGTCAAACCAGGCGCGCAGTTTAGCCAGCGATTTACTCACCGCCGACGGCGAAACGTTCATCCGCTTCGCCGTGCGGGTGACGCTGAGCTCCTGGGTTAAGAGCTGCAGGCACAGCAGCAGGTTAAGATCGAGACTCGACAGGGGTTTCTTCATAGCGTTGCGCGGCCCGCGCCGGAGAGGTGACCATAATCAGAACAATGCTCACTATGCTACAGGCAATAAGTATCCCGATCAGCATATTCATCGCGCTGAGTCCGATGATAGCCGCCAGCCAAATCCACAGTGAAGAGCCGCAGACCTGAGCAATTCCCAAAACAGAACTCGCCACGCCGGCGCGCAGGGTGAATGGCCCAAGGGCCTGACTCATTGCTACGCCAAAGCCGGCGGAGAACCCGGCGCAAATCAACCCCAGACCCAGTATCGTCATCGTCTGGCTGGTGGAGAGGCTCAGCAGCACGCCGGCGATAAAGAACAGCACCTGCGAGGTCAGCATCAGGGTGCGGGGCTTAAATAGCGTCAAAGCGAACGGCGTTGAGAACGACACCACCATGCTAACAAGCGCCATTAGCGCCATCGCCATGGAATAGGTGCCGCGATCGAAGCCCATCACTTCCATCATGAGCACCGGGGAGACGTTAACGTAAGTCAGGATAGCCGTCACGCTCAGGGTGGTTATGATTATTCGGCTGAGAAAAAAGCGGTTAAGCAGCGACTCGGGGACATTATTTTGCTGCATCGCCGCATGTGGCGCGGCTGTGGGGCGCGTTTCCCGCAAGATAAAGACCGAGAGCAGTCCCACCAGAACGCCCATGCCTGTCATGGTATAGAACAGGCTCTGCCACGGGTATTTCAGCATAATCAGGTGGCCGAGTACCGGCGCCAGAACCGGAATAATGCAGGTGATACCGTTAAGGAGGGAAAGTACCTTCGCCCGGCGGCGATCGTCGAGGGTATCGCGCAGCACCGCAAAGGCGACGACGTAGCAGCTGCCCGCGCCAATCCCCTGAATAAAACGCCCAATCAGGAAGTGGGCGCTGACCTGCGCCTGCGAGCAGAGAAGGGAGGCCAGTATGAAGACCACGGCACCGAAAATCGCCACCGGCTTGCGCCCTGATTTATCGGCGATACGACCCGCAAACAGCATCGCCGCGGCCATTCCCGCCAGATAAACCGAAAAGGCGATATGCAGCTGCGCTTCACTGGCCCCCAGATCCTGCGCAATGCGCGGCAGACCGACCAGATACATATCGATGCCGGATGGATAAAGCAGAACCAGCGCAAAACTGCAGATAAGAAAGCGTGCCATAGAACCCCTCGCATAAGAATGCCGTACAGAATAGTGGGGTTCGTGCGGGAGTACGAGTTGCCATTTGGACAACAACGATTTCCCGGGAGGAAAAACGGTTGGAAGATGTGCGGATATAATTTAATTATTTGTTTTTATATCGCTTTTTGATATTTCCAATCAAGCGATCGCGTCCCGCATTATTTCCAGATCTTGGCCATACCTTCACTTTCTGGCCTGACGCTGGAAAACCCAAATTTGGCGTACAGTTCGGGAACATCCGCCACCAGCGAGACGTATGCCCCTTTAACCGCGTTTTCATCCAGCCAGGAGACGATTTTCTGCATGATCTGGCGACCGAGACCTTTTCCCTGATGGGCCGGGTCCACGGCGACGTCAACGATTTCAAAGTTCAGCGCGCCGTCGCCGACGATGCGCCCCATACCAACGGGCACGCCCGCATAGAGGATATGCACGCCGTAGCAGCTACGCGGCAGACCCGCGCGGGCGCCTTCCAGCGGGCGCGGCGACATACCTGATATGACGCGCAGGCGACAAAAATCTTCCGCCGAAGGGACGGTATCAATAAAGGTGTAATCAGCCATCATTGTCGTATCCGGTAAGTGGGGGTACCGATAAGGGTAATAGACAAAGCGATACGCCGTGAAGACGCTAAAGGAAAAAATTAACCCGCTTTAACAGGACGTTAATGCGGGTTAGTCAATGCTCACATACTGAGCTTATTTACCGATACAGAAACTTGAGAAAATGCGTCCCAGCAGGTCGTCGGAGGTAAACTCGCCGGTGATTTCGCTCAGGCTCTGCTGGGCCAGGCGCAGCTCTTCCGCCAGCAGCTCGCCAGCCCAGGCGCCCAGCAGCTGCGCTTTACCCTGCTGAAGATGCTCTGCGGCGTCGGACAGCGCCTGCAGATGGCGGCGGCGCGCCAGAAAGCCGCCTTCCATATTGGTTTCAAAGCCCATGCTCTGCTTGAGATGATTACGCAGCACGTCTACGCCCTCGCCGGTACGCGCCGAAAGGCGAACAAGTGAGTGGTCATTCACTTCGATCAGCCCCAGCGTTTCGCCGGTGATATCCGCCTTGTTGCGCACCACGGTAATCGGCAGGTTTTTCGGTAGACGGGCGATAAAATCTGGCCAGATATCTGCCGGATCGGTCGCATCGGTGGTGGTACCATCGACCATAAACAGCACGCGATCGGCTTGTTCAATCTCCTGCCAGGCGCGTTCGATGCCGATACGCTCTACCTCATCGTTCGCATCGCGCAGGCCGGCGGTATCAATGATGTGCAGCGGCATACCGTCGATATGGATATGCTCGCGCAGCACGTCGCGGGTGGTACCGGCAATATCGGTGACGATAGCCGCCTCCCGGCCCGCCAGCGCGTTCAGCAGGCTTGATTTCCCGGCGTTCGGCCGCCCGGCAATGACGACCTTCATCCCTTCGCGCAGCAGGCTGCCCTGGCGCGCTTCGGCGCGCACGGCGTCAAGATCGGCGATAACGTCGTTTAGCTGGGCTTCGATTTTGCCATCGGAGAGGAAGTCGATCTCCTCGTCCGGGAAATCAATGGCCGCTTCCACGTAGATGCGCAGGTGCGTCAGCGCTTCCACAAGATGGTTTACGCGAGTGGAGAATGCGCCCTGCAGCGAATTCAGCGCAGAACGCGCCGCCTGCTCGGAGCTGGCGTCGATCAGGTCGGCAATGGCTTCTGCCTGTGCCAGGTCGAGCTTGTCGTTTAAAAACGCGCGCTCGGAGAACTCGCCGGGCCTGGCGATGCGCACGCCCGGCAGCGTCAGAATGCGTTTCAGAAGCAGGTCGAGGATAACGGGGCCGCCGTGGCCCTGAAGCTCCAGCACGTCTTCGCCGGTAAAGGAGTTCGGGCCGGGGAACCACAGCGCAATCCCCTGATCCAGCGCGCTGCCGTCGCTGTCTTTAAACGGCAGGTAGTCGGCATAGCGCGGCTTCGGCAGCTTGCCCAGCACCGCCTGCGCAACGTCGCGCGCCTTCAGGCCAGAGATGCGCAGAATGCCCACACCACCGCGTCCCGGTGGGGTTGCCTGGGCGACGATAGTGTCGTTATGGCTCATGGTGACTCTCTATGTAGATGTAAAAAAGGCGGTCTAATGACCGCCTTCTCTGGCATTAACGTTACCGTAAATACTCAAAATAATTCAAGAGTATCAGGATTTTTTCTTCTCGCGGCTATGCAGGCCACGTTTCTCCAGACCACGGTAAATCAGCTGCTGCTGAATAATGGTGACCAGGTTGCTGACGATATAGTAAACCACCAGACCGGACGGGAACCACAGGAAGAACACCGTGAAGATGACCGGCATAAAGGTCATGATCTTCTGCTGCATCGGGTCGGTCACGGTGGTCGGAGACATCTTCTGGATGAAGAACATCGTCGCGCCCATGATGATCGGCAGGATGTAGTACGGGTCTTGCGCAGACAGGTCGTGGATCCACAGGATAAACGGCGCATGACGCAGTTCAACCGAGGCGCTCAGCATGTAGTACAGCGCAAGGAAGATTGGCATCTGGATAATCAGCGGGAAGCAGCCACCCAGCGGGTTAACCTTCTCAGCTTTATACAGGGCCATCATTTCCTGGCTTTGACGCTGCTTGTCGTCGCCCAGACGCTCGCGCATTGCCTGAATCTTCGGCTGCAGCATACGCATCTTCGCCATGGAGGTGTACTGCGCTTTAGTCAGCGGGTACATGATGCCACGAACGATAAAGGTGATGACGATGATGGAGAAGCCCCAGTTGCCCAGGAAGCTATGGATCCATTTCAGCAGTTTGAACAGCGGCTGAGAGATAAACCACAGCCAGCCGTAGTCGACGGTCAGGTCAAGATGCGGCGCAACGGCGGCCATTTTGTCCTGAATAGCCGGGCCGACCCACAGGGTGCTTTCCAGCTTATCGGTTTGACCCGGCTGCACCAGAACCGGCTGAGATTTGTAGCCGATTGCCACAATACCGTTGCCGAGATTCGCGGTGTAGAAGTTGTTAGTACCGGTGTTCTGCGGAACCCATGCGGTAGTAAAGTACTGCTGCAGCATGGCAACCCAGCCGTTTTTGGTGCTGACGTTCAGGTTTTCGTTATCGACGATAGTATCGAATTTGTATTTTTCGTACTTCGTTTCAGACGTTGAGTACGCCGCGCCACGGAAGGTGTGCATTGTCGTCAGACCGCCGGTCTGCGTGTCGCGATGCGTCGGCAGGTTGGCGGTTTGCTTCAGCTGGCCAAAGGTCGACAGTTCCAGCGGTTTTTCGCTGGCGTTCTGCACGCTATAGCCGACGTTCACCGCATATTCACCGCGCTTCAGGGTGAAAGTTTTGGTGAATACGTTGCCTGCTTTATCGGTGTACGTCAGAGGAATGACGATTTCGTTCTGGCCATCAGCCATCACAAACGCATCTTTATCGACGTTATACAACGGACGCGGTCCGTTAGCCGGGTTGTCCGGGCCATCACGACCGGTCAGGCCGCTCTGCGCCTGATAGGTAAACTGCGGCGTGGTTTCCAGAAGCTGGAACGGCTCAGTTGACTTCAGCTCTTTCGGATAATCCAGAAGCAGCGCTTGCTCAACATCACCACCGCGGGTGTTGATGGTCAGGTCAAGCACATCGGTTTTTACCGTAATCAGTTTCCCCTGGCCACTGGCCGGTACGCCCTGGTCGGCGGCGCTACCCGTTGCTGTGGTCGTTGTCTGCGTGGTCTGCTGCTGGGGTTGAGGATTGTTATCCTGCTCCCAGGCTTGCCAGATCATGAAAGACACGAACAACAAAGCGATGATAAGAAGATTGCGTTGCGAATCCATCGTTAGTGTTCTCTGGTATCAAATGGTCCAGGCGGGACGGGATCGTCACCACCAGGGTGTAAAGGGTGGCATTTTAATACGCGTTTCACCGTCAACCAACTGCCTTTTATCAATCCAAACCTGCGCAATGCCTCAATTCCGTATTGAGAACAGGTCGGCGTGAAACGACAGTGCGGCCCGAGTAGCGGACTAATCAGGCGCTGATAGACCCGAATCAGGCCTATCAGGACCCGCGAGCCAGGCGACAGTGGCGGCGCCATAATTTTTCCAACGCTTCCGAGAGAGCACGGTTATCGAGGTCGGCAACCCCTTTCTTCGCCACCACCACGAAATCCATTGGCGGGAGTTCATGTTGACGTAAACGGAAGCTTTCACGCGTCAGACGTTTAATCCGATTGCGTTCATGCGCGCGCTTGACGTTTTTCTTGGCGACGGTAAGACCGATGCGGGGATGCCCCAGCGAATTTTGGCGGCCGAGGATGGTGATTTGCGGCGTGCCAGCCCGTAATGGCTGCTGGAAGACGAAAGTGAAATGACTGGGAGTTAACAAGCGTAACTCCCTGGGAAATGCGAGCTTAACCACTCAGGGTTAGCTTTATTACTTGGAAACGGTCAGACGAGCGCGGCTTTTAGCACGACGACGTGCCAGAACCTGACGACCATTTTTAGTAGCCATACGAGCACGGAAGCCGTGAGAACGGTTGCGCTTCAGTACAGACGGTTGAAAAGTGCGTTTCATGGCGATTTCTACCTAAACTTGAATAATTTCACTGACTTTCGCGTAAATCCGAACGAATTTCGAACGGCCTACGCCTCAGCGTGGGTGATTAAAGAGGCCGGATTGTAATAATTGTACACTCCGGAGTCAATTCTCTTTCCTTATTTCTCGCACCTTGCCGCACAAAAAACAGGCGATGGCACGCTGCGGAAAACGGGCTTTACGCGCCGGGTGGTGGATTATACGACCTGGTGGATAAAGCGCAAGGATCGCAAAGGATCTTTGTTAGATCGATTAAGCCCAAAACCAGGATAGTTCATTAATTTTTCCAATATGCGGCTGAAATCGTGCCCCACTCCAGCCAGGATCGATTACACTTACCCAGCTTCGATCCTTCCTGTGGATAAATCGGGAAGAATCTGTTGAGAAACACAAGATCTCTTTCTCAGTTTAGGCTATGATCCCCGGTCCCGATCGGGATCCAGAGATCCGCATCGGGTAATAACCGCAGATAGCGGTTCGCACGTCACCCCTTTTGTGCAGGGGCTTTTCAGCTATGCAGGGTCTTGTCGACGTGTGCCAACAATCACGATTGTTTCAGTTTCTCTTTATATATCGATTTTTGTTCGAGTGGAGTCCGCCGTGTCACTTTCGCTTTGGCAGCAGTGTCTTGCCCGATTGCAGGATGAGTTACCAGCCACAGAATTCAGCATGTGGATACGCCCTTTGCAGGCGGAATTGAGCGATAACACGCTGGCACTGTATGCGCCAAACCGTTTTGTGCTCGATTGGGTAAGGGATAAATACCTCAATAATATCAATGGACTCCTCAATGATTTTTGCGGTGCGGATGCCCCACAGCTGCGGTTTGAGGTGGGCGCTAAGCCTGCCGTTCAGATGCAGAGAGGTACGGTAAGCGTTGCGGCCGCAGCGCCTGCGCAGCAGATCCAGACGGCGCGCGTTGCGCCCACTATCGTGCGTCCGGGCTGGGATAACGTTCCGGCGCCGGCAGAACCGACCTACCGCTCTAACGTCAACGTCAAACATACGTTTGATAACTTCGTCGAAGGTAAATCCAACCAGCTGGCTCGCGCGGCGGCGCGTCAGGTTGCGGATAATCCCGGCGGCGCGTACAACCCGCTGTTTCTTTATGGCGGCACCGGCCTGGGTAAAACGCACCTTTTACATGCGGTGGGTAACGGAATTGTGGCGCGTAAACCCAATGCGAAAGTGGTTTACATGCACTCCGAGCGTTTTGTACAGGACATGGTAAAAGCCCTGCAAAACAACGCCATTGAAGAATTTAAGCGCTATTACCGCTCCGTTGACGCACTGCTGATCGATGACATTCAGTTTTTTGCTAATAAAGAGCGCTCGCAGGAAGAGTTTTTCCATACCTTTAACGCCCTGCTGGAAGGCAATCAGCAGATCATCCTGACGTCGGATCGCTATCCGAAGGAGATCAACGGGGTTGAAGATCGTCTGAAATCACGCTTCGGCTGGGGGCTGACGGTTGCGATCGAGCCGCCTGAGCTGGAAACCCGCGTGGCGATCCTGATGAAAAAAGCCGATGAAAACGACATCCGCCTGCCGGGCGAAGTGGCGTTCTTCATTGCCAAGCGCCTGCGCTCTAACGTACGTGAGCTGGAAGGGGCGCTGAACCGCGTTATCGCCAACGCCAACTTTACCGGCCGGGCGATCACCATCGATTTCGTACGCGAAGCGCTGCGCGATCTGTTGGCTTTGCAGGAAAAACTGGTCACCATCGACAATATTCAAAAGACGGTGGCGGAGTATTACAAAATTAAGGTAGCGGACCTGCTGTCTAAACGCCGCTCCCGTTCGGTGGCGCGCCCCCGCCAGATGGCGATGGCGCTGGCAAAAGAGCTGACCAACCACAGTCTGCCGGAAATCGGCGATGCGTTTGGCGGCCGCGACCATACCACCGTCCTGCACGCTTGCCGTAAGATTGAGCAACTGCGTGAAGAAAGCCACGATATCAAAGAAGATTTTTCCAATTTAATCAGAACATTATCCTCGTGACGCTATGAAATTTACCGTAGAACGTGAACATTTATTAAAACCGCTGCAACAGGTGAGCGGTCCTTTAGGTGGTCGTCCGACGCTACCGATTCTTGGCAACCTGCTCCTTCAGGTTACCGATGGCGCGCTGTCGCTGACCGGTACCGATCTGGAAATGGAAATGGTCGCGCGCGTTGCGCTGATTCAGCCGCACGAAGCGGGAGCAACAACCGTTCCGGCGCGTAAATTTTTTGATATCTGCCGCGGCCTGCCTGAAGGCGCGGAGATTGCGGTACAGCTGGAAGGCGAGCGTATGCTGGTGCGTTCCGGTCGCAGCCGCTTCTCGCTCTCTACGCTGCCAGCAGCGGATTTCCCCAACCTTGATGACTGGCAGAGCGAAGTTGAATTTACCCTGCCGCAGGCGACCATGAAGCGCCTGATCGAGGCGACGCAGTTTTCGATGGCTCACCAGGACGTTCGCTATTACTTGAACGGCATGCTGTTTGAAACCGAAGGCAGCGAACTGCGCACCGTGGCGACCGACGGCCACCGCCTGGCGGTTTGCTCGATGCCGCTGGAAGAGTCCCTGCCCAATCATTCGGTGATCGTACCGCGTAAAGGCGTGATTGAGCTGATGCGTATGCTCGACGGCGGCGATACCCCGCTGCGCGTGCAGATCGGCAGCAACAATATCCGCGCTCACGTTGGCGACTTTATCTTCACTTCAAAGCTGGTGGATGGTCGTTTCCCTGACTATCGCCGCGTACTGCCGAAAAACCCGGATAAGCACCTGGACGCCGGCTGCGATATTCTCAAGCAGGCCTTTGCCCGCGCGGCGATTCTTTCTAACGAAAAATTCCGCGGCGTGCGCCTTTACGTCAGTGAAAATCAGCTGAAAATCACCGCCAATAACCCGGAACAGGAAGAAGCGGAAGAAATTCTGGACGTCACCTATGCCGGGACTGAGATGGAAATCGGCTTTAACGTCAGCTATGTACTGGATGTGCTTAACGCGCTGAAGTGCGAGAATGTGCGTATTCTGCTGACCGATTCCGTGTCGAGCGTGCAGATTGAGGATGCGGCTTCGCAATCCGCAGCCTATGTCGTCATGCCTATGAGGCTGTAGAAAATATCGGGCTATCTTACTTGTTATTCTGGCTCCGGGCAGTGCTCGCAATCCTCACGTACTTTAGTACGCTCCGGTTGCTGCGCGCTGGCCGTAACCAGACTAACTGCGCCGATAACGCCCTGGTTATGAGCTGATATGTCGCTATCCCGACTTCTAATCAAAGACTTCCGCAATATTGAAAATGCGGATCTCGCCCTATCCCCCGGCTTTAACTTCCTGGTTGGCGCTAACGGCAGCGGCAAAACCAGCGTGCTTGAAGCTATCTACACGCTTGGCCACGGTCGGGCGTTTCGTAGTTTGCAGATTGGCCGCGTGATTCGTCACGAGCAGGAGTCATTTGTTCTGCACGGTCGCCTGCAGGGCGAAGAGCGAGAAGTATCTATCGGCCTGACAAAAGATAAGCAGGGCGACAGCAAGGTGCGTATCGATGGTACCGACGGGCATAAAGTGGCGGAGCTGGCGCACCTGATGCCGATGCAGCTGATTACGCCCGAGGGGTTTACTTTACTCAACGGCGGCCCCAAATACAGAAGAGCGTTCCTTGACTGGGGATGCTTCCACAACGAAGCCGGATTCTTTACCGCCTGGAGCAACCTGAAGCGCCTGGTGAAGCAGCGTAACGCCGCGCTGCGTCAGGTCAGCCGCTATGCGCAGCTGCGGCCCTGGGATCTGGAGCTGATACCGCTGGCGGAGCAAATCAGCCGCTGGCGGGCCGAATACAGTGCCGCTATCGTCGAAGACATGGCGGATACCTGTCGGCAGTTTTTACCGGAGTTTGCTCTCACCTTCTCTTTCCAGCGCGGCTGGGAGAAAGAAACGGATTATGCCGAGGTGCTGGAGCGAAATTTCGAACGCGACCGCATGCTAACCTATACCGCCCACGGCCCGCACAAAGCGGATTTCCGCATTCGTGCCGACGGCGCGCCGGTAGAGGATACATTGTCACGCGGGCAGCTTAAGCTGCTGATGTGCGCCCTACGACTGGCGCAAGGCGAGTTTCTGACCCGTGAAAGCGGGCGGCGCTGCCTGTACCTGATAGATGATTTTGCCTCGGAACTTGACGACGCGCGGCGCGGGCTGCTGGCCAGCCGCTTAAAAGCCACGCAGTCGCAGGTTTTCGTCAGCGCCATTAGCGCTGAACACGTTATGGACATGTCGGACGAAAATTCGAAGATGTTTACCGTGGAAAAGGGTAAAATAGCGGATTAACCTAAGATGAAATGAGCGAGAAACGTTGATGTCGAATTCTTATGACTCCTCCAGTATCAAAGTCCTGAAAGGGCTGGATGCGGTGCGTAAGCGCCCGGGTATGTATATCGGCGACACGGATGACGGCACCGGTCTGCACCACATGGTATTCGAGGTTGTGGATAACGCTATCGACGAAGCGCTCGCAGGTTACTGTAAAGACATCGTTGTTACTATCCACAGCGACAACTCCGTCTCCGTACAGGATGACGGCCGCGGTATTCCTACCGGTATTCACCCGGAAGAGGGCGTGTCGGCGGCGGAAGTGATCATGACCGTTCTGCACGCGGGCGGTAAATTCGATGATAACTCGTATAAAGTTTCCGGTGGTCTGCATGGTGTAGGCGTTTCCGTTGTTAACGCCCTGTCGCAGAAGCTGGAGCTGGTCATTCAGCGCGATAACAAAATTCACCGTCAGATTTATGCCCACGGCGTGCCGCAGGCGCCGCTGGCGGTTACCGGCGAAACCGAAAAAACCGGCACCATGGTTCGCTTCTGGCCGAGCTACGAAACCTTTACCAACGTGGTCGAATTCGAATACGAGATTCTGGCAAAACGCCTGCGCGAGCTGTCGTTCCTGAACTCCGGGGTGTCGATTCGCCTGCGCGACAAGCGCGACGGTAAAGAAGATCATTTCCACTACGAAGGCGGTATCAAAGCGTTCGTCGAATATCTGAACAAAAACAAAACGCCGATCCACCCGAATATCTTCTATTTCTCCACCGAAAAAGACGGTATCGGCGTTGAAGTTGCGCTGCAGTGGAACGATGGTTTCCAGGAAAACATCTACTGCTTTACCAACAACATTCCGCAGCGCGACGGCGGTACCCACCTTGCAGGCTTCCGTGCGGCAATGACCCGTACCCTGAACGCCTACATGGATAAAGAAGGCTATAGCAAAAAAGCGAAAGTCAGCGCCACCGGCGACGATGCCCGTGAAGGCCTGATTGCCGTGGTCTCCGTGAAGGTGCCGGATCCGAAATTCTCCTCGCAGACCAAAGACAAGCTGGTCTCTTCCGAGGTGAAATCGGCGGTCGAACAGCAGATGAACGAACTGCTGAACGAATACCTGCTGGAAAACCCGTCTGACGCCAAAATCGTGGTCGGTAAAATCATCGACGCGGCGCGCGCGCGCGAAGCCGCACGTCGTGCGCGTGAAATGACTCGCCGTAAAGGCGCGCTGGATCTGGCTGGCCTGCCGGGCAAGCTGGCGGACTGTCAGGAACGCGACCCCGCGCACTCTGAACTGTACTTAGTGGAAGGGGACTCTGCGGGCGGCTCTGCGAAACAGGGGCGTAACCGTAAGAACCAGGCGATTCTGCCGCTGAAAGGTAAAATCCTTAACGTTGAGAAAGCGCGCTTTGACAAAATGCTCGCGTCTCAGGAAGTGGCGACGCTGATTACCGCGCTGGGCTGCGGCATTGGCCGCGATGAGTACAACCCGGACAAACTGCGCTACCACAGCATCATCATCATGACCGATGCGGACGTCGACGGCTCGCACATTCGTACGCTGCTGCTGACCTTCTTCTATCGCCAGATGCCGGAAATCGTTGAGCGCGGACACGTCTACATTGCCCAGCCGCCGCTGTACAAAGTGAAGAAAGGCAAGCAGGAACAGTACATTAAAGACGACGAAGCGATGGATCAGTACCAAATCTCCATCGCGCTGGATGGCGCCACTTTGCATACCAACGCCAACGCGCCGGCCTTAGCCGGCGAGCCGCTGGAGAGACTGGTTGCCGAGTATAACGCCACGCAGAAAATGATTACGCGTATGGAACGTCGTTATCCTAAAGCCCTGCTGAAAGAGCTTATCTATCAGCCGACGCTGGCGGAGGCCGACCTGGCGAACGAGCAGACCGTAACGCGCTGGATCAACGCTCTGGTGAGCGAGCTGAACGAGAAAGAGCAGCACGGCAGCCAGTGGAAATTTGATGTCCGCGAGAACGCCGAGCTGCAGCAGTTTGAGCCGATCGTTCGCGTGCGTACCCACGGCGTGGATACCGACTACCCGCTGGATCACGAGTTTGTCACCGGGCCGGAATACCACCGTATCTGCGCGCTGGGCGAAACGCTGCGCGGTCTGATTGAAGACGATGCCTTTATCGAGCGCGGCGAACGTCGTCAGCCGGTTGCCAGCTTCGAGCAGGCGCTGGACTGGCTGGTGAAGGAGTCCCGTCGCGGCCTCTCTATCCAGCGCTATAAAGGTCTTGGTGAGATGAACCCGGATCAGCTGTGGGAAACTACCATGGATCCGGACAGCCGCCGCATGCTGCGCGTGACCGTCAAGGACGCGATTGCCGCTGACCAGCTGTTCACGACCCTGATGGGGGACGCCGTTGAACCGCGTCGCGCCTTTATCGAAGAGAACGCCCTCAAAGCGGCAAACATCGATATTTAATCGTCGTACACCGCCATACTCAGGCCGCGCGTTTAGCGCGGCTTTTTTGTGGGCGCAGGCCTGTCCAGCGACATCACGGACGGTAAGCGGCTGGCGAGCGTATCGACGGCAATTCTCACCCTCAGCGGTAGATGCGGCGTCTGTTGCCAGACCGCGTGAACGTCGAAGCGCACATCCGGCGCCTGCTTTAACAGCGGAACGAGTTTTCCCTGATGAATTTCTTTGCTGACCATCCAGCAGGGCAGCCATGCAATGCCGTGTCCGGCCAGCGCAGCGTCGCAGATCGCCTGCAAATCATCCATATTGAGCGATGAACGGGGAGTGAAGGTGTGCGAGGCACCTTCGCTATCCATCAGTTGCCAGGAGAGCACTCTGCCGGCCTGCAGATAGTTAATGGCCGCATGATGGGGTAAATCATCAACGCTTTGCGGCGTGCCCTTCTTCAGCAGATAATCCGGCGCGGCGCACAGCACCATGCGGTGTTCTCCCAGCCTTCGGGCGACCAGAACGCTGCTGTCCTGAAGCGTGCCGTTACGCACCGCCATATCAAACCCTTCCTCGACGAGATCCACCACGCGATCGCTGAATGACATCTCCAGCTCAAGGCCTGGATGTTCCTGCGCCAGCGCGATCAGCAGCGGGGCGACGCACTGGCGGCCAAACAGCACCGGCATGGCCACGCGCAGGCGGCCACTGACCTGCTGTTTCCCCGTTTCCAGCAGCGATTCTGCGCCCCGAATTTCCTCCAGCGCGCGCAGGCAGTGTTCATAAAAAAGGGCGCCGTTGTCGGTCAGGCTCTGGCTGCGGGTGGTACGTTGAAACAGACGTACCCCCAGTCGCTCCTCAAGGCGAGCGATGCTCTTTCCTACCGCCGAACGCGACAAGTGCAAACGGATTGCGGCCTGAGCAAAACTCCCCGCCTCAACGGCGGCCACAAAAACCGGAATATCCTTCAGCGTATCGGTCATGGATTGTATCTTTGCTTTCATCAATAATGGGAAAACTTATCGCCACTGGCGACCCTGAGTCAACGGTAGACTGTCGCTCCTGAAGCTTATTTAATGGCAGGAGAGAAAAAATGACTGAGACAATGCAACGCTGGTCCATGGACGCCCTCGGGCGCGACAACCTCAAACTCATCCAGGCGCCTGTTCCGCAGCCAGGGCCGGGTGAAGTCCGCGTACGGGTGAATGCCGTTGCGCTCAACTATCGCGATAAAAT
The DNA here is from genome assembly GCF_009025755.1 of Klebsiella sp. RCJ4. NCBI lineage: Bacteria > Pseudomonadati > Pseudomonadota > Gammaproteobacteria > Enterobacterales > Enterobacteriaceae > Klebsiella > Klebsiella sp. RCJ4. Next base: position 61,855 of record NZ_WCIN01000010.1, read on the forward strand.
GGTCATTGAAGGCACCATGCCGATTGCGCTTTCCTTCCCGTTTACGCCGGCGTCCGATATGGCGGGCGTGGTGGAAAGTACGGGTGAGGGCGTCACGCGTTTCACACCCGGCGCTCGCGTCATCTCGACCTTTTTCCCGGAGTGGATCGACGGTAGGCCAACAGCGGACGCCCGCACTTTGCCCTATAAAACGACTGGCGGTTACTTCCAGGGCATGCTGTCTGAGTACGTGATTGTGAATGAAAACGGGCTGGTGGCCGCCCCGGAAACCCTGGATGACGCCGAGGCCAGCACGTTACCGTGCGCCGGGCTTACCGCATGGTTCGCGCTGGTGGAGCGCGGTCATTTACGCGCCGGGCAATCGGTACTGGTGCAGGGCACGGGCGGTGTGGCGATATTCGCTTTGCAAATTGCCAAAGCGCAGGGGGCAGAGGTTTTTGTCACGTCCGGGAGCGATGAAAAACTGGCGCGGGCCAAACAACTCGGCGCCGATTATGGCATCAACCGGCTTAAAGGCGACTGGGCTGAAGGGATATACGAACTGACGAACGATCGCGGCATCGACCACATCATTGAAACCGTTGGCGGGGAGAACCTGAGGCATTCCCTGCGCGCCGTGGCGGTTCATGGGCGTATTTCGGTCATCGGCGTGCTGGCCGGCAGTGAAATCTCGCTACCGGCAGGCGAACTGTTGCTGAAATCCCCGGTGATTCAAGGTATTGGCGTGGGTCACCGCCGCGCACTGGAAGATTTTGTCCGCGCCGTTGACGTGACCAGGCTGAAACCGGTGATTGAGCACCGTTACCGCTTTAACCAGCTTGCACAGGCGCTTGAACACCTCGATCGCGGTGCGTTTGGCAAAATCGTGCTCACCCGCGAGTAAGACCCCGTTCCCCGGATCTTGCCTAAAAGGGGGGGTTCTGCTGCGCAATGTAGCTCTATTTTTGTGGGCTTAATCGCGTTAGCATGAGTAAGGACTCATCTTACCCGGGGATTTCATGGCTATTAAACTGATTGCAATCGATATGGACGGCACGCTGCTGCTGCCTGACCATACTATCTCTCCTGCGGTGAAAACCGCGATTGCCGCAGCCCGTGAACGCGGCGTCAACGTGGTGCTGACCACCGGCCGTCCTTACGCTGGCGTGCACAGCTATCTGAAAGAACTGCATATGGAGCAGCCTGGAGATTACTGCATCACCTATAACGGTGCTTTAGTGCAGAAGGCGAGCGACGGTAGTACCGTTGCGCAAACCGCGCTGGGCTACGACGACTACCGCTATCTGGAACAGCTGGCCCGCGATGTCGGCTCCCACTTCCACGCGCTCGATCGTAACACCCTGTATACCGCGAACCGCGATGTGAGCTATTACACGGTACATGAATCCTACGTGGCGACGATCCCGCTGGTCTTCTGCGAAGCCGAAAAGATGGATCCGAATATCCAGCTGCTGAAAGTGATGATGATCGATGAGCCGGCGATTCTGGACAAGGCTATCGCCCGCATTCCGGCTGAAGTGAAAGAGAAGTACACCGTGCTGAAAAGCGCGCCGTACTTCCTTGAAATTCTTGATAAACGCGTCACCAAAGGTACCGGCGTGAAATCGCTGGCCGATGCGCTGGGCATCCAGCCGGAAGAGGTGATGGCGATTGGCGATCAGGAAAACGACATCGCGATGATTGAATACGCTGGCGTCGGCGTGGCGATGGATAACGCGATTCCGGCCGTCAAAGAAGCGGCAAACTTTATCACCAAATCCAACCTGGAAGACGGTGTGGCATATGCTATTGAAAAATATGTCTTAAACTAAAAATCTCTTTCTGAAAAACCCGCGTTTATCGCGGGTTTTTTTATGCCTTGAGTTTACCCCGCCGCAAAATCACCAAACCGAATTGTCGTTTTTGTGATCTAAATTGTAGTACAACATGTTTGTGTTGTACTACATTGTGTCCATGGCAATGACGAGTGACATCACGTTAGTACTACAAAGTTGCGGTTAAAACCGCCTGTCGCGGTAAAGTAGAGAGACATCCAGAGCACAAGGACTTTCCATGACTCTCAATAAAACCGATCGCATCGTCATCACGCTGGGCAAGCAGATTGTCAGCGGCAAATACGTTCCCGGTTCTGCGCTGCCCGCTGAAGCCGACCTGTGTGAGGAGTTTGCCACCTCGCGCAATATCATTCGCGAAGTGTTCCGTTCGTTGATGGCTAAACGGCTGATTGAAATGAAGCGCTATCGCGGCGCGTTCGTTACCCCGCGCAACCAGTGGAATTATCTCGACACCGACGTTTTACAGTGGGTGCTGGAGAGTGATTACGACCCGCGGCTGATTAGCGCGATGAGCGAGGTACGTAACCTGGTTGAACCCGCGATCGCCCGCTGGGCGGCAGAGCGCGCGACGTCGAGCGACCTGGCGCAAATAGAAGAAGCGCTCAACGACATGATCGCCAATAACCAGGACAGGGAAGCGTTTAACGAAGCGGATATTCGCTATCACGAGGCGGTGCTGCAGTCGGTGCATAACCCGGTTCTGCAGCAGCTCAACGTGGCGATCAGCTCGCTACAGCGGGCGGTATTTGAAAGAACGTGGATGGGCGATGAGGCCAACATGCCGAAAACGCTCCAGGAACATAAGGCGCTGTTTGACGCCATCCGGCATCAGGACAGCGAAGCGGCGGAGCAGGCGGCGCTCACCATGATCGCCAGCTCGACACGAAGGTTAAAGGAAATCACATGACATCTCGCTACATCGCAATTGACTGGGGATCGACCAACCTGCGCGCCTGGCTCTATCAGGGCGAACGGTGCCTGGAGAGCAGGCAATCGGAAGCAGGCGTCACGCGTCTGAACGGACACTCCCCCGCCGCGGTGTTTAGCGAAATAACCCGGGGCTGGCGCGACGGCGCGACCCCGGCGGTGATGGCAGGAATGGTCGGCAGTAACGTCGGCTGGCAGGCGGTACCCTACTTGCCGGTTCCCGTTCATTTCTCCGCCATTGGTGAACAATTAACTGCCGTTAGCGACAACGTCTGGATTATTCCCGGACTCAGCGTCTCTCGCGACGATAACCATAATGTGATGCGCGGCGAAGAGACTCAGCTCCTCGGCGCGCGGGCGATAGCCCCTTCTTCCGTCTACGTGATGCCCGGCACCCACTGCAAATGGGTGCAGGCAGACCGCCAACAAATTAACGACTTTCGCACGGTGATGACCGGCGAACTGCATCATCTGCTGCTGCGCCACTCGCTGGTCGGCGCCGGGTTACCGGAGCAGGTCTCCGCTCCTGACGCGTTTAACGCCGGGCTTGAGCGCGGCCTGCATTCGCCAGACATCCTGCCGCAGCTTTTTGAGGTTCGCGCTTCACACGTGCTGGGTTCGCTGCCGCGCGCGCAAGTCGGCGAGTTTCTGTCGGGACTGCTGATTGGCGCGGAAGTCGCCACCCTGAGCCAACGCTTTCGCGACCAGCAGGTCACCATTGTCGCCGGCGAGACGCTGGCGAACCGCTATCAGCAGGCACTGAGCGCCATTGGCCGTCAGACCACCGTGGTGTCGGGCGACAACGCATTTCAGACAGGAATAAGGAGCATCATCCATGCAGTGGCAAACTAACTTACCGCTTATCGCTATCCTGCGCGGGATTACGCCGGAAGAGGCGCTGGCGCACGTGGGGGCGGCGATCGACGCCGGCTTCGACGCCGTTGAAATTCCGCTCAACTCACCGCAGTGGGAAAAGAGTATTCCCGCCGTTGTTGAGGCTTATGGTGATAAGGCGCTGATTGGCGCGGGCACCGTGCTTAATGCAGAGCGGGTGGACCAGCTTGCCCGAATGGGCTGCAGGCTTATCGTCACGCCCAATATTCAGCCGGAGGTCATTCGCCGTGCGGTGAGCTACGGCATGACGGTTTGTCCCGGATGCGCGACGGCGACGGAAGCGTTCGCCGCGCTGGACGCCGGGGCTCAGGCGTTGAAAGTCTTCCCATCTTCGGCTTTTGGCCCTGACTACATCAAAGCGCTAAAGGCCGTTTTGCCGCCGGAGGTGCCCATTTTTGCGGTGGGCGGCGTGACGCCGGAAAATCTGGCGCAGTGGATAAAAGCAGGCTGTGCCGGTGCCGGGCTGGGCAGCGATCTCTATCGCGCTGGCCAATCCGTAGAGCGTACCCAACGGCAGGCGGCAGCATTTGTTAAAGCGTATCGAGAGGCAGTGCAATGAAAATAACCAAACTCACCACGTATCGTTTACCCCCGCGCTGGATGTTTCTAAAAATTGAAACCGATGAAGGCGTGGTTGGCTGGGGCGAGCCCGTGATTGAAGGGCGCGCGCGCACCGTAGAGGCGGCGGTGCATGAGCTCGGCGATTATCTCATAGGCCAGGATCCGGCGCGGATTAACGACCTGTGGCAGGTGATGTACCGCGCGGGCTTTTACCGCGGCGGCCCGATTTTAATGAGCGCCATCGCCGGTATCGACCAGGCGCTGTGGGATATTAAAGGCAAAGTGCTGAACGCGCCGGTCTGGCAGCTAATGGGCGGCCTGGTGCGTGACAAAATCAAAGCCTACAGCTGGGTTGGCGGCGACCGTCCGGCAGAGGTGATTGATGGCATCAAGAAGCTGCGCGGTATTGGTTTTGATACCTTCAAATTAAACGGCTGCGAAGAGCTGGGGCTGATCGATAATTCTCGCGCGGTGGATGCGGCGGTGAATACCGTCGCGCAAATTCGCGAAGCGTTCGGCAATGAAATTGAGTTCGGTCTCGATTTTCACGGCCGCGTTAGCGCGCCAATGGCGAAAGTGCTGATTAAAGAGCTGGAGCAATATCGCCCGCTGTTTATTGAAGAGCCGGTTCTTGCCGAGCAGGCGGAATATTATCCGCGGCTGGCGGCGCAAACCTCGATTCCTATCGCGGCGGGCGAACGCATGTTCTCGCGCTTCGAGTTTAAACGCGTGCTGGAAGCCGGTGGGCTGGCCATTCTCCAACCCGATCTGTCGCACGCGGGCGGTATTACCGAGTGCTATAAAATCGCCGGAATGGCCGAAGCCTACGACGTGGCGCTGGCGCCGCACTGCCCGCTGGGGCCTGTTGCGCTTGCCGCCTGCCTGCACGTCGATTTTGTCTCCTATAACGCCGTCTTCCAGGAGCAAAGTATGGGCATTCACTATAACAAGGGCGCGGAATTACTCGACTTTGTGAAAAATAAAGACGACTTCAATATGGAAGGCGGTTTCTTTAAACCATTAATGAAGCCCGGGCTTGGCGTAGAAATCGATGAAGCGCGGGTCATTGAATTAAGTCAGAATGCGCCGGACTGGCGTAATCCGTTGTGGCGGCATGAGGATGGTAGCGTCGCCGAGTGGTAAATGCGCGTCATACTTTGCGCTGCTGATGCGTTGGCTGCATTTTCTTATCCCAGTCACATACTAATGTATGCTCCCGGGAATGCGAAAATTTGCCGCCTTTCCCCAGCACAAATTATTTAGCGCATTACGGTTAAGTTATTAATAAAAAATTTAAATAAACCCTCTGTAAATTACCGGGCATGGTGAGCGGCCTCGCTATGCCCAAAATCTGGAGACAGATTGCGATGGATATTTCAGTTACAGCTGCAAAACCCGGGCGTCGTCGTTATTTGACGCTGATTATGATCTTTATTACCGTGGTGATTTGTTATGTTGATCGCGCCAACCTTGCGGTGGCATCGGCGCATATTCAGGAAGAGTTTGGTATTACCAAAGCGGAAATGGGATATGTATTTTCCGCCTTCGCGTGGCTGTATACGCTTTGCCAGATTCCCGGCGGTTGGTTCCTTGACCGCGTGGGCTCAAGGCTGACCTACTTTATCGCTATTTTTGGCTGGTCGGTGGCGACGCTACTGCAGGGATTTGCCACGGGGCTGATGTCGTTGATTGGCCTGCGCGCGATTACCGGGATATTTGAAGCGCCGGCGTTTCCCACCAATAATCGCATGGTGACCAGCTGGTTTCCGGAGCACGAGCGCGCATCAGCCGTCGGTTTTTACACCTCAGGCCAGTTTGTCGGGCTGGCATTCCTGACCCCGCTATTAATCTGGATTCAGGAAATGCTGAGCTGGCACTGGGTATTTATCGTTACCGGCGCTATCGGGATCGTATGGTCACTGATTTGGATTAAGGTTTATCAGCCGCCGCGTCTGACGAAAAGCATCAGCAAAGCCGAGCTGGATTATATTCGCGACGGCGGTGGTCTGGTGGACGGCGATGCGCCCGTTAAAAAAGAGGCGCGGCAGCCGCTGACCAAAGCCGACTGGAAGCTGGTATTCCATCGCAAACTGATTGGCGTTTACCTTGGACAGTTTGCCGTGACCTCGACGCTGTGGTTCTTCCTGACCTGGTTCCCTAACTATCTGACCCAGGAAAAGGGGATTACGGCGCTGAAAGCGGGCTTTATGACCACGGTTCCGTTTCTTGCCGCCTTTGTTGGCGTGCTGCTCTCCGGCTGGCTGGCGGACAGGCTGGTGAGAAAAGGTTTCTCATTAGGCGCCGCGCGTAAAACCCCGATTATCTGCGGCCTGCTGATCTCGACCTGCATCATGGGCGCAAACTATACCAACGATCCGGTGTGGATTATGGTCCTGATGGCGCTGGCCTTCTTCGGTAACGGCTTCGCTTCCATTACCTGGTCGCTGGTCTCTTCGCTTGCGCCGATGCGGCTTATCGGGTTGACCGGTGGGATGTTTAATTTCGTCGGCGGGCTGGGCGGTATCACCGTTCCGCTGGTGGTGGGCTATCTGGCCCAGGACTATGGTTTTGCCCCTGCGCTGGTTTATATTTCCGTTATTGCGCTGGTGGGCGCGCTCTCTTACATCCTGCTGGTGGGGGATGTCAAACGAGTAGGCTAATTCTTTCCGATACGATACCCTGATGCGAAAGTCTCGCATCAGGGTATGTTTATGAAACAAGTCACCTTTGCTCCCCGTCATCATCAGCTTACCAACACGCGCGCCTGGACGGCGGACAGCCGGTGGCTGGTCTTTGACGTTCGTCCCTCTGGCGCCTCTTTTACCGGCGAAACCATCGAGCGGGTGAATGTCGAGACGGGAGAGGTTGAGATCCTCTACCGTGCCGGACAGGGCGCGTACGTTGGCGTGGTGACCGTTCATCCATCGATAGATAAATATGTCTTTATCCACGGCCCGGAAAACCCTGACGAGCGCTGGCATTACGATTTCCACCATCGTCGCGGCGTGGTCTCCTGGCAGGGAGATACGCACAACCTCGATGCGATGGATATTTCCGCCCCCTATACTCCCGGCGCGCTGCGCGGCGGCAGCCATGTGCATGTCTTCAGCCCGAGCGGCGAATTTGTCAGCTTTACCTATAACGACCACGTGCTGCATGAACGCGATCCGGCGCTGGATTTGCGCAACGTTGGCGTGGCGGTTCCCTATGGCCCGGTAGTACCGCGTGGGGATCATCCACGAGAATACGGCGGCAGCCACTGGTGCGTGCTGGTCAGCCGCACAACGCCAACCCCCGCGCCGGGCAGCGACGAGATTAATCGCGCCTATGAAGAGGGCTGGGTGGGCAACCGGGCGCTGGCGTTTATTGGCGATACGCTGGCGGTAAATGGCGACAAAGTGCCGGAGCTATTTATTGTCGAGCTGCCGGAGAGCGAGCAGGGCTGGAAGCAGTCTGGCGATGCGCCATTGGCAGGAACGGAAACCACGATGCCGGCTCCCCCTGCCGGCGTTGTTCAGCGTCGCTTAACGTTTACCCACCAACGCCGTTACCCGGGACTGGTGAATACGCCGCGTCATTGGGTGCGCGCTAATCCGTCGGCAACGGACATCGCTTTTCTGATGCGCGACGAGGCCGGCGTGGTGCAAATGTGGCTTATCTCGGCGCAGGGAGACAAGCTGCGGCAGCTGACCAACAGCCGATCCGATATCCAGTCGGCGTTTAACTGGCATCCGTCAGGAAAATGGCTGGGCTTTGTGCTGGAAAACCGCATCGCGCTTTGTGATGCGCGAAGCGGGGAAATCGACTTTTTGACTGATGGGCATGCCAATCCGCCTTCGGCCGACGCGGTCGTCTTTTCGCCAGACGGCAAACGGCTTGCCTGGATGGAGGAGGTGGACGGTTACCGCCAGCTGTGGGTAACCGCAACGGCGCGCTAAATCAGGGGGTCGGCATTGGCGCTGGCGGGATCACGGCATTGGTCGCCAGCGTCTCTTTCTCGCTCTTTTCCACGCGCGATTTAACCGAGCTATCGGTGCGGAACATATCCCACGGTAGCAGCAGCGTGTCCATAACGGCCGTGAGCGGCATATCCAGCGCCACCAGGGATTTCGTACCCCAGTTGGCATCGCTATCTCCCAGCATTTGCGCGCTGGCGCGCGTTCCCGGATAGGTTCCTTCCTTACCGCCGGTATGTGACATCACGCTGGAGCAACCGCCTAAACTTATCATCCCGCTAAACAGGACCAGCTTTAACAGACCGTTTTTCATCATTTTTCCGTCATCGTTACGGGCGTTGATAGAACCTTCTATGTACAAAATCATGCAGGGCGCAGCCAACAGAGCCGCGGCCCGAAGAATGGCGTACATATCGGTTATATCGGGCCATTCCATGGATGCATAGTGCCATTGCGCCGCACTGTGGCAGGCGTCGCACTTTGCCTTTTGTGCTGTCCCTCCAGTCTAAGCAATAGACCGCAAACTGCAAAAAAAATTGCCCATTTCCCCTTGAAAAGGTCATGGATATACCCATTTTAGGAATGTGTCTCCCGGAGAATACGCCGAATGGGTATTCCGGGTAATAACGGCCTGTCCATGATGGAAGGTCAGATAATTCTCGCTGATTTCAGGAGCTATGTATTATGCGTAATTTCGATCTCTCCCCGCTGTATCGTTCTGCTATTGGTTTCGACCGCCTTTTCAATCTGTTAGAAAATAATCAAAGCCAGAGTAATGGCGGCTATCCTCCGTACAACGTTGAGTTAGTAGACGAGAACAACTACCGCATCGCGATTGCCGTTGCCGGTTTTGCCGAGAGCGAACTGGAAATTACCGCGCAGGATAATCTGCTTATCGTAAAAGGCGCCCATGCCGCCGAGCAGAAAGAGCGCACTTACCTGTATCAGGGCATCGCTGAACGCAATTTTGAGCGTAAATTCCAGCTTGCGGAAAATATTCATATTCGCGGCGCCAACCTGGTAAACGGTCTGCTGTATATCGACCTTGAGCGAGTTATTCCTGAAGCGAATAAGCCGCGCCGTATCGAGATCAACTAATTTGTTGGGCCGCGAAGGCGGCCCGGTATTCATTCAAAAAAACTGCCCGCCGTCAGGGGGCAAAGGCGAATCCACAGGATTTGCAGATATCCACTCGCTTCTTAGAAGGAGAAAGACTATGCGTAACTACGATTTATCCCCGCTGCTGCGTCAATGGATCGGTTTTGACAAACTGGCCAACGCGCTACAAACCGCCGGTGAAAGCCAGAGCTTCCCGCCCTATAACATCGAAAAAAGCGACGACAACCACTATCGCATTACCCTTGCGCTGGCCGGTTTCCGTCAGGAAGATTTGGATATCCAGCTTGAAGGCACGCGCCTGACGGTAAAAGGCGCGCCGCAGCAGCCGGAAAAAGAGACCAAATGGCTGCACCAGGGGCTGGTTAACCAGGCGTTTAGCCTGAGCTTCACGCTCGCCGAAAATATGGAAGTCTCCGGGGCAACCTTTACCAACGGCCTGCTGCATATCGATTTGACCCGCAACGAGCCGGAACAGATCGCCCCGCAGCGTATCGCCATCAGCGAGCGCCCCGCGTTAGATAGCTAATTAAGCTAACCACCTATAAAGCCCCGATGTTCGGGGCTTTTTTGTGCGTGATACGCATTACTTTGTCCTTTCTTGCTGTGTTCAACAAAATGGTCGTTGGCTGATCCCGTGATTATTGTGCGCCAGGCGGCATACAGCCTGGTGAGTACCGGTCATAATCCTCATTGTGAGTAATGTTATACACAGGGAAGAGACGATGAGTGATATAGCATTGACCGTTAGCGTATTGGCGCTGGTGGCGGTCGTCGGATTGTGGATCGGCAATGTAAAAGTGCGCGGCGTCGGCTTCGGTATCGGAGGCGTGCTGTTTGGCGGTATTATCGTCGGCCACTTTGTGGACCAGGCGGGCATTACGCTCAGCAGCCCTATGCTGCACTTTATTCAGGAATTTGGCCTGATTCTCTTCGTGTATACCATCGGTATTCAGGTGGGGCCGGGCTTCTTCGCCTCGCTGCGCGTCTCCGGCCTGCGGCTGAACCTCTTCGCTATTCTGATCGTCATTCTCGGCGGCCTGGTCACCGCGGTCCTGCATAAACTGTTCGATATCCCTCTTCCCGTGGTGCTCGGTATCTTCTCCGGCGCGGTAACCAACACGCCTGCGCTGGGGGCCGGGCAGCAGATCCTGCGCGACCTTGGCGTGCCGCTTGATACCGTCGATCAGATGGGGATGAGCTACGCCATGGCCTATCCGTTTGGTATCTGCGGCATTTTGCTGACCATGTGGCTGGTGCGACTGTTTTTCCGCATCAACGTCGAGAAAGAAGCCCAGCAGTTTGACGAGATCAGCGGCAACGGCCACGCGCATCTTCAGACCATCAACGTGCGGGTCGAAAACCCCAACCTGAACAATATGGCGATTCAGGATGTGCCGATGCTTAACAGCGACAAGCTGATCTGCTCGCGCCTCAAGCGCGAGGAGATGCTAATGGTGCCCGCGCCGAATACCCTGATTCAGCTCGGGGACCTGCTGCACCTGGTCGGGCGACCGGAGGATTTACACAATGCCCAGCTGGTGATTGGCAAGGAGGTTTCCACTTCGCTCTCCACGCGCGGTACCGATCTGAAAGTCGAGCGCGTGGTGGTCACTAACGAAAAAGTATTGGGTAAACGCATACGCGATCTGCACTTTAAACAGCGCTATGACGTGGTGATCTCGCGACTCAATCGCGCCGGGGTTGAGCTGGTCGCCAGCAGCCATGCCAGCCTGCAGTTCGGCGATATTCTTAACCTCGTCGGCCGTCCGGAGGCGATTGACGCGGTGGCCGCCGAGCTGGGCAACGCCCAGCAAAAACTGCAGCAGGTGCAGATGCTGCCGGTATTTATCGGTATCGGCCTGGGCGTGCTGCTGGGCTCCATTCCGCTGTTTATTCCGGGGTTCCCGGCGGCGCTGAAGCTGGGCCTGGCAGGGGGGCCGCTGATTATGGCGCTGATCCTCGGGCGTATCGGCAGCATCGGTAAGCTCTACTGGTTTATGCCGCCCAGCGCTAACCTTGCGCTGCGCGAGCTGGGCATTGTGCTGTTTCTCGCGGTGGTTGGCCTGAAATCCGGCGGCGATTTTGTGGCGACGCTGATTGACGGTGATGGCATGAGCTGGATTGTCTACGGCATCTTTATCACCGCTATCCCACTGCTGGCTGTCGGTATTCTGGCGCGGATGCTGGCGAAGATGAACTACCTGACCCTGTGCGGGATGCTGGCCGGTTCAATGACCGACCCGCCCGCGCTGGCCTTTGCCAACAACCTGCATGCCACCAGCGGCGCGGCGGCGCTCTCTTACGCGACCGTTTATCCGCTGGTCATGTTCTTACGTATTATCACGCCGCAGCTACTGGCGGTGCTGTTCTGGGGGATAGGTTAACGGATTCTCCGCCTGGACGCGCCGCAGGTGGTAGTCCACCTGATACTCGCTGGCGTTACGGAACATCACCGAATAGTTAAGAAACTCGCCGCTGTCGCTGTAGGACAGGGAGGTTATACGCAGCAGCGGCGTCTGCTCCGGCACGTTCATCGACTGCGCCAGCTGCCTGTCCGCCAGCACCGGCGACAGCGTTTCATAGTTGCCGCTAATGGTTATGCCACACTCCTTCTCGATGTAATCGAACTTCGACCCTTCCAGATGCACCAGCGACAGATTGCGAAACAGCTTCACCGGCATATAGCTGTCCTCCAGCATTAGCGGCTTGCCATCGACATAGCGCACCCGGCGCGAGAAGTAGATCCGTTCATCAATTTGTATCCGCAGCAGGCTGGCGATAGCCGGGGGGGCGGGCATCACCTCAAAAACCAATACCCGGCTGACCACCTCTTTACCCTGCTTGCGCAGCACCTCGGCCAGCCCGGTCAGATTGCTGGTTTCATGATGCAGGTCTTTGCGGGCGACGTAGGTGCCGGAGCCGTGCCGACGCACCACCAGTCCCCAGGTGACCAGCAGATCGATGGCTTTGCGGATAGTCATGCGCGCAACGCCGAACTCTTCCGCCAGCTTTTTTTCCCCGGGAAGCGGGCTGCCGACTTCGAAATCGGAGGAGTTGAGGCGCAAACGTAATCTGTCGGCGATGGATTTGTAGATCACCAGTAGACCTCTATTCACTCAGTTGAAAACGATGATGCACGGATTATTAGCTTTAAAAATAGAGTTAATACATATGGATAAATACGCTTGGTTACAGAGGCGTAATAAGCGCAATTCAGAATGTCTAATTTTTACTTAAAAAGTAGACAACATTGGCGCAATTAAAACCATGAAAGCGATCACGAATCGTAACGGCGCCGCATGTTGTCGACCGGGCAAATTTCTATTCTCGTTTCAGGCCAGTACAAATAATTACCCTGAATCATTCACCGCGGTACGTGAAGCATGCCGGGTATGGATAAGGCCACTCACCCTATGAGTTGTTATATGAGGATTTTCAAATGCTCAGTCAAATACAACGCTTTGGCGGCGCCATGTTTACCCCGGTTTTACTCTTTCCTTTCGCCGGGATCGTGGTGGGTATCGCCATTATGCTGCGCAACCCGATGTTCGTCGGGGAAGCGCTCACAGCACCCGATAGTTTATTTGCTCAGATCGTTCACATTGTTGAAGAGGGCGGCTGGACCGTCTTTCGTAATATGCCGCTGATTTTCGCCGTCGGTCTGCCGATCGGCCTGGCGAAACAGGCCCAGGGCCGGGCCTGCCTGGCGGTACTGGTCAGCTTCCTCACCTGGAACTACTTCATCAACGCCATGGGAATGACCTGGGGCCACTTCTTCGGCGTCGATTTTTCCGTGGAGCCGACGGCAGGCAGTGGCCTGACGATGATGGCCGGGATTAAAACGCTCGATACCAGCATTATCGGCGCGATCGTTATCTCCGGGCTGGTGACCGCCCTGCATAACCGCTACTTCGATAAACCGCTGCCGGTGTTTCTGGGGATTTTCCAGGGCTCCTCGTTTGTGGTGATTGTCGCCTTCCTGGCGATGATCCCCTGCGCCTGGCTGACCCTGCTTGGCTGGCCAAAAGTGCAGATGGGCATTGAATCGCTGCAGGCCTTCTTACGCTCGGCCGGGGCGCTGGGGGTCTGGGTCTATATTTTCCTTGAGCGCATTCTGATCCCGACCGGTTTACATCACTTTGTCTACGGACCGTTTATTTTCGGCCCGGCGGTAGTGGAAAGCGGTATTCAGGTTTACTGGGCGCAGCATTTACATGAGTTCAGCCAGAGTACCGAGGCGCTGAAAACCCTGTTCCCGGAAGGCGGATTCGCGCTGCACGGTAACTCGAAGGTCTTTGGTTCCGTGGGTATCGCGCTGGCGCTCTACTACACCGCCGCGCCGGAAAATCGCGTGAAAGTCGCCGGTCTGCTGATTCCCGCCACCCTGACCGCCGTACTGGTGGGAATAACCGAGCCGTTAGAGTTCACCTTCCTGTTTATCTCGCCGCTGCTGTTTGCCGTCCATGCGGTGCTGGCGGCCACTATGGCGACGGTGATGTATATCTGCGGCGTGGTAGGCAACTTTGGCGGCGGCCTGCTCGACCAGTTCCTGCCGCAAAACTGGATCCCCATGTTCCACAACCATGCCTCAATGATGTTTATCCAGATAGGCGTTGGCGTGTGCTTCACCGCACTCTACTTCGTCATCTTCCGCACGTTGATTCTGCGCCTGAACCTGAAAACGCCGGGCCGCGAAGAGAGTGAAATTAAGCTCTATAGCAAAGCGGATTATCAGGCCGCGCGCGGCAAAACCAGCGCCGCGGGGGCAGCGGATACCAAACTGGGCCAGGCCGCCGGCTTCCTGCAGGCGCTGGGCGGAGCGGGCAATATCGAAAGCATTAATAACTGCGCCACCCGACTGCGCATCGCGCTGGTCGATATGGCGAAGACGCAAAGCGACGACGTCTTTAAAGCGCTGGGCGCCCACGGCGTAGTCCGCCGCGGCAACGGAATTCAGGTCATCGTCGGCCTGCACGTCCCTCAGGTCCGTGACCAGCTGGAAACCCTCATCAAAGATTCTCTACAGACCGAACAAACCACCATGACGGAGGCAGTATCATGAAAAAATTCTCAGTTGTTATCGCAGGCGGCGGCAGTACCTTCACCCCGGGCATCGTGCTGATGCTGTTAGCGAACCAGGATCGCTTCCCGCTGCGGTCGCTGAAATTTTACGACAACGATGGCGCGCGTCAGGAGACCATCGCCGAGGCGTGCAAAGTGATCCTCAAAGAGCAGGCGCCGGAGATTGAATTCAGCTATACCACCGACCCGCAGGTGGCCTTTACCGACGTTGATTTCGTGATGGCGCATATCCGCGTGGGCAAATACCCGATGCGTGAAAAAGATGAAAAAATTCCGCTGCGCCACGGCGTGCTGGGGCAGGAAACCTGCGGCCCTGGCGGTATCGCCTACGGTATGCGCTCCATCGGCGGCGTCCTGGAGCTGGTGGACTATATGGAAAAATATTCGCCGAACGCCTGGATGCTGAACTACTCCAACCCGGCGGCCATTGTGGCGGAAGCGACCCGTCGCCTGCGTCCGAACGCCAGAATTCTCAACATTTGCGATATGCCGATCGGTATCGAAGGGCGGATGGCGCAAATCGTCGGCCTCAAGGACCGCAAGCAGATGCGCGTGCGCTACTATGGGCTGAACCACTTCGGCTGGTGGACCTCGATTGAAGATCTGCAGGGTAACGATCTGATGCCGAAACTGCGCGAACATGTGGCGAAATTCGGCTATGTTCCGCCATCAAACGATCCCCATACCGAGGCGAGCTGGAACGACACCTTCGCCAAGGCGAAGGACGTGCAGGCGCTGGATCCGGATACGATGCCGAATACTTACCTTAAGTATTATCTGTTCCCGGACTACGTCGTGGCGCACTCCAATCCGGAACGCACCCGCGCCAACGAGGTGATGGACCACCGTGAGAAAAACGTCTTTAGCGCCTGCCGGGCCATTATTGCCGCTGGCCACTCGTCCGCAGGCGATCTGGAAATTGACGAACACGCGTCCTATATCGTCGATCTGGCAGCGGCGATTGCCTTTAATACTCAGGAACGCATGCTGCTGATTGTGCCAAACAACGGGGCGATTCATAACTTTGACGCCGATGCGATGGTGGAAATTCCGTGCCTGGTTGGCCACAATGGACCGGAGCCGTTGACGGTAGGCGACATTCCCCACTTCCAGAAAGGGATGATGAGCCAGCAGGTTGCGGTGGAAAAACTGGTGGTGGATGCCTGGGAACAGCGCTCTTATCACAAGCTGTGGCAGGCCATTGCGCTGTCGAAAACCGTGCCGAGCGCATCCGTTGCGAAAGCGATTCTTGATGACCTGATTGCGGCCAATAAAGCGTACTGGCCGGAACTGCATTAATCCTGCTGACCGGCAGCCACAGGGTGCCGGTTATTCATTTATCGGCCTGATAGCCCGACTTTATGCGGTTATCAGGCCTGAGCTTCCTCTGAAACGGGGCGATTATTAATGCCCTCCGCTTTGGCAGTCAGGTAGAATCGGCGGTATTTTACGCAACCGGGAATCCATCAAGGAGTCATGATGAAAATATCCCGCCTTGGTGAAGCGCCGGATTACCGCTTCTCGCTGGCGAATGAACGTACCTTTCTGGCGTGGATCCGCACTTCGCTTGGCTTTTTAGCCGGTGGCGTCGGCCTGGACCAGCTGGCGCCGGATTTCGCTACGCCGCTGATTCGCGAAATTCTGGCGCTGCTGCTGTGCCTGTTTGCCGGCGGTCTGGCGATTTACGGCTATATACGCTGGCTGAGCAACGAAAAGGCGATGCGGCTGAAACAGGATCTTCCCTATACCCGCACGCTGCTGCTGATCAGTATTCTGCTGACCCTCGTCATCGTGGTGGTGATGGCGCTGGTGCTCTATGCCGGATAATCGCCGGGCGCGTCGCGAGAGCGATCCGGGCCTGCAGCCGGAGCGTACGTCGCTGGCCTGGTTTCGCACCCTTTTAGGCTATGGCGCGCTGCTGGCGCTGGCGATTAAGCACCACTGGCATCAGGCGGGGATCGCATTCTGGATTTCGCTGTGCATATTGCCGTTCGCCGCCCTCATCCTCTGGCGCTATACCCGCAGCCGCAATCTGATGAACGTTGAGCAAAGCGATTTTGCTCAGCCGCAGGCAGTTCGTGACAAATTTTTGATCGCATTCGCAGTACTTTCCCTGTCATTGTTGTTTGCTGTAACCCATATACGACAGGTGATTTTGTTTATTAAGGATATGACATGACAGGATGTCAGGCCGATTACGGTGACGATCGGCACTGCGGGAACTGCAAATCGCTGGCGAGCGATTTTCCGGTACAGGAAGTCATTATCGATCGTCAGGCGTGCCAACGCCCCGAGCGTGTCTACCATCAGCTGAGCGCTCAGGGAGCCGTGGCCATCAAGTTTATTCCCCATCTGCAACCTTCCGACGCCCGGCTGTGGGGGGATTTCCTCTGCGCGGTGTTTGCGATTTGGGTTAAAGAAGATGCTAACCGCATCGTCGTGCCGCTGTTTGAGGCCACGCTGCGCGCCTGGCGCGGCGAGTCGGTGCAGTATGCCAACAATCCGCCGGGGCCAGCCTGCGCGGGCTGCGCCTGGCTAAGATTATGCGGTGGGGGCTGCCCGCAGCTGCGTCTGGAGGATGGCTCCAATGCGCTATGCGAGGGTTACCGGCAGTTTTATAGCTGGAGCGCCCCCTATATGCGCGTTCTGCGCGATCTACTCAATCAGCATCGTTCGCCGGTTGAGCTTATGCATCTGCTGCGCTAAAAAATGGCGACGAAAGAAGCTTCGTCGCCATCGCGTTGACCTGACGGGAGGTTTACCGTCCTTTTGCCAGATACTGCGCCATCTCCTCTTCCGGCACCATGCCGCCGCCGGTTGCCCACACAAGGTGGGTCGCATTGCGCATCTGCCCGGCGGTGAAACCGTGCATCTGCTGATACGCCTGGCTGGCGCAGACCCGCTGCGGCCCGGCCATGCCGGCCAGCGCGGACGGCTCCAGGCGAATACCTTCTTCCTCGGCTAACCAACCCAGCATGTCGTACATTGTCTGGTCATCGAGAGAGTAGAACCCATCCAGCAGGCGCTCCATTGCCCTGCCAACGAAACCGGAAGCGCGGCCTACCGCCAGACCGTCCGCGGCGGTCAGATTATCAATTCCCAGATCCTGAACCGAAATCTGGTCATGCAGGCCGGTATACACCCCCAGCAGCATGCAAGGGGAGTGGGTCGGTTCGGCGAAGAAGCAGTGGACGTTATCGCCAAACGCCAGCTTCAGGCCAAACGCCACCCCGCCGGGGCCGCCGCCAACGCCGCACGGCAGATAAACAAACAGCGGATGACTGGCGTCCACCACGCGCCCTTCGCGGGCAAACTGTGCTTTTAGCCGCTCGCCGGCCACGGAGTAGCCGAGGAACAGGGTGCGCGAGTTCTCATCATCGATAAAGAAGCAGTTCGGGTCGGACTCGGCGGCTTTACGCCCCTGCTCAACCGCCACGCCGTAATCCTCTTCATACTCCACCACCGTCACGCCGTGGCTGCGCAGTTTGGCCTTTTTCCACGCTCTGGCGTCGGCGGACATATGGACCGTCACCTTGAAACCGATGCGCGCGCTCATTATGCCAATCGACATCCCCAGGTTGCCGGTGGAGCCAACGGCGATGCTGTACTGGCTGAAGAACGTCCTGAACTCGGGGGTCAGCAGCTTGCGGTAGTCGTCGGCTGTGTTTAACAATCCCGCGTCGATCGCCAGTTTTTCCGCGTGGGTCAGGACTTCATAAATGCCGCCGCGGGCCTTAATCGAGCCGGAAATCGGCAGGTGGCTGTCTTTCTTCAGCAGCAGATCGCCAGCAATGGGCTGACGAAAGGTTTTTTCCAGCCGGGCCTTCATTGCCGGGATGGCCACCAGCTCGGATTCGATAATACCGCCGGTGGCGGCGGTTTCCGGAAAGGCTTCCGCCAGATAGGGCGCAAAACGATCGAGGCGGGCGTGGGCGTCCTGAACGTCTTCAGTCGTCAGGCCAACGTAGGGTAACCCCTCCGCCAGCGACGTCGTTGACGGGTTAAACCAGGTGGTTTCTTTCAGGGCTATCAGCTCCTCCAGTAGAGGAAACTGGGCGAGTAAAGTGGTCATGTCAGCGTTTTTCATATTACGTCTCTTTGCGCTCAGATGATGAAAGAAAGCAGGAATGTACCGGCCAGTGCAAGCAGCGAAGCGATAAAGGTCGCCGTGGTATAGTATTTGAACGTTTCGTTAAGGCTTGCCCCGCAGTACTGCTTAACCAGCCAGAACAGGGAATCCGTCACGATAGTGCAGCCAATCGCACCGGAGCCGATGGCGATAGCGATGATTTCCGGGCTCACGCCGGGATAGAGCGGCAGCATCGGCGAGACGATGGCGGTTGCGCCCATCATGGCGACGGTGGCGGAACCGACGGCGGCATGCAGAATCAGCGCCACCAGCCAGGCCAGCAGAATCGGGTGCATATCGAGGTTCGACAGAATCACCGCCAGCGTATCGGCCAGGCCGCTGGTTTTCAGAATGGCGTTAAAGGCCCCGCCTGCGCCGATAATCAGCAGGATATTGGCGATAGAACCGAAACAGTTTTCCGTATGCGTCAGCAGAGTGCTCATGCCCATATTCTGGCGGATACCCAGCACGTAGTAGGCCACAAAGACGGCGATAAACATGGCGGTGATCGGGTTGCCGATAAACTCCAGCAGCATATACAGCGTGCCGCCTTTGGTCATATTCAGTTCGGCGATGGTTTTTACCAGCATCAGGCCGATCGGCAGCAGCACCGTAAACAGCGTGGCGCCCAGCGACGGCAGGGTCTCTTCTTTGCGCACTTCGAGGTTGGCAAACTCAGCCGGCACCGCTTTAAACGGCAGGCGGTTGCCGAGGAGCCGCAGGAACAGCGGGCCGCCGACCAGCGAGGCCAGCAGGCCCACCAGCAGACCGTAAACGATCACCGTTCCGATATCCGCGCCCAGTTTGTTGGCGACGAACAGCGCAGCCGGATGCGGCGGCACCACGCAGTGCACCGCCATCAGCGCCGTACACAGCGGGATGGCCAGCTTCAGCAGCGACGTGTTGGTCTTTTTGGCAATGGAAAACGCCAGCGGAATCAGCAGCACCACGCCCACTTCAACGAACAGGGTGATCCCGCAAATCAGGCCCACCAGCACCATTATGACGTCGGCGGACAGCCAGCGGCAGCGCTGGAGCGTCAGGCCGATACGTTCCGCTGCGCCGGAGACCTCCATCATTTTGCCGAGAATCGTTCCCAGCCCAATCACCGCCGCAAGGAAGCCCAGCGTGCCGCCAATCCCGCTCTCAATGGCGTTAACCATATCCAGCGGGCTCATGCCCATCATGGCACCGACGAAAAAGCTTGCCAGCAGTAGCGCCAGAAACGGGTGAAACTTCAGTTTGACGATAGTTAATACAATCAACACGATGCTGATCAGCAGCGTGCTCACAACCCAGATCTGAGATTCCATACCCCACCTCGCCTGTGAATAATCTATGGGTATTGAACAGAAAAACGGCACGCGCTGACAAACGATATAAACGGCCCTTAAGGTGAATCAGATTGAATCAAAAAGGTGATTTTGCTCTAAAATTGTCTGTTATGTGTGCTATGCATCACTTTTATTCATCTTTAATGCGCAGCTGGCGCGAAAAATTTCTTACACTCGGCGGGGAATTGTGAAGGAGTAAGAGATGGAGACGCTAAAAGAGTTAGGCACTCGCCTGCTTAACGGCTGGCAGCTATCGAAGCTGTATACCTTTGAAGTCGCCGCCCGGCATGAGTCGTTTGCGCTGGCGGCGGAGGAGCTGTCGCTGACGCCCAGCGCGGTGAGCCACCGTATCAATCAGCTGGAAGAAGAGCTGGGGATCCAGCTGTTTGTGCGTTCGCACCGCAAAGTAGAGCTGACGCATGAAGGTAAGCGGGTGTTCTGGGCGCTGAAGTCCTCGCTGGATAGCCTGAACCAGGAAATTCTGGATATTAAAAACCAGGAGCTGTCGGGGACGTTAACGGTCTATTCGCGCCCGTCCATCGCCCAGTGCTGGCTGGTTCCCGCGCTCGGCGACTTTACCCGCCGCTATCCGTCGATCTCGCTTACCGTGCTGACCGGCAACGATAACGTCAATATGCAGCGCGCGGGCATCGATCTGGCAATCTACTTCGATGATGCGCCTTCCTCGCAGCTGAGCCACCATTTTCTGATGGATGAGGCCATCGTACCGGTCTGCACGGCGGATTACGCGCGCCAGCATCAGCTACAGCAGAACCCCGGCAATCTTCGCCACTGTACGCTGCTGCACGATCGTCAGGCGTGGAGCAACGATTCCGGCACCGATGAGTGGTTCAGCTGGGCGCAGACATTTTCCGTCGATTTGCCGCAATCGTCGGGTATTGGCTTCGATCGTTCGGATTTAGCGGTGATTGCCGCGATGAATCACGTTGGCGTGGCGATGGGGCGTAAGCGGCTGGTGCAAAAGCGCCTGGAGAGCGGCGAGCTGATCGCACCGTTCGGCGAGATGACCCTGAAGTGCCATCAGCACTACTACGTGACGACCCTGCCGGGCCGTCAGTGGCCGAAAATTGACGCCTTTATCCACTGGCTGCAGAGTCAGGCGCAATTATGATGACCGGCTTAGTTTCATCCCGGTGGCGCTGCGCTGACCGGGCTACGGGTTTACCTCCGTCTGCGGGCCGGTAGCCCGGACAGGCGCGTCAGGCGCCGCCTCCGGGAAATATGCCGGGGCTGATAA
This sequence comes from Klebsiella sp. RCJ4, assembly GCF_009025755.1. Classification (NCBI taxonomy): domain Bacteria; kingdom Pseudomonadati; phylum Pseudomonadota; class Gammaproteobacteria; order Enterobacterales; family Enterobacteriaceae; genus Klebsiella; species Klebsiella sp. RCJ4. The sequence continues at coordinate 82,950 of NZ_WCIN01000010.1, forward strand.
TTCGCCACTGCTTCCCGGCTTGCGCTGCGCTTAGCCGGGCTACGGGTTTATCGGCGTCCGTCATTTGTAGCCCGGGTAAGACGCGCCGCGTCGCGACCCGGGGAACCCGCAAAGAAGCCTTAAACCGGCTGCTGGTGTTGATGAAAGCGCGACGCCAGCGGCAGCCAGCACAGCAGAATCAGCAATCCCATCAGCATCATCAGCAGGCCGAGGCTGCCCTGACCGGTTTGCGGCATCATCGCCGACAGCCACGCCAGCACGCCGGAACCGATATTCTGCAGCCCGCCCACCAGCGCCCCGGCGGTGCCGGCGAGGAACGGGAAGGGCTCCATCGCGCCGCTGGTCGCCAGCGGAAACAGCATCCCCGCGCCAAAAAAGAACAGCGCGGCGGGAACCAGCAGGGTCCAGACGGTCATCACGCCCAGCAGGCCAGGGATCCACATCAGCACCCCCGCCAGCAGGCAGCAAATCACCGACTGCCACATCAGCGTCGGGAAGCGTTTGTTCGGGCGGCCGGCAAACCAGGCGCCAAAGAACGCCGCCGGGATCGGCAGAATAAACAGAATGCTGACCGACATACTGCTCAGACCCAGTACCGCGCCCATCAGCACGCCGGAACAGGCTTCGAATACGGCAATGCCCGCCAGGCCGCCGATCAGCATCAGCAGATAGCAGTTGAACGCGCCGGTACCGAACAGCGTTTTATAGTTGGTGATGAGCCGGGTACGCGGCGCGCCGGTGGGCCGGGTTTCCGGCATCCAGCGCGCCATGCTGAAGGTGACGCCGGCGCAAAGTACCAGCAGAAATACGAAGCAGGCCCGCCAGTTCCATAAGGTATCGAGAATGCCGCCAATCAGCGGCGCCAGCAGCGGGCTAACCAGAATCCCCATATTCAGCAGGCTATTGGCGTGCCTGAGCTGCGCCCCTTCATACAGATCGCGCGGCAGGGTTCGCGCCATCACGCCGCCGACGCCGGTACCCATCCCCTGCATTGCGCTGGCGGCAATCAGCACCGGCAGGCTATGGGTGGTAATGGCAACCAGCGTCGCCAGCATAAAAATGGACATTCCCACCAGGATCACCGGGCGGCGGCCAACGCGATCGGAGAGCGGGCCGTAGAAAAGCTGCGAGACGCCGTAGGTCAGCAGATAAGCGGCCATTACGCTCTGCACCGCGCCTTCGCGAACGTTGAGCGATATCGCCATATCGGCAATCGCCGGAATATAAATGGTCTGCGCCATCTGGCCTACGGCCACCAGCAGCACCAGCATCAACAACAAATTGAAGTTCTTATGCCGTTTCATGTCGATGAATACTTTGTATAAAGTTGGAGATGAAGAATATGTGACTGGCACACCCGCTAAACGATGGAGGAATCTACCACATAAAAATGACAGAACAACCCTGTAAGGGGGGATTGTCGGGGATGTTCAGGCAGGTTTTGTAAACGAAAGTCGGCAACTAATGTTGCCATGTGTGGATTACGACAGCCGCAGCAGAATCGCCCCGGCGGCAATGCCGCAGGCGGCGGCGATGCGCAATGGAACTACCTTCTCTTTCAACAGGATAAACGCGATAACCGCGCCAAAAAGAATCGAGGTTTCGCGCAGGGCGGCTACCACCGCCAGCGGCGCCTGGGTCATGGCCCACAGCGCCAGGCCATAGGAGCCCATGGTACCGACGCCGCCGACCATGCCTTTCTTCCAGTGCTGGCGCAGATAGCGGCTGGCCTGCGGGCGTCGGGCAATCATCGCCCAGCCCAGCAGACAGAAGCCGTTCATAAAAAAGGTCCACAGGGTATAGCCCAGCGCGGTTTCTGAAAGCCGCACCCCGGTTCCGTCAACCAGCGTGTAGCCCGCAATGAAGCAGGCGTTGATCAGAGCCAGTACGATACCCTGGCTCGAACTGGCGCGCCCGTTAAAGGCCATCGCCAGAATCGCCAGGCAGATGACGCCGATGCCCAGCCACGCCAGCGGGGAGAGAGTGTCGCCAAGAAAGGCGACGCTGATTATCGCCACCAGTAGCGGGGCGGTCCCGCGCATCAGCGGATAGGTCTGGCTCATATCCGAGACCTGATAGGTTTTTGCCACCAGCACCGTATACACCACCTGTAGCGCGCAGGAGACGGCAAGAAACGGCACGCTGGCGAGCGTGGGTTGGGGGGCAAAAGGGAGCAGAACCAGGGCGATGAGCGAGGCAGAGCCGCTAACGCCTACCGCTGCGTACATTTTATCGCCGCTGGCTTTAACGATAGCGTTCCAGCTGGCGTGAAGCAGGGCGGCGAACAGCAAAATACAGAATACGGTAATGGTCATTGCGGCCTGGCGCTGGGGAATAAATCGTCAACGGACTGTAACATGCGCACTCTTCAGCAGCCAGCGGCGGCTAGAGCGAACAGAACAGACGATGGGTGACCCGCGGTTCATCATAGACCGGGCGAAATCCCAGATTTTCATAAAACGACCAGGCCGTTGACGGCGCATGGGTGTTGAGAAAATCAAAGCTGCTGCCGGAGTGGGTGATAACCGAGACCAGCAGCTGATGCCCGATCCCCTGCCGACGATGGCGCTCGGCGATATACAAATGGCGGATGCGACCGGCCCGCGGCTGCTGGCTAAAAGGGTCGATGTTAAGCCCGCACACGCCGACCAGCTGCCCGTGCGCAAAAGCCCCCAGCAGCTTTTCTCCCGGCGCGTTAAAACGGTTTTCCCCGTTCTGCCAGTTCTCCGCCAGGCGACGCAGCATGTTCAGGTTTTGCGCCAGGCTTTCGGCGCGGAGTGCCGAAAAACCGGGTTCGTCCGGGGTGATAGCGGCGATCAACAACGGTGCCATAATTTTTCTCCGTCAGGTTAGCCTGTAGAGGGGCGGTTTCCCGCCCCTCTCAGGTGCGACTTGAACCTGAATCAGCGGAACTGCTTCAGGACTGCATCAAGTAGTTGCAACACGGCAACCATGAGTTTCAGGATCAGAACAACGATATCCACTCCGCCCATACGCGTCTCCTCTGGTTCAGGAGCACAACCGGCTGGCGTACCTTTCCGCCGCCTGTTGCCAGCCAGGGTATACCCGTCATATTCAGGCGCCACCTGCCGGTGGCGGACTCAATAATTCGGGGTATTTGTTGACGTAACACAGTGTGCTCTTCTGGGGTTAAGGCGCTGACGGCACCACCCGTTTCAGCCAGGACTTTTTTGCGCCGGTAAAAGTGCGGCCCCAGATTCCCCCTGCGTACCCCCTCAGTATAGAATGAATACTGTATATATGAACAGTATTTTTTGGACAAATTTGTATACGCGATCCATACTCTAAATCAGCAAAAACCATCGTGAAAATTGCGCCTTCTTCCCCGATCGCGTATACTTTTTTCGTTGACGTAATACAGTGTGCTTGCGGCTACCAACCGTAAAAACACCGAACAGAAAACCTCGCCGCGGCGGGGTTTTTTGTTTTTATCCCGCCGCAAATTAATGTGATCTTCCGCGCAGTTTCTCCTGGTTGAAAATAAATCCATTGTGAAATGACAAAAGCTGTGTTTGTATAAATTCATTCCCTTTTTTGAGACAACAGGTCCCTCATGAACGCTACCACGCTGACTTCGACCCTACTACTAACCGCGCCTGCCGCGGTGGTCGTCGTGTCTGTGGTGGTCGTCGTCGGCAACGCGCCGTAGGGTCCGGAACAACACGAATTCCAAACCCCGCCGGCGCAAACCGAGCGGGGTTTTTCGTTTCATGCCCCCCGGTAAGTCGGCCCAGAATAAAAGGACTGGAGCATGGCAAGTTCGGGCACAACATCACAAAAAATGCGCTTCACTGGCGCACAGTTAGTCGTTCATTTACTGGAGCGTCAGGGGATCACCACGGTCAGCGGCATTCCGGGCGGCTCCATCCTTCCCATTTACGATGCGTTAAGCCAAAGCACGCAGATCCGCCATATTCTGGCGCGTCACGAGCAGGGCGCGGGGTTTATCGCCCAGGGCATGGCGCGCACCGAGGGCAAACCGGCGGTGTGTATGGCCTGTAGCGGCCCGGGAGCCACTAACCTGATCACCGCTATCGCTGACGCCCGTCTGGATTCGATTCCGCTGGTGTGCATTACCGGCCAGGTTCCGGCCTCAATGATCGGCACCGACGCTTTCCAGGAAGTCGACACCTACGGTATCTCTATCCCCATCACGAAACATAACTATCTGGTACGCAACATTGCTGAGCTGCCGCAGGTGATAAGCGACGCGTTTCGCATCGCGCAGTCCGGGCGACCAGGGCCGGTGTGGATAGATATTCCTAAGGATGTTCAGGCCGCGACCATTGAGCTTGACGCCCTGCCGGAACCCGGCGCCCGTACGGCGCCTCCGACGTTCGATAGCGCCAGCGTGCGTGAAGCGGCGGCGATGATTAACGCCGCGCAGCGTCCGGTGCTCTATCTGGGCGGTGGGGTGATCAACGCGCCTGAGCCCATTCGCCAGCTGGCGGAAAAAGCCAACCTGCCAACCACCCAGACCCTGATGGCGCTGGGGATGCTGCCGAAAGCGCATCCGCTGTCGCTGGGCATGCTGGGGATGCACGGCGCGCGCAGCACCAATTTTATTTTGCAAGAGGCTGATTTATTAGTTGTTTTAGGCGCGCGTTTTGATGACCGGGCGATTGGTAAAACCGAGCAGTTCTGCCCGAACGCGAAAATTATCCACGTTGATATCGACCGCTCTGAGCTGGGTAAAATCAAACAGCCGCACGTGGCGATTCAGGGCGACGTTGGCGAAGTGCTGGCGCAGCTGATCCCGCAGGTCGAGGCGCAGCCGCGCAGCGAATGGCTGCAGCTGGTGGCCGATCTGCAGCGGGAGTTCCCCTGCACCATTCCGCAGGAGCAAGACCCGCTTACCCACTATGGCCTGATTAACGCCGTTGCCGCCTGCGTTGACGATGAGGCAATCGTGACCACCGACGTCGGCCAGCACCAGATGTGGGTCGCGCAGGCGTATCCGCTCAACCGCCCGCGCCAGTGGCTGACCTCCGGCGGCCTCGGCACCATGGGCTTTGGCCTGCCTGCCGCAGTAGGCGCGGCGCTGGCTAACCCGCAGCGCAAGGTCATCTGTTTCTCCGGCGACGGCAGCCTGATGATGAACATTCAGGAAATGGCTACCGCGGCGGAAAATCAGCTGGACGTGAAAATTATCCTGATGAATAACGAAGCGCTGGGGCTGGTTCACCAGCAGCAGAGCCTGTTCTACAAGCAGGGCGTGTTCGCCGCGACCTATCCTGGCATGGTCAACTTTATGCAGATCGCCGCCGGTTTTGGTCTGCAAACCTGTGATTTAAATAACGAAGCCGATCCGCAGGCGGCGCTGCAGGCGATTATCGACCGCCCGGGTCCGGCACTGATCCACGTGCGTATCGATGCCGAAGAAAAAGTGTATCCGATGGTACCGCCGGGTGCGGCCAATACTGAAATGGTGGGGGAATAAGCCATGCAACAAGCGACTCATGAAAACGTTATTCTACAGCTCACCGTGCGCAACCACCCTGGCGTGATGACCCACGTTTGCGGCCTGTTTGCCCGCCGCGCATTTAACGTGGAAGGCATTCTTTGTCTGCCGATCCCGGACAGCAACCAGAGCCGCATCTGGCTACTGGTCAACGACGATCAGCGCCTCGGGCAGATGATTAGCCAGATCGAAAAGCTGGAAGACGTTGAGAAGGTGGTGCGCAATCAGTCCGATCCCTCCATGTTCAGCAAAATCGCGGTGTTCTTCGAATAATCGCTCGCGGCTTGATCCGCTGCGCGCGATAAACAAAATCACTCAAGCCGCATCAGGGCGGCAACTCTGAGAATCCCCCGGGAGCTGACTGAAGTCAGTGACTGGGGGGGAACAGAGGCAGCTTGAAGGATGGCGTTTATACCGTTAAGGTAAGCGCGTTTTTTATCCTCCCCAGGAATCGCCATGACCACAATCGCCCTTATTGACGATCATCTTATCGTCCGCTCCGGCTTTGCCCAACTGCTGGGGCTGGAAGCCGATTTTCAGGTCGTCGCCGAATTCGGTTCCGGGCGCGAAGCGCTGGCGGGGCTGCCCGGCCGCGGCGTGCAGGTCTGTATCTGCGATATCTCGATGCCGGATATCTCCGGGCTTGAGCTGTTAAGCCAGTTGCCGAAAGGGATGGCGATCGTGATGCTGTCGGTGCACGACAGCCCGGCGCTGGTGGAGCAGGCGCTGAACGCCGGCGCGCGCGGCTTTCTCTCCAAGCGCTGCAGCCCGGATGAGCTGATCGCCGCCGTCCGCACCGTGGCGGCTGGCGGCTGCTACCTGACGCCGGATATCGCCATGAAGCTGGCGGCCGGGCGACGGGACCCGCTCACCAAACGCGAACGCGAGGTGGCGGAAAAGCTGGCGCAGGGGATGGCGGTAAAAGAGATTGCCGCCGAGCTGGGCCTGTCGCCAAAAACCGTGCACGTTCATCGCGCCAATCTGCTGGAAAAGCTGGGCGTCAGCAACGACGTCGAGCTGGCGCGCCGCATGTTCGATAGCTGGCAATGAACGCCTTTCTCTCCCGGCTGCTCTCGGTTATCGGTTGTTGCTTTATCTTTTCCGCCGCGTGGTTTTGCCTGTGGAGCATCAGCCTGCACCTGGTGGAGCGTGCCGATCTTGCGGTGCTGCTTTTCCCCTTTGGCCTGCGTCTTGGCCTGATGCTGCAGTGTCCGCGCGGCTACTGGCCGGTTCTGCTGGGCGCTGAGTGGCTGCTGATCTTCTGGCTGGCGCAGGAAGTGGCGCTGGCGCACCCGATAATATTGATGACCGGAAGTCTGTTGACCCTGCTGCCGGTGGCGCTGATCTCACGCTATCGCCAGCAGCGTGACTGGCTCACCCTGCTGCGTCAGGGAGGGGCGCTGATCGCCGCTGCGCTGCTCCAGTCGCTGCCGTGGCTGCCGGAAGGCAAGGAGGGGCTGAACGCGCTGCTGCTGACCCTGACCGGCGGCCTGACGCTGGCGCCTACCTGCCTGGTTATCTGGCACTACCTTACCAGTACCGTCTGGCGGCCGCTGGGGCCATCGCTGGTCTCGCAGCCGGTAAACTGGCGCGGGCGGCATCTTATCTGGTACCTGCTGCTGTTCAGCGTCAGTCTCTGGCTCCAGCTGGGGCTGCCCGCCGAGCTCTCGCGATTTACGCCTTTCTGCCTGGCGCTGCCGATTATCGCCCTGGCCTGGCACTACGGCTGGCAGGGCGCGCTGATCGCGACCCTGATGAACGCCATCGCGCTGATTGCCAGCCAGAGCTGGCACGATCATCCGGTGGATTTGCTGCTTTCGCTGCTGGCGCAAAGCCTGACGGGCCTGCTGCTGGGCGCAGGCATTCAGCGGCTGCGCGAGCTGAATCAGTCGCTGCAAAACGAGCTGGTGCGTAACCAGCGGCTGGCGGAACGCCTGCTGGAAACCGAAGAGAGCGTGCGCCGCGAGGTGGCCCGCGAGCTGCACGATGATATCGGGCAGACCATCACCGCCATCCGTACTCAGGCGGGGATCGTCCAGCGTCTGGCGCCTAACAGCGCCAGCGTCAGGCAGAGCGGCCAGCTGATTGAGCAGCTTTCGCTCGGCGTCTATGATTCGGTGCGCCGCCTGCTGGGCCGCCTGCGCCCGCGCCAGCTGGACGACCTGACGCTTGAACAGGCGGTGCGTTCGCTGATGCGCGAAATGGAGCTGGAGGACCGCGGTATGGTCAGCCATCTGGCGTGGCGCATTGATGAGTCGCTGCTGAGCGAAAACCAGCGCGTCACCCTGTTCCGCGTCTGCCAGGAAGGGCTGAATAATATCGTCAAACACGCCAGCGCCAGCGCCGTCACGCTGCAGGGCTGGCAGCAGGAGCAGCGGCTGATGCTGGTGCTGGAGGACGACGGCTGCGGCCTGCCGCCGGGCTCCGGTCAGCAGGGCTTCGGCCTGACCGGCATGCGCGAGCGCGTCAGCGCGCTGGGCGGCACCTTAACCATCTCCTGCACCCACGGCACCCGCGTTTGCGTCAGCCTGCCGCTGCGCTACGCCTGAGGAGCGACGATGTTTGCCTTTTTGAAATCCCCGCCCGCGGCTCCGCCGATTACCGACAAACCGGCGCTGGACGCGCGTTACCGCTACTGGCGTCGGCATATTCTGCTGACCATCTGGCTGGGCTATGCGCTGTTTTATTTTACGCGTAAAAGCTTTAACGCCGCCGTGCCGGAAATCCTCGCCAGCAACGTGCTGACGCGCAGCGATATCGGCCTGCTGGCAACGCTGTTCTACATCACCTACGGGCTGTCGAAATTTTTCTCCGGTATCGTCAGCGACCGCTCTAACGCCCGCTATTTTATGGGCATCGGTCTGGTCGCTACCGGCGTGGTGAATATTCTGTTTGGCTTTTCCACTTCGCTGTGGGCCTTCGCGCTGCTGTGGGCGCTGAACGCCTTCTTCCAGGGCTGGGGCTCGCCGGTGTGCGCCCGTCTGCTGACGACCTGGTATTCGCGCACCGAACGCGGCGGCTGGTGGGCGCTGTGGAATACGGCGCATAACGTCGGCGGGGCGCTGATCCCGATGGTGGTTGGCGCGGCGGCGCTGCACTACGGCTGGCGAACGGGGATGATGATTGCCGGCATGCTGGCGATCCTCGCCGGACTGTTTCTCTGCTGGCGGCTGCGCGACCGGCCGCAGGCGGTCGGCCTGCCCGCCGTGGGCGACTGGCGGCACGATGAGCTGGAGATTGCCCAGCAGCAGGAGGGCGCTGGCCTGACCCGTAAAGAGATCCTCACCAAATACGTGCTGCTGAATCCCTATATCTGGCTGCTCTCACTGTGCTACGTGCTGGTGTACGTGGTGCGCGCGGCGATTAACGACTGGGGCAACCTGTATATGTCGGAAACGCTCGGCGTCGATCTGGTCACGGCGAATTCGGCGGTCACCATGTTCGAGGTGGGCGGCTTTATCGGCGCGCTGGTGGCGGGCTGGGGCTCGGATAAACTGTTTAACGGCAACCGCGGGCCGATGAACCTGATTTTCGCCGCCGGTATTTTGCTGTCGGTCGGCGGCCTCTGGCTGATGCCGTTCGCCAGCTACGTGATGCAGGCGGCCTGCTTCTTCACGACCGGCTTTTTCGTTTTTGGCCCACAGATGCTGATCGGCATGGCGGCGGCGGAGTGCTCGCACAAAGAGGCGGCGGGGGCGGCAACCGGCTTTGTTGGCCTGTTTGCCTATCTTGGCGCATCGCTCTCCGGCTGGCCGCTGGCGCAGGTGATGGAAATCTGGCACTGGAGCGGCTTTTTCGTGGTTATCGCCATTGCCGCCGGCATTTCCGCCCTGCTGCTGCTGCCGTTTTTAAACGCCCAGGCGCCGCGAGAAGCGTGACCCACTTCACCTTTCTTCGCCGAATGGCGTAAAACTAAGAAATTTTCCCGGTTTCGCCTGGACGCTGTCTCAGGCGAGTCTCCCGGCTGATTTTTACAATGCCTGCCATTCGCAGGTACTAAATCAGCTCAGGAGTCACCCAATCATGCTGGCCTTCTTAAACCAGGTGCGTAAGCCAACCCTGGACCTGCCGCTCGAAGCGCGGCGCAAAATGTGGTTCAAACCGTTCATGCAGTCGTATCTGGTGGTTTTCATCGGCTATCTGACCATGTACCTGATCCGCAAAAACTTTAACATCGCGCAGAACGACATGATCTCCACCTACGGGCTGAGCATGACGCAGCTGGGGATGATCGGTCTCGGATTCTCAATCACCTACGGCGTCGGTAAAACGCTGGTTTCTTACTACGCAGACGGTAAGAACACCAAGCAGTTTCTGCCGTTTATGCTGATCCTCTCGGCCATCTGTATGCTTGGCTTCAGCGCCAGCATGGGCGCGGGGTCGACCAGCCTGTTCCTGATGATCGCCTTCTACGCCCTGAGCGGCTTTTTCCAGAGCACCGGTGGGTCGTGCAGCTATTCGACCATTACCAAGTGGACGCCCCGCCGTAAACGCGGCACCTTCCTCGGCTTCTGGAATATCTCTCACAACCTCGGCGGCGCCGGCGCGGCGGGCGTGGCGCTGTTTGGCGCCAACTACCTGTTCGACGGCCACGTGATCGGGATGTTTATCTTCCCGTCGATTATCGCGCTGATCGTCGGTTTTATCGGCCTGCGCTTCGGCAGCGACTCCCCGGAATCCTACGGCCTCGGTAACGCCGAAGAGCTGTTTGGCGAAGAGATCAGCGAAGAGGATAAAGAGACGGAAGAGAACGCCATGACCAAATGGCAGATCTTCGTCGAGTACGTACTGAAGAACAAAGTCATCTGGCTGCTGTGCTTCTCCAACATCTTCCTGTACGTGGTGCGCATCGGCATTGACCAGTGGTCCACCGTTTACGCTTTCCAGGAGCTGAAGCTCTCCAAAGAGGTGGCGATTCAAGGCTTTACCCTGTTTGAAGTGGGCGCGCTGGTCGGCACGCTGCTGTGGGGCTGGCTGTCGGATCTGGCAAACGGTCGTCGCGCGCTGGTGGCCTGCATTGCGCTGGCGCTGATTATCGCCACCCTGGGGGTTTATCAGCACGCCAGTAACCAGTACGTTTATCTCGCCTCGCTGTTTGCGCTGGGCTTCCTGGTGTTTGGCCCGCAGCTGCTGATCGGCGTTGCCGCGGTAGGTTTCGTGCCGAAAAAGGCGATTGGCGCTGCCGACGGGATCAAGGGCACCTTTGCCTATCTGATCGGCGATAGCTTCGCCAAGCTCGGCCTCGGGATGATTGCCGACGGTACGCCGATTTTTGGCCTCACCGGCTGGGCGGGCACCTTTGCGGCGCTGGATGCGGCGGCAATTGGCTGCATCTGCCTGATGGCCATCGTTGCGGTGTTTGAAGAACGTAAAATCCGCCGTCAGAAAAAGACGCAAACTTTGCAGACTGCCTGAGTCATTGGGTGTGAGTCACGTTGCCTGGCCCCTGCGCCGGGCTTTTTTATACCTCTTGCCGGGCGGTTTGATGATAGCGAGACGGGGTCGCGATAAGTCACATTCTGGTACCTCCGACAGTCGACAGCGGGCAATTTCCCATTATGATAGTGGTGCTGCGATTGAATGAGAGGATGCATGATCTGGTTAGGACTGGCCACGCTGATAGTGGTATTTGTTGTGGGATTTCGGGTGCTTACCTCTGATTCACGCCGTGCGATTCGCCGTCTGAGCGAACGGTTAGGCATTACGCCGGTACCACTGGAATCGATGATCGATCAGCTGGGAAAAACGGCCGGTAACGAGTATCTGCACTACCTGGAACGGCCGAATGAAGCGCATTTGCAAAATGCCGCTCAGGTGCTGCTGATTTGGCAGACTGCTATCGTCGACGGCAGCGAGCAGAACCTGCATTACTGGTATCGGTTGATGAAAAAGGCCCGCCTCGCGGCGCCGATTACCGAAGCGCAAATCCGCCTGGCACAAGGTTTTCTTCGCGAGCTGGAGCCGGAGGTGAGCGACCTGCACGCTTTGCAGGAGCGCTATAACGCGCTGTTTTTAGCGGAGGATGGCGTCCACTGGCTGCACTGATATCACTTCCCGGTGCACTGTTGGCTTCGTTAAACGTCACGCCGACGAGGCCACCGGTGCATAAGTCATCGTAACAAAGGGCCATCATCTGGCCGTCCTTCCAATGAAATCCTCATTAGCGGGCTGGGCTGGCGACGGCGGCACGTAACAGCAGATTAGCCAATGCGTAAGTCATTTTATAAAGAGGGGTTGCTTTTATAGCTAGTAGGCTATAATTTACTTATAGCTTATTGGCTATGAGGGATCGCTGATGTGGGATGTTGAAACAACGGAGGTTTTTGACAAGTGGTTTGAGGCGCAGACCGAAGCGCTCAAAGAGGATATGCTCGCCGCAATGGTGATCTTATCCGAGTATGGCCCCCGGTTGGGAAGGCCGTTTGCGGATACAGTAAACGATTCTGCCTTTTCGAATATGAAAGAGCTGCGCATTCAGCATCAAGGTAGACCCATCCGAGCTTTCTTTGTATTTGACCCTTCTCGTTGTGGCATCGTGTTATGCGCCGGAGATAAAACAGGGTTAAATGAAAAGAGATTCTATAAAGATATGATCAAGCTTGCAGATGCTGAGTACCGTAAGCACCTTAATCAGTAAGGAAAAAATATGGCGACCCTTAAAGAATTAATGGCCAAACAGAGCCCGGAAAGCCAGGCGCGTATTGCTGAAAAAGTCGAGGAGATGCGCCAGGCTATCGCTTTAAGTATGTTAAGGGAAGAACTCAATATGTCTCAGGCAGAGCTGGCTAAGGCAATGGGCGTTAAACAACCCACCATAGCAAAAATGGAACAGGCTGATAACGACCCGCGTTTGTCAACGCTGAAGCGCTATGTTGCAGCGCTCGGGGGGGAACTCAGTATTGATGTTAAGCTGCCAACCGGTAAGCGAATCGCATTCCATCTTTAATCCTGCGAACCTTGTGTCCGTTGGCGATGCTGGTGAGAAAGTTGTCAAAACGTTAAATTCGTCACATTTAAAATGTTACACTGCGCGGCTTCCCCGTGTTCAACCATGCAGGTAACTTATGACTCCTTCGAATGCCTCTACGCCACAGGCTCATCAGGCGGCGCGACCCAACTGGTCGGCGGTTTTTGCGGTGGCCTTCTGCGTCGCCTGCCTGATTACCGTTGAGTTCCTGCCGGTAAGCCTGCTCACGCCGATGGCGCAGGATTTAGGCATCTCCGAAGGGGTTGCCGGACAGTCGGTCACCACCACGGCGTTCGTGGCGATGTTCGCCAGCCTGTTTATCACCTCGATCATCCGCAGTACCGATCGCCGCTACGTGGTGATTCTGTTTTCGGTTCTGCTGACCCTTTCCTGCCTGCTGGTCTCTTTTGCCAACAGCTTTGCGTTATTGCTGCTCGGCCGCGCCTGCCTCGGGCTGGCGCTGGGCGGCTTTTGGGCGATGTCGGCGTCGCTCACCATGCGGCTGGTGCCGATGCGCGTGGTGCCCAAAGCCCTGTCGGTTATTTTTGGCGCGGTATCAATAGCGCTGGTGATCGCCGCGCCGCTGGGCAGCTTCCTCGGTGGGATTATCGGCTGGCGTAACGTCTTTAACGGCGCCGCGGTGATGGGGGGGGTCTGTACGATTTGGGTGCTGAAGGCGCTGCCGTCTCTGCCGGGCGAGTCGACCTCGGCGCAGCAAAATATGTTCGGCCTGCTAAAGCGCCCCGGCGTGATGGCCGGGATGTGTGCCATTTTTATGGCCTTCGCCGGCCAGTTCGCCTTCTTTACCTATATTCGCCCGGTGTATATGACGCTGGCAGGCTTTGACGTTGACGGCCTGACGCTGGTGCTGTTGAGCTTCGGCATCGCCAGCTTCGTCGGCACCTCGCTCTCTTCGATGCTGCTCAAACGTTCGGTGAAAGCGGCGCTGGCGGTTGCCCCGGTGGTGCTGGCCATCAGCGCGGCGGTGCTGGTACTGTGGGGGGAGAGTAAAATCGTGGCGTCGACGGTTGCCGTTATCTGGGGCTTTGCCTTCGCGTTGATACCGGTTGGCTGGTCAACGTGGATCACCCGCTCCCTGTCCGATCAGGCGGAGAAAGCCGGGTCGATTCAGGTGGCGGTGATCCAGCTGGCCAACACCTGCGGCGCCGCGGTTGGCGGCGTGGCGCTGGATCACCTTGGTCTGCTCTCGCCGCTGGTCCTCTCCGGTACGTTGATGCTGCTGACCGGCCTGCTGGTGGCGACGAAAGTACGAGTGTAATGGGGCCGCAGTCAGGCGAATCGTCAATAAAACTACGGGCGTTCGCCCTGCGCCAGACGACGGTTGATGTCGGCAATCACGCCCGGCAAATCCGCCAGCGTATCCACCACATAGTGCGCACCGGCGGCGTACAGCTTCCCGGCAGCGTGCTCGCGGCGGGCGGCGATCTCTTCGGCGCTCATCTGCTGATATTCCTCCCAGCTGGCGCCGAATTCGTTACCGGAAACCGCCAGACCCACGCTCCACATCCCGGCGTTTAATCCTTCGGTAATGCCGGGAGCGGAATCATCAACCTTGACGCAGTGGGCTACCGAGTCGATGCCGAGGACAATGACGTTCTGTAACGCCATCCACGGGCCTGGCCGCCCCCCGACGGCGAGGTCGTCCGTCGCCACCCAGTGGTCAGGCGCATAGCCCTGCGCGGCGGCGGCCGGCGCCAGCTTTTCCATCACCGGACGCGGATAGCCGGAACAGGAGCCAATTTTTATGCCTTCGGCGCGCAGCGCGGCAATGGTGTCGACAACCCCGGCGATCGGCGCAGAAAAATCGACAACTTTGGCAATCTGCAGCGGCATAAAAGCAGCATAGATCGCGTCGATATCGGCAGCGTTCATCGCCCGGCCAAACTTCGCTTGCCAGCGGGCGTCCACGGCGGGCAGTTTCCCCAGCGCTTCAATATGCTGCCATTTGCCGAGACCCATCGGCACCCTGGCTTCTTCGAGCGTAATCTCCACGGCAAAAGCCTGACGGAAGGCCTCAACGAAAATCTGCGTCGGCGCGAAGGAGCCAAAGTCGACGGTGGTGCCTGCCCAATCAAGAATAACGGCGTTAATACGGTTCATGACGGTTCCTTAGCATTGCCAGTACATGGCGTTTTTGATGGCCGCCAGCAGGGCGGTGATGTCGGCGTCGTACACTTCTCCGATGTTGCCGATACGGAAGCAGTCGCTTTGCGACACCTTGCCCGGATAGATCACGAAACCCTGCTCTTTAAGCCGCTGATAGAAATCCTTAAAGCGATACTGCGGCGCATCCGGGGAGTAAAACGCGGTGATGATCGGCGAGTGCAGGCTATCGTCGAGCAGCGGCTGAAAGCCTAGCGCACGCATTCCCGCCACCAGACGCTGCTGGTTCGTGCTGTAACGCTGATGACGTGCGCGCACGCCGCCTTCCTCCGCCAGCTCCTTCAGCGCCTGGGCAAAGGCCAGCACGGTATGGGTCGGTGAGGTGAAGCGCCACTTGCCGTGGTTATCCTCCATGCAGCGCCACTGGGCGTACAGATCCAGCGACAGCGAGCGCGAGCGGCCCTGGCAGTTTGCCAGTTCCGCCTCCCGGGCAATGACGAAGGCAAAGCCCGGCACACCCTGAATGCATTTGTTGGCGGAGCTGATCAGATAATCGATATTCAGGGCGGCGACGTCCATGGGAATGCCGCCGAAGCTGCTCATGGCATCGACGATGTAGCGTTTGTCGTACCGTTTCGCCAGCGCGGCGACCTCTTCGATCGGGTTGAGCATGCCGGTCGTGGTTTCGCTATGCACCATGGCGATATGGGTGATCGCCGGGTCGGTTTGCAGGATCCGTTCGATCGCCGCCGCGTCCGGCCGCGCCACTTCGCCGCAGTCGTAGGGATGGTGCGCAATGCACATCAGTTTCGCCATCTCGATCATGCGCGCGCCGTAGGCGCCGTTGCTGATAATCAGCACTTTCCCCTGCGCGCCGATCGCGCTACCGAGCACCGCTTCAACCGCGTAGCTGCCGCTGCCTTGCAGCAGCACTGAGGTGTAGCCGTGAGCGGGCGTCGCCAGTTCCACCAGCCGTTGGCGAATGACCTGAACGACGCCGAGATTGTAGTCGTCGTCCCAGGTACAGCTATCGAACAGCATCGCCTCTTTTACCGTACGGGAAGTGGTTAGCGGTCCGGGCGTCAGCAGCAGATAATTACGCGAAGTCATTGTTTTCACCATTTGGTCTATACCAGATGTTTTTTATAATGACGATCGTGCCCCGAAAAGGTCAAAGGGAAAGTAGCGCTGCAACAAAAAATTCATCTGGTTATGTATAATGAGCGCATCAAATTTGGCCGCGAGCGAACATGAAATCACCCTCTGGCGAGACGCCACAGTATCTGCTGATCAAGGCGCAGCTTCAGGCGCGTATTCAAAACGGCGCATTGAAGAGCGGCGATAAGCTGCCGTCCGAGCGCGAGCTGTGCGCGCTGTTCAATACCACGCGTATTACGGTGCGCGAGAGCCTGGCGCAGCTTGAGGCCAGCGGCGTGATTTATCGCGCCGACCGCCGCGGCTGGTTTGTTACGCCGGAGCGCTTGTGGTTGGATCCGACGCAGAATACCAACTTCCACAAGCTGTGCCTGGAACAGGGGCGGGAGCCGAAAACGGTGCTGCTCGACGGTCGTCTGGCCGCCGTTCCGCTGGACGTTATGGCGCCGCTGGCGCTGCAGCCGTTCGACCAGATCTACCTGCTCACCCGACTGCGCCATGCTGACGGGCGGGCAATCTGCTACTGTGAAAATCACTGCCTGCCGGCCAGGGTTCCGGAGCTGCTGCGCCATGATTTAAACGGCAGCCTGACCGAAATTTATCAGACCCACTATGACCTGATATATACCAGTATGCATCTGTCGTTCTGGCCCACCTCAATGCCGCCCCAGGCCGCGGAAGCCCTGGGGGTGATGGAAGGGCGGCCGGCGCTGCTCTTGCGCCGCCTCAACTACGATCAGCACGGGCGAATTCTCGATTACGATATTGAGTACTGGCGCCACGACAGCCTCCGTATTGAAGTCGATACCCATTGATTTTATTGGTCCAGCCCGAGCGTTTTCCCGGGTTGCGGCTGGCGCCTTACCCGGGCTACGGGCTCACCGCTGACTGCGGACGGGTAGCCCGGACAGGCGCGTCAAGCGCCGCCTCCGGGAGGGATTCTTCTGCACCGGCGTCATCCTTTCGCCACACTTCATTCATCGTTTTGTCATAAACCCCCGGTAGCGTGAAAAACAATCTGGTCTACACCAGAACGACTAACTACCCGATGAGGCATATACGATGAAACTCTCCCGACTTGCCCTGCTGTCCCTGTTCGCGCTGACCAGCTCTCCGGTCTGGGCAGATGGCATCGTCACGGTTTACTCCGCTGACGGCCTGCACGATGGTGATAACAGCTGGTACCAGCACCAGTTCGCCGCTTTCACCAAAGCAACGGGCATCAAGGTGCAGTACGTGGAAGGCGGTTCCGGGGCGATTGTTGAACGCCTGGCAAAAGAGCGCACCAACCCTCAGGCCGATGTGCTGGTGACGGTGCCGCCGTTTATCCAGCGTGCCGCGAAAGAACAGCTGTTGGCCGAATTTCAGCCGCAGGACAGCGCTCGGATCCCGGGCGTACACGACCGCTACTCGCCGCTGGTGAATAACTATCTGACCTTTATCTATAACAGTAAGCTGCTGAAAACCGCGCCGGCCAGCTGGCAGGATTTGCTCGATAGCCGCTTCAGGAACAAACTGCAGTACTCGACGCCGGGGCAGGCGGGTGACGGTACGGCGGTCATGCTACAGGCGTTTCACAGCATGGGGAGCAAAGAGGCGGGGTTCGATTATCTCGGTAAGCTCCAGGCCAATAACGTTGGTCCGTCTGCTTCCACCGGTAAGTTGACCGCGCTGGTCAATAAAGGCGAGCTGTACATCGCTAACGGCGATCTGCAAATGAACCTGTCGCAGATGGCGCGTAACCCGAATGTGCAAATCTTCTGGCCAGCGGACGCGCAAGGCGAACGCAGCGCGCTGGCGCTGCCCTATACCATCGGCCTGGTGCAGAACGGTCCGAACGGCGAAAACGGTAAAAAGCTGATTAACTTCCTGCTCGATAAATCCGCTCAGTCCAGCGTCAGCGCGCTCTCCTGGGGTCTGCCGGTGCGCAGCGACGTGACGCCGGAAGACGCTAACTTTAAAGCGGCGAAAGCGGCGCTTAACGGCGTGAAAAGCTGGGAACCCAACTGGGACGACGTTGCGGTTTCGCTGTCGGCGGATATTGCCCGCTGGCATAAAGTGACGGACAGCGAGTAAGCGTGATGTTAATGAAAACGACCGTTGCCCCCACCCCGTCGCTGGCGGGGACGTCCGGAATTACTCTCGACGCGCTGCGCGTTTCTTATCACGGCAACGTGGTGCTGAAGCCGCTGACATTAACCATTGACCCCGGTGAGGTGCTGGCGCTGATTGGCCCTTCGGGCTCCGGGAAAACCACGGTGCTGCGGGCGATAGCCGGTTTTGTGCAGCCTGCCGGTGGTCGAATTTTGCTTGGCGACACGGATATCACCCACCTGCCGCCGTATCAACGCGGCCTTGGTATGGTGGTTCAAAACTACGCCCTGTTTCCGCACATGAAGGTAGAAGATAACGTCGCCTTCGGCCTGCGGGCGCAGAAGCAGCCCAAAGCGCAGATCGCTGAACGGGTTCAGGAAGCCCTGAAAATCGTCGGCATGGCGGATTACGCCAGCCGCTATCCGCACCAGCTTTCCGGCGGCCAGCAGCAGCGCGTCGCGATTGCCCGCGCCATCGCCGTGCGTCCGCGGGTATTGCTGCTTGATGAGCCGCTCTCGGCGCTGGATGCGCAAATCCGTCACAACATGGTGGAGGAAATTGCCCGTCTGCACCGCGAACTGCCGGAGCTGACCATTCTCTACGTCACCCACGATCAGACCGAAGCCCTGACCCTGGCGGACAAGATTGGCATCATGAAAGACGGCTCGCTCATTGCCCACGGCGAAACCCATCAGCTTTACCACTATCCGCCTAATCGTTTTAGCGCTGAGTTTCTCGGACGTGCCAATATCCTGCAGGCGACGGCGCTGACAGATACCGCGGGACCTGGCCTGGTCAGCGTCAGCTGCGGCGGCGGATTGATCGCCGCGTTCAGCCGCGGCGGCCAGCATGGCAACAATAAGCTGCTGTGTATTCGCCCGCAGCATATGAGTCTCGCGCCGCGATCGGCCACCAGCAACCGGCTGAACGCCATCCTGACCTCCGTGCACTGGCAGGGCGATTTGACCCATCTGCTATGCGACGTGGCGGGGGAGGCGGTGCGTATCGTGATGACCCACGTGAATCCGCTGCCGCGTGCGGGCGACAGGCTGGCGCTCTATTTTGAACCCAACGATGCGGTCCTGATTGAGGTGTCATAATGTCGCAGATCTTAACGCTCCCGCGTCGCTCTGTTCATCTGCGGCCCTTACTGTGGCTGCTGCCGCCGCTGCTGGTGCTGGCGACCCTGTTTTTCTACCCGCTGCTGCTCATCGGCGAACAGGCGCTGCGCGATACCGAGGGTCATCTGAGCCTCGAAACCTTCTGGCAGGTGGTGGAGTCCCGGCGCTTTCTCAGCGCATTGCTCAATACCTTGCAAATCGCGGTTATCGCGACATCAGGCTGCCTGCTGCTCGGCAGCGTGCTGGCGCTGATTCTGGTGTTTATCCCGTTTCCCGG
Source organism: Klebsiella sp. RCJ4 (assembly GCF_009025755.1). Classification (NCBI taxonomy): domain Bacteria; kingdom Pseudomonadati; phylum Pseudomonadota; class Gammaproteobacteria; order Enterobacterales; family Enterobacteriaceae; genus Klebsiella; species Klebsiella sp. RCJ4. The sequence continues at coordinate 102,170 of NZ_WCIN01000010.1, forward strand.
TAGCCAGCTGATTAGCCGGATAATTGATACCTTTATTGCGCTGCCGACCTTTCTCATCACCCTGGCTTTCACCTTTATTTACGGCTCCGCCGGTCTGCTGAACGGAACGCTGATGTCGCTGTTTGCTTTTGAACTGCCGCCGGTGGATTTTCTCTATTCGATTCAGGGGGTCATACTGGCGGAAATGACCGTCTTCACCCCTCTGGTGATGCGCCCGCTGATGGCCGGGCTGCGGCAGATTGATAAAAGCCAGCTTGAAGCGGCGAGCATCCTCGGCGCGCATCCGCTGCGGGTCATCGGCCAGGTGATTTTTCCGGCGGTGCTGCCGGCGCTAATGGCGGGCGGCAGCCTGTGTCTGCTGTTGACCACCAACGAGTTCGGCATCGTGCTGTTTATCGGCGCCAAAGGGGTAAATACTCTACCGATGATGGTCTACAGCAAGGCTATTCTCGAGTCGGACTACAGCGTCGCCTGCATGATTGCGCTGATTAATATTCTGCTGTCGCTGGGGCTGTTTATGCTCTATCGGCTGGCCGCCGCGCGTACCGGCGTGAGGAGCTAACGATGTTGATTTGGTCGCGTAAAGGCCGTACGGCGGCAGGAGCGCTGGCGGTGACGCTGTTTGCCGGGTTTTTCTTCCTGCCGCTGGCGGTGATTTTGATGTCCAGCCTGAGCCAGCAGTGGAACGGCCTGCTGCCGTCCGGCTTTACCTTCGGACACTTTGTTAACGCGTTTCGCGGCGCCGCGTGGGATGCGCTCTTTTCCAGCCTGATGGTCGGGTTTTGCGCCAGCCTGTTCGCTCTGCTGTGCGGCATGTGGGCTGCGCTGTCCCTGCGGCAGTACGGTGCGAAGCTGCAAAAATACCTTGGGCTGATGTTCTATCTGCCAAGCGCCATCCCATCCGTTTCTGTGGGTCTTGGCATTCTGGTGGCCTTCAGCCAGGGACCGCTGCAGATGAACGGCACCTTTTGGATCGTTCTGGCGGCGCACTTCGTGCTGATTTCCGCGTTTACCTTCAGCAACGTTTCCACCGGTCTGGCGCGGATTTCCGCCGATATTGAAAACGTCGCCTCCAGCCTCGGGGCATCGCCGTGGTATCGCCTGCGCTACGTTACGCTGCCGCTGATGACGCCGTGGATGATTTCAGCACTGGCGTTAAGCCTGTCGCTGTCGATGGGGGAGCTGGGCGCGACGGTGATGATTTACCCGCCGGGCTGGACAACGCTGCCGGTGACGATTTTCAGCCTGACCGATCGCGGCAATATTGCCGATGGTTCGGCGCTGACCATCGTGCTGGTGGGCGTCACGCTGCTGCTGATGATTAAGCTTGAACGCATCGCTCGCCGGATGAGCCAGAGGTGATCTCCGGCTCCTTTTGCAAACCACCTAAGCCAGCGGTAGCCGGGGTAAGGCGTTACGCCGCAGCCCGGGGAATGCGCCGGGATGAATATATCGATGCGGCTTCTTCCCGGCTCGCGCTGCGCTTAGCCGGGCTACAGGTTACGATCTGATAGCCCGGATCGGGCTCTGACGCCGCGACCCGGGATGGTTTCACTCTCTTAGAACCACGCCTCAAACATGCCGCCGACGTTCAGCGAATCCAGCTGCTCATCTTTGGTGCCGTTAACCTTCGCGGTGCGCTTGTTATCCACCTGGCCGCCGGTCACGTAGAAGCGCAGCATCGGGCGGAACTCCGGCCCCATACCGATGGCGATGTTCTGCGACAGCGTCAGCTTCCAGCCGTGGTTATCGCCGCCCTGGTCGTAATCGACGCGCTGGTAGCCCGCTTCCAGCCAGGTGGAGTGCACATCGTTCCAGAAGTACATCGGACGGACAATGGCGCCGTAGTTTTTACGGTTATCGGTGTTATCCTTGCCGTTGTCATAGTCGTGGAAGGCCAGCAGATATTCGATCTGCGCCTGCCGGGTGAATTTATGCAGCCCTTCAAAGCTGGCGTAAATCGCGGTCAGGTCATCGGTTTTGTTGTAGACGCTGTTATCCGAGTTATCGGAGTAGCGCAGGATCACTTTATTGACGCCGCTGTCGTTGGTGTGGCTCAGCACCAGCCCGCCCTGCCAGGCGTCGAGACGTTCGTCGCTGTCCACCGCTTTCGAATCGAAACCGTAGTTGGCGTACACCTCAACGTCGATCGGCCCGGCCTTGATGTTGTGGGTTTTGGTGGTCAGGGCGTAGTGGCCGTTATCGCCGGTACCGGAGCCGCCGGTACAGGTGATGCGCGACGGGTTGGCCTCGTCCGCCATCACTTCCGGGCTACAGGACTCCACCTGCGACACTCCCGCCACGTCAAACTGCACGCCGCCGATATCAAAGTTCTTCACCCCGGCACCCTGGCCGTCGTGGTTCATCCAGAAGTAGTCGTTGATCCCCTGCTGCGGGCGCTGATGGAAGTCGCGGCCGGCCCAGATATAGGCGTTGGGATTAGACTCCAGCACGTTGGTGACGCCGACGTAGGCTTTTTTCAGGTTAACTTCATCGCTCCAGTGGTCAAACATGACGTTGATATCCCAGATAGCGCCTTTACTGCTCCTGAAGGCTTTGGTTATCTGGAATTCGCCGCCGTTGCCTTCGTTGCCTAAACGGCCGATCGCCGAGGCGCCGTTATAGGAGCCATCGACGCCGACAAACTTCTGATCGCCGGTCTGGAACTGCGCGCCGTAGCGGGCGTAGCCGCTGAACTTCAGGCCGAAGGGGATCGCCATATCCGGCGTGGCCGCGGTGGTCTGCGGGTTGGTGATAACATCCACTTTTTTATCAGCCGCGGCGTCGATTTTCGCCTGGCGTTCGGCCAGGGCTTTATCGACGGCTTTCGCCACAATGGCGTCGATCTGTTCCTGAGT
>NZ_WCIN01000011.1:0-137779 GCF_009025755.1 Klebsiella sp. RCJ4
ATCAGACAATCTGTGTGAGCACTACAAAGGCAGGTTCTTTAAGGTAAGGAGGTGATCCAACCGCAGGTTCCCCTACGGTTACCTTGTTACGACTTCACCCCAGTCATGAATCACAAAGTGGTAAGCGCCCTCCCGAAGGTTAAGCTACCTACTTCTTTTGCAACCCACTCCCATGGTGTGACGGGCGGTGTGTACAAGGCCCGGGAACGTATTCACCGTGGCATTCTGATCCACGATTACTAGCGATTCCGACTTCATGGAGTCGAGTTGCAGACTCCAATCCGGACTACGACATACTTTATGAGGTCCGCTTGCTCTCGCGAGGTCGCTTCTCTTTGTATATGCCATTGTAGCACGTGTGTAGCCCTACTCGTAAGGGCCATGATGACTTGACGTCATCCCCACCTTCCTCCAGTTTATCACTGGCAGTCTCCTTTGAGTTCCCGACCGAATCGCTGGCAACAAAGGATAAGGGTTGCGCTCGTTGCGGGACTTAACCCAACATTTCACAACACGAGCTGACGACAGCCATGCAGCACCTGTCTCAGAGTTCCCGAAGGCACCAAAGCATCTCTGCTAAGTTCTCTGGATGTCAAGAGTAGGTAAGGTTCTTCGCGTTGCATCGAATTAAACCACATGCTCCACCGCTTGTGCGGGCCCCCGTCAATTCATTTGAGTTTTAACCTTGCGGCCGTACTCCCCAGGCGGTCGACTTAACGCGTTAGCTCCGGAAGCCACTCCTCAAGGGAACAACCTCCAAGTCGACATCGTTTACAGCGTGGACTACCAGGGTATCTAATCCTGTTTGCTCCCCACGCTTTCGCACCTGAGCGTCAGTCTTTGTCCAGGGGGCCGCCTTCGCCACCGGTATTCCTCCAGATCTCTACGCATTTCACCGCTACACCTGGAATTCTACCCCCCTCTACAAGACTCCAGCCTGCCAGTTTCGAATGCAGTTCCCAGGTTGAGCCCGGGGATTTCACATCCGACTTGACAGACCGCCTGCGTGCGCTTTACGCCCAGTAATTCCGATTAACGCTTGCACCCTCCGTATTACCGCGGCTGCTGGCACGGAGTTAGCCGGTGCTTCTTCTGCGGGTAACGTCAATCGACAAGGTTATTAACCTTATCGCCTTCCTCCCCGCTGAAAGTACTTTACAACCCGAAGGCCTTCTTCATACACGCGGCATGGCTGCATCAGGCTTGCGCCCATTGTGCAATATTCCCCACTGCTGCCTCCCGTAGGAGTCTGGACCGTGTCTCAGTTCCAGTGTGGCTGGTCATCCTCTCAGACCAGCTAGGGATCGTCGCCTAGGTGAGCCGTTACCCCACCTACTAGCTAATCCCATCTGGGCACATCTGATGGCAAGAGGCCCGAAGGTCCCCCTCTTTGGTCTTGCGACGTTATGCGGTATTAGCTACCGTTTCCAGTAGTTATCCCCCTCCATCAGGCAGTTTCCCAGACATTACTCACCCGTCCGCCACTCGTCACCCGAGAGCAAGCTCTCTGTGCTACCGTTCGACTTGCATGTGTTAGGCCTGCCGCCAGCGTTCAATCTGAGCCATGATCAAACTCTTCAATTTAAGTTTGATGCTCGTGAATTAAACTTCGTAATGAATTACGTGTTCACTCAGAGACTTGGTATTCATTTTTCGTCTTGCGACGTTAAGAATCCATGTCACTTTGAGTGCCCACACAGATTGTCTGATAAATTGTTAAAGAGCAGTTGCGACGCGCTTCAGCGCTCTGTCGCGAGGTCCCGTATAATACGTTTTCCTCATTCAGAGTCAAGCGATTATTTTCGCTTTTCTCTGCCGGTATTCATCGCTGAATCCCGCTGACCCGGCGGGCTGTAAGCCGTTGTTCCGTGTCAGTGGAGGCGCATTATAGGGAGTTCTGAGACGTTGACAAGCCCTGTTTTCAAAAAATCTTTCAACCGTCTCTTTTTTGTGCAAAACGCTATGAAAGCGCCAGTTTTTCCAGCGACTCGAAGCCATAGCGCCGCAAAACGCTCAAAAGCTGCTCAGTTTCAGGCGTCAGCGCCATACAGTACGCAATATTGGCATCACTCGATTTTGCGTCAGGCGCTTCGTGCTCTAATAGCCAGGCGGTGCGACGCGCAATCGCAGCTCCGGAGTCGATCATTCTCGTCCCTTCCGGCAGAACCTGCTGCAGCTCTTCTTGTATTAGAGGGAAATGCGTACATCCCAGCACAACCGTATCAGGCGGTTCCTGCATTCGTAGCCAGGGACGCAGGATGCGCCGCAGTTCATCCAGCGGGACCGGCTCACCGTGCAGTTTGGCCTCTGCCAGTTCTACCAGCTCTGCCGACCCCAGCATTTCGATTTTGCATTCATTCGCAAAACGGGAGATCAGTTCGCGCGTATAAGGGCGTTTTACCGTTCCGCGCGTCGCCAGCAGGCCAACAACGCCATTCGCCGTTAAGCGGGCCGCCGGTTTTATCGCCGGAACGACGCCGACAACCGGAAAGGCGAATTTATCGCGTAAGGCGGGGAGGGAAACGGTACTTGCGGTGTTACAGGCAATAACGGCCAGCGCCAGAGGGTAACGCTGCTGAACCGCAGTCACAATCTCCAGGACGCGTTCAACAATAAACTCTTCACTCTTCTCGCCGTAGGGGAAAGCAACGTTGTCGAAAGCGTAGATATAATGCAGATTCGGCAGAAGCTGCCGAATCTCATTGTAAACCGACAGCCCACCGACGCCGGAATCAAACACCAGCACGGTGGGACGTGGATCAGAAGGTGTAGCTGCCAGACAAGTAGTATTCTCGTCCTGCAGTTTGGTAGCCATAAGCTGTCTCGTAATCTTTATCGAACAGGTTAGCTATTTTACCACGAACTGTCAGGCGATCGGTGATCGGATACGATGCAGAAACGTCTACCGTGCTGTAGCTCGGCAAAATTCTTTGCGTATTGTTGTACTGGGAGGTGTTGTTATCGTAACGCTTCCCATAATACTGCCAGGACACATCCATATCGACATCAAACATGGACCAGTCCAGCTGATACTTTGCCTGTCGTTTAGAACGTCGGGCCAGCACTTCACCGTTATCATCGTTACGCGGATCGACATACTGCAACGTTACGCGATGGCTGAAAATACCGGTATCGATACTTCCCGTCCATTCCACGCCTTTAATCGTCGCGGCATTGATATTGTCGTATTCCCCGTCATAGGTAACAGGATCGGAATAATAGGTAATCAGGTTAGTAATTTTGTAATGGTACGCGGACAAGCGCCAGTCCACGGGACCGGTGAGCCCTTCCAGCCCAGCTTCCCACTGTTTCGACTCTTCAGGTTTCAGATTAGGATTCGCGTTGATACCAAATCGGGTGGAGCCAAACTGTTGCCCTAAAGAAGGCGCGAGGAAGCCGGTACCGTAGCCGAGAGTCAGGCGATAATTTTCGACAAACTCCCAGCCTGCAGTAGTCTGCCAGGTACCGTGCCAGCCAAACTGCTCATCGTGGTCTTCACGTCCGGACGCTTCGAGGGTCACGTCGCCAACTTGCTGCTGGCCCGTCAGGTACAGTCCCGTATTGTCACGTTTGTAGGTATCCGACATCGCCGTATCTGATGAAGTTAACCGCTGCTGCTGCCAGTCCACCCCTGCGCTGACAGAGCCATGACCGACAATAACGTTATTGCCCCATTGCAGGTTACGCTGCGTCATCCTGTCGAGCGTCGTCCCATCATTATAACGGCCATAAATACTGCTGTAGTTGTAGTCCTTTATCTTCTGATAGCTGGCGATGAGCTGGGAGGAATAAATTCCGGAATTAAAGTTCAGCCCCGCATCCCAGCTCTGGTTATAGAGCTGGCTTTCATCGGCGCTGTAGGCCGGGCTATACGGCGGGCTTCCCAGATCGTAATCAGAGTTGTTGGTGTAGCTGTGTCCGCGGAAGAAACCGTCAACATTCTCGTTAAATTTATGCTCGAGGCTGCCCCAAAACGTTTTATTACGAAAACCGTCGCGATCGCCGTCGTGATCCCAGGTTGAATCGGGCTGAACGTTAAAGCCTTTATTACCCTCATAAGAACCCGCAACCGTCGCCACCGTATCGCCAAAGCGATGGCGCAGGGTACCGTCATATTGTTGGTAGCCTTTCGATCCTACCCCAGCGGTAATTTTGGATTGTTCTTTATCGGAATGCGTAATGACGTTAATCACGCCGCCCATTGCCCCGGAACCATAAATCGCTGAACGCGGGCCGCGGATATATTCGACGCGCTGCACCAGCGACAAAGGGATCTGGTTCAGATCGGGGTTATTTGTAATACCCGGTCGGGCCATGGGAACGCCGTCAACCAGCACCAGAACTTGTTTGGCTTCAGTACCACGGATAAAAAGAGAGGAGGATTGACCCATGCCACCATTTTGTGCGACGTCCACGCCAGGCAATCGGCGCATCACATCGTTTAAATCTTTCGCCTGCCAGCGATCGATATCTTCCCGGGTAACCACATCGGTCGGCGCAAGAACCGTATTGACCGGCTGTTGAAAACGGTTTGCTGTGACCACTAACGTATCTGAATTGCTGTCCTGCGCCCAGCCGGAAAATGCCGTGACGGAGAGCGCCGTCATCAGCGAAGCTTTTTTAATCATTTTTAAAGCATCCGTAATAAACAAAGGATGCCGCCGGCTCTATCAGTAGCACGCGATGATAGAAACCAAATGCGACGTATTCCGGCAGGTCTTCGGGCTTGGAGTGTTTAATGGACGAGGACTTCCCGCTAAATAGCCGCAGTGTCTGCATAATGCGCTCATCCCACTTTTCCTTACCGCTGCGCGTCAGCTCCAGATTTACACTGGATTCCCTATTAACTCATAGGACCGGTAGCACGATGCTATAATCAGAAACATATAGATGTCCAGACTTCTACCGTTATATTTCCTTATATCATCAGGGCTGGACATCCCCGGCGCTTTCCCTACAATCCCCGCGTACTTATTTTATTCAGGATGCATCATGACCCCCGAACACCTTCCTACCGAACAATATGAAGCGCAGCTGGCAGAAAAAGTCGTCCGTTTGCAGAAAATGATGGCGCCTTTTAGCGCCCCGGTTCCGGAAGTGTTTCGTTCGCCGGTCAGCCACTACCGCATGCGCGCAGAGTTTCGCCTGTGGCACGATGGCGACGATCTGTACCACATTATGTTCGACCAGCAGACCAAATCCCGGATCCGCGTCGAGACTTTCCCGGCCGCCAGCGAGCTGATTAATCAGCTGATGGCCGCGGTGATTGAGGGCGTACGCGATAACCCGGTACTGCGCCACAAACTGTTTCAGGTGGATTATCTCACCACCCTGAGTAACCAGGCCGTGATATCGCTGCTGTATCATAAAAAGCTCGACGATGAATGGCGTCAGCACGCGGCGCGCTTGCGCGATGCGCTGCGGGCGCAAAATCTGAATGTGCACTTGATTGGCCGCGCCACGAAAACTAAAATCGAGCTGGATCAAGACTATATCGATGAACGCTTGCCGGTTGGCGGGCGTGAAATGATCTATCGTCAGGTTGAGAATAGCTTCACCCAGCCAAATGCGGCGATGAACATTCAGATGCTGGAGTGGGCTATCGACGCCACTAAAGGCGCAACCGGCGACCTGCTTGAGCTGTACTGCGGCAACGGCAACTTTTCGCTGGCGCTGGCGCGTAATTTCGAACGCGTGCTGGCAACGGAAATCGCCAAACCGTCCGTCGCGGCGGCGCAATACAATATTGCAGCGAACCACATTGATAACGTGCAGATTATCCGCATGTCGGCGGAAGAGTTTACCCAGGCGATGAACGGCGTGCGGGAGTTTAACCGCCTGCAGGGAATCGACCTGAAGAGCTATCAGTGCGAGACGATTTTCGTCGATCCGCCGCGCAGCGGGCTGGATAGCGAAACGGAGAAAATGGTGCAGGCGTATCCGCGTATTCTCTATATCTCCTGCAATCCGGAGACCCTATGCCAGAACCTGGAAACGCTCAGTGAGACCCACGAGATCGCGCGCCTGGCGCTATTCGACCAGTTCCCCTATACCCATCATATGGAATGCGGCGTGCTGCTAACGAAGAAGTAAAGCTGCGCGAGAAAACCCGGCAACAGCGCTGCTGCCGGGTGAGAGATTATTCAGCGACCGCGTTCTTGCGGTTGCGTAACCTGTAGCCAATCCAGAACACCATAATCACCGACAGAACCGCCGGGAAGAAGTTAGATCCGATGTCCGGGTATTCCGCGCGCACGACGGTACTGTAAACCAGCACGCCGAGAATAAAACAGGCAGCGGCGAGCCCCGGCAAACCCACGGGCATACTACGATTCTGATAGCGCTGATGCAGGCAGTAAACCGTCAGCACCAACGACAAAATGGGGAAGATGGAAAAAGGGACAATGGAGCTGAACAGCGCGGCGAAGGTACCATTAATGGATAAACCTGCGATCAGCGCCAGCAGCAGCGTACCTCTATCTTGTACTGAGTGTTTCATTGCTCGTCCTTCACGTTATTCGGAATGATTTGATATTTTTTCTTGTTCACGGCGATACCAGTAATACGCGCCTTTCGAGATCATTCTGAGCTGCAGCACCAGGCGTTCTTCCAGCTGTCGACGCTGCTCCGGGCCCACATCGAGAGCCTCGGCGCCAGCGCTAAATACGATGGTGACCATAGCTTCAGCCTGCGCTTCGGTAAAGGCGCGCGGCATATGGTTTTCGATTTCTAAATAGTCGGCAAGTTCCGCGATAAAATGCTGAATTTCACGCGCCACGGCGGCACGAAACGCCGCGGAGGTACCGGAGCGTTCCCGCAGCAGCAGGCGGAAGGCGTTCGGGTTGTTGCCAATGAATTCCATAAAGGTGGAAACAGAGGTGCGAATGACGCTGCCGCCTTTAGCGATACGCTGGCGCGCCTGGCGCATCAGCTGGCGCAGCATGAGCCCGCTTTCATCCACCATGGTCAGACCCAGCTCATCGACATCGCGAAAATGACGATAGAAGGACGTCGGGGCAATCCCCGCTTCCCGCGCCACTTCGCGCAGGCTCAAGCTGGCAAAACTGCGCTCAGCACTCAGCTGACTGAATGCCGCTTCCACCAGCGAACGCCGGGTTTTTTCTTTTTGTTGCGCTCTTACGCCCATCACGTTGTCTGAATCCTTCCATAAGCCCTTCCGGCACTATACCAGAGATTAGAACTAATCGGTTTACACTGGATTGTGAATGATTGTTTACGAGCTGTTTCTGCTTTTATGCCGCAAAAAAGCACAACGATAATTGGGTTAAAGCGCGGCGAATGTTATCATCGTGTTTATTTTATGTATAAAACAGGTGAGTAATGCCATGTCACACTCTTGGGATTATGATGCAATTGTGATTGGTTCCGGTCCTGGCGGAGAAGGTGCCGCCATGGGGCTGGTGAAACAGGGAGCACGCGTTGCCGTCATTGAGCGCTACCATAACGTCGGCGGCGGTTGTACCCACTGGGGTACCATCCCGTCAAAAGCCCTCCGCCATGCCGTCAGCCGTATTATCGAGTTTAACCAAAATCCCCTCTACAGCGACCATTCCCGTCTTCTTCGTTCTTCCTTCGCCGACATCCTGAACCATGCCGACAGCGTCATTAACCAGCAAACCCATATGCGTCAGGGTTTCTATGAGCGTAACCACTGCGAAATCCTGCAGGGCAATGCCCATTTTGTTGATGAACACACTATCGCGCTGGAGTGCCACGACGGTACCGTGGAAACGGTGACGGCGGAAAAGTTCGTGATTGCCTGCGGTTCACGCCCGTACCATCCGGCAGACGTTGACTTCCATCATCCGCGCATTTATGACAGCGACTCGATTCTCAGCCTGCATCACGAACCGCGCCATGTGATCATCTACGGTGCCGGGGTGATCGGCTGCGAATATGCGTCGATCTTCCGGGGAATGGAGGTCAAAGTGGATCTGATCAACACCCGCGATCGTCTGCTGGCGTTTCTCGATCAGGAGATGTCCGACTCGCTCTCCTATCACTTCTGGAACAGCGGCGTGGTCATTCGCCACAATGAAGAGTACGAAAAGATTGAGGGCGTTGATGACGGCGTCATCATGCATCTGAAATCCGGCAAAAAGCTCAAAGCGGACTGCCTGCTGTACGCTAACGGCCGCACCGGGAACACCGACTCACTGGCGCTGGAAAATATCGGTCTGCAAACCGACAGCCGCGGCCAGCTGAAGGTCAACAGCATGTATCAAACCGCCCTGCCGCATATTTATGCCGTCGGCGATGTGATTGGCTATCCAAGCCTGGCCTCCGCCGCCTACGACCAGGGCCGCATCGCTGCCCAGGCGCTGGTAAAAGGCGAGGCATCGGCGCACCTGATTGAGGATATCCCTACCGGGATTTACACCATTCCGGAAATCAGCTCCGTCGGTAAAACCGAGCAGCAGCTGACGGCAATGAAGGTGCCTTACGAGGTGGGTCGCGCGCAGTTCAAACATCTGGCCCGGGCGCAGATCGTCGGTATGAGCGTCGGTACGCTGAAGATCCTCTTTCATCGCGAAACGAAAGAGATCCTCGGGATTCACTGCTTTGGCGAGCGCGCGGCCGAAATTATTCACATCGGCCAGGCGATAATGGAGCAGAAAGGCGGTGGTAACACCATTGAGTACTTCGTTAACACCACCTTTAACTATCCGACGATGGCGGAAGCCTATCGGGTCGCGGCGTTAAATGGCTTAAACCGCCTGTTTTAACGCGGCGTCGAAATGGCCATCCATCTTACCGCGGATGGCCTCCGCCAGATGTTCATAGCGGCTACGCAGCGGCGAACCCGGACGATAAACCAGCCCCACGGTACGTCTCGGCTCCGGCTTGATGCAGGGCACATAGACCACGCCATCGCGCTTTCTCTCCTGCGGCACGGCCAGGGCTGGCAACAGCGTGATGCCGCTACCGGCAGCCACCATGTTACGCAGCGTTTCGAGGCTCGTCGCCCGGAAATGGGTATCTTCATCGGCGCCCGCTTCAAAGCAAAAGCCCATCGCCTGATCGCGCAGGCAGTGCCCATCTTCCAGCATCAGCAGCTTTTCACCGGCCAGGTCCGACATCGGCACGCACTCGCGGTTCGCCCACGGGTGATCTTCGTAGATAGCCAGCATCATGGGCTCATCAAACAGCGGCACCTCAATAAACGCTTCGCTCTCTTTGACCAGCGCCAGAATCGCGCAGTCGAGCTTACCGCTATCAAGCTGCGCTAAAAGCTGATGGGTTTGTGCTTCATGCAGATACATTTCCAGCTTGGGAAAGGTCTGGTGCAGCATCGGGATAATCAACGGCAACAGATAAGGGCCAATCGTCGGGATCAGTCCAATATGCAGCGGCCCGGACATGGTCTCTCCCTGCTGGCTCGCCATTTCCTTAAGCACTTTGACTTCTCGTAGCACGGTACGCGCCTGATCCACCAGCAGCAGCCCTGCCTGGGTGAACAGAACCTTACGGCTGGTGCGCTCCAGCAACATCACGCCGAGTTCATCCTCCAGCTTACGGATTTGCCCGCTGAGCGTCGGTTGGCTGACGTGGCAAGAATCCGCCGCACGGCGGAAGTGGCGGTGTTCGGCTAGCGCTACCAGATATTCAAGATCGCGAATATTCATTATTCATCCTCCATCGCCACGATAGTCCATGGCGATAGATAGAATAGCAACGAACGATTATCCCTATCAAGGTTTCTGTTCAATAATAAACCCATAAATGAGGAAAACTTCAGAAAATCATTGAGCTTCCTCATCACCTCTCTACCCGGATAACTAAAGCCAACGTGAACTTTTGCGGACCTTGTGTCCGCTTTTTTTTGCATAAAAAAGCCCGGAGTTACCCGAGCTTCGTTTATTTACCGCCTTAAAAGCAGCCCCGCAGGCGGATCACACCAGACGCTGTTTAGCGTCGGCAATCGCCTGAGCCACCTGCTGAGGAGAAACGCCACCTTTAGCCGCACGCTTATCCAGACACGACTGCAGCGCCAGAATCGGATAGACGTCATCCGCAATCACGGGGCTAAATTTCTGCAAATCGGCCAGAGGCAGATCCTCCAGCGGCTTGCCCTGGGCAATGGCTTCCACTACCGCTTCACCGACAATATGGTGCGCTTCACGGAACGGTACGCCTTTGGCAACCAGGTAATCCGCCAGTTCGGTGGCATTGGCGTAACCCTGCTGCGCGGCTTCTTCACAACGCGGGCGTTTTACCTGAATACCGTCGAGCACCAGTGCCGCCATATGCAGGCAGTCGAGCCAGGTATCAAGCGCGTCAAACAGGCCTTCTTTATCTTCCTGCATATCTTTGTTGTAGGCCAGCGGTAGCCCTTTGAGGGTCATCATCATGCCGGTCAGCGCACCCTGCACGCGGCCGCATTTACCGCGGATCAGCTCCAGCGCATCCGGATTTTTCTTCTGCGGCATCAGGGATGAGCCAGAAGTCACGCGGTCAGAAAGCTCAACAAAGCCCGCTTCGCCGGTATTGAAGAAGATCAGATCTTCAGCAAAACGCGACAGGTGGACCATACCGATTGAGGCATCGGACAGCAGTTCCAGTACGTGATCGCGATCGGACACGCTGTCCAGGCTATTGCGGGTCGCCGATGCGAAGCCCAGCCAGCCGGCAAGCTGTTCACGATCGATTTCATAGGCGGTACCCGCCAGCGCTCCGCAGCCCAGCGGGCTGACGTCCAGACGTTTAAGCGCATCCTGCAGGCGGCTTTCATCACGCGCCAGCATTTCGACATAGGCCAGACACCAGTGGGCAAACGTCACCGGCTGCGCGCGCTGCAGGTGGGTATAGCCCGGCATAACGGCGTCCTGATTATTCTCCGCCGTCTCAACCAGCACGCTTTGTAGCTGACGATTCGCCGACAGCAGTTCCATCACGGTGTCTTTGCACCACAGCTTCAGGTCGGTCGCCACCTGGTCATTACGGCTACGCCCGGTGTGCAGCTTTTTGCCCAGCTGGCCGACCTTGTCGATCAGCTTACCTTCCACCCAGCTATGAATATCTTCCGCATCGCTTTCAAGGATCTGCTGAGGGTTAGCCCGCACGTCTTCCAGCAGAACGTTCAGCGCCTCTTCCAGCTGTAGCTGCTCATCGGCGGACAGTACGCCCACCGTCACCAGCGCTTTGGACCAGGCAACAGAGCCAACGATATCCTGCTCCGCCAGGCGATAGTCAAAGCGCAAAGAGTCGTTGAACTGTTTGAACCGCTGATCCGCTGCCTGAGTAAAACGCCCACCCCAAAGTGCCATAACATGCTTCCTTAATATCTTTGAATTTTATTGCCCGGCGGCGCTACGCTTACCGGGCCGACAAAATGATAAATTGATTATGCCAGTATACGCGTGCCGATCGGCGTGCCGTTAAACAGCGCAGGGAGCTGCTCCGCGTGGCGCCAGGAGGCGATATCGACCGGGCGGCCTAATGTCCGCGCCGCGTCCAGGGCCGCATTCACTTTGACGATCATGCCGTCGGTGATAATGCCCTGCTCGATCAGCTGTTCAGCCTTCTCGGCGGTCATTTCCGCGATGCGCTGCCCTTTACCATCGAGAATGCCGCTTACGTCAGACAGCAGAATCAGGTCTGCGCCGAGCGTTGCCGCCAGCGCGGTCGCCGCCTGGTCGGCGTTGACGTTCATCAACTCGCCTTCATCGGTGACGCCGATGGAGCTAACGACCGGCATATATCCGCCAGCCAGCAGCGTGTTAATCAGCGCCGGAGAACCCGGCTGAGCGAATCCGACATGACCCAGCTCTTCATCAAGCTGCGTCACTTTGACACTATCGCCATCGCCAAGGAATAGCCCAACGGCAGCCAGGCCGTGCTTCTTCGCCCACGCCAGCAGCGTTTTGTTGGCGGTTCCCGCCAGCGCGCCGGTAATAATGTCGATCTGATCCGCCGGCGTGACCCGCAGACCGTTTTTCTTGTTCACCGGCAGGTTGAGCTGCTTCATGAGTTCATCCACCACGCAGCCGCCGCCGTGCACAATAATCAGCGGGCGATGATGGGATTCGCGGTAGTTCACCAGTGCCGTAAACAGGCGCTCAAGCGCTTCTTCGCTGTCCAGCAGGACGCCGCCAAGTTTGATAATTAAAGGATTCATCATCACACCTTAAATAAGAGACTGCGTCTCAGCGAAGCCGAAACGAATATTTGCGCACTGCACGGCCTGCGCGGCCGCGCCTTTCAGCAGGTTATCTTCCGCCGCCACCACGATGATATGTTCATCCTGGACCGCAAAACCGATATCACAGAATGGCAGACCCACGACATTTTTCAATGCAGGGACACCTTTATCGTATAAACGTACCAGCGGCTTATCCGCATAGGCCTGCTGGAATACCGCCGCCACCTGCTCTTTGCTCACGCCGGGCTTCAGACGGCAGGTAATGGTTTCCAGAATCCCACGCTTAAAATTGCCCAGATGCGGAGTAAAAATAACGTCCGCGCCCAGGTGGGTTGAAATTTCCGGGTGATGACGGTGGTTGAAAACGCCGTAAGGTTGCAGGCTGACTTCGCAGAAGCTATTGCCGATAGAGGCTTTACGCCCGGCGCCGCTGACCCCGCTGGTCGCGTTGATCACCGGCCACTGGTTAAGATCCAGCAGCCCCGCGTTGATCAGCGGTTTTAACGATAGCTGAGCCGCCGTCGGGTAGCAGCCCGGTACGGCGATCAGATTGGCTTCTTTTAGCTTTTCGACGCTCCACTCGGCCAGGCCGTAAACTGCCTGCTCCAGCAGTGCAGGGTGCTGATGAGTGAAACCGTAATATTTTTCATAGAAGGCGCCGTCATTAACGCGGAACGCCCCGGAGAGATCGAACACGACGCAGCCAGCGGCGAGGAACTGCGGCGCCAGATCATGGCTTACCTCGTGCGCGGTAGCCAGAAAAACGACATCGACTCCGGGGCTAAACTCGCTGATATCGGACATCGGCTGCAGCGGCAGATCGACAATGCCTTTCAGCTGCGGATGCAAATCGGAAACTAATTTTCCCGCATCATTGCTTTGCGCGGAGACCGTCAATGCGGTTATGGTCATATGAGGATGGCGATTTACATAGGCCACTAGCTCTGCGCCGGCATAACCGCTGGCGCCCACAATCAGCGTGTTCAACATTGGGGCTCTTCACCTTCTTGCTTACGTATATTTGCCCTGGAAGACCGTTGCCTTCCCCACCCTGTTGAGCCGTAAGAGCATCATCCTTACATTCGATGGGTTTTCTTACGCTCAACGATAATGTATTTTTATTCACAAATAATGCATGAATATTGATACTATCACGACCCGAGGTGTGTCAACAATGAAAAACAAATTACCGCCCTTTATCGAGATTTACCGCGCGCTGATCGCCACACCTTCCATCAGCGCAACCGAAGAGGCGCTGGATCAAAGCAATGAGTCTTTAATCAATTTACTGGCAGGCTGGTTCCGCGATATCGGCTTTAATGTTGAAGTTCAGCCAGTCCCGGACACGCGTAATAAATTCAACCTGCTGGCCAGCAGCGGCCACGGCGCTGGCGGCCTGCTGCTTGCCGGGCACACCGATACCGTCCCGTTTGATGATGGCCGCTGGACCCGCGACCCTTTTACCCTGACCGAGCACGACAATAAGCTGTACGGTCTCGGCACCGCGGATATGAAAGGCTTCTTCGCTTTTATTCTCGACGCCCTGCGCGACGTTGACGTCACTCAGCTGAAAAAGCCGCTCTATATTCTGGCGACGGCCGATGAAGAGACCAGCATGGCCGGTGCCCGCTACTTCGCCGAGACGACCCAGCTGCGACCGGACTGCGCCATTATCGGCGAGCCCACGTCGCTGCAGCCGATACGCGCGCACAAAGGCCACATGTCCAACGCGGTTCGCATTCAGGGGCAGTCGGGCCACTCCAGCGACCCGGCACGCGGCGTCAACGCGATTGAACTGATGCACGACGCCATTGGCCGCATCATGCAGCTGCGCGACGATTTAAAAGAGCGTTATCACTACGCCGCGTTTACCGTCCCGTATCCCACACTTAACCTCGGGGCAATTCACGGCGGCGATGCCTCCAACCGCATTTGCGCCTGCTGCGAACTGCATATGGATATTCGTCCGCTGCCCGGAATGACGCTCAACGATCTCAACGGGCTCCTTAACGAAGCGCTGGCGCCGGTGAGCGAGCGCTGGCCCGGACGCCTGACCGTTTCTGAACTGCATCCGCCGATCCCCGGTTACGAATGTCCACCGGACCATAAGCTGGTTGAGGTCGTCGAAAAACTCCTCGGCGCGCAAACCGACGTGGTCAACTACTGTACCGAAGCGCCGTTTATTCAGACCCTCTGCCCGACGCTGGTGTTAGGCCCGGGCTCTATCAACCAGGCCCACCAGCCGGATGAGTACCTGGAAACGCGCTTTATTAAGCCGACCCGCGAGCTCATCACTCAGGTGGTTCACCATTTTTGCTGGCATTAAATACCCATTCTCTCGTGCGATTTCATCGGCGCGAGAGGGTGACAATTATCACATTTTCATAAGCAACACTTATCAAGCGACCTCCGAGTTAAATTTCGCAAATTGCCGCCATTTATTCGTTTGCTGAAGCGATTTCGCAACAATTGACGTGGGGGTTTTTACGTGGCTTTATAAAAGACGGTTGCTTATCCACTGCTCAAATTATCGAGCGCCGGATATAACAAAATAAAATGAGATGGGGTGTCTGGGGTAACATGAACGAACAATATTCCGCTTTGCGTAGTAATGTCAGTATGCTCGGTAAGGTGCTGGGCGACACCATCAAGGATGCGCTGGGAGAAAACATTCTTGATCGTGTCGAAACTATCCGTAAGTTGTCCAAATCTTCTCGCGCTGGCAATGAAGCCAACCGCCAGGAGCTGCTCACCACGCTGCAAAACTTGTCCAACGACGAGCTGCTGCCGGTGGCGCGCGCCTTCAGCCAGTTTCTGAACCTGGCGAATACCGCTGAGCAATACCACAGCATTTCGCCAAAAGGCGAAGCGGCCAGTAATCCGGAAGTGATTGCCCGCACCCTGAGAAAGCTCAAAGAGCAACCCAATCTCAACGAAACGATTATTAAACAAGCCGTTGAATCCCTGTCGCTGGAGCTGGTGCTGACCGCGCATCCGACCGAAATCACGCGTCGTACGCTGATCCACAAGATGGGCGAGATCAACAGCTGCCTGAAGCAGCTCGATAACAACGACATTGCGGACTATGAACGTCATCAGGTCATGCGCCGTCTGCGCCAGCTGATTGCCCAGTCGTGGCACACCGATGAAATCCGCAAGCATCGCCCTACCCCGGTGGATGAAGCCAAATGGGGCTTCGCGGTTGTCGAAAATAGCCTGTGGGAAGGCGTACCGAACTACCTGCGCGAGCTGAATGAACAGCTGGAAGATAACCTGAACTATCGGCTGCCGGTCGATTTTGTTCCGGTTCGCTTTACGTCCTGGATGGGCGGCGACCGCGACGGCAACCCGAACGTGACCGCCGACATTACCCGCCACGTCCTGCTGCTCAGCCGCTGGAAGGCAACCGATCTGTTCCTGAAAGATGTCCAGCTGCTGATTTCCGAGCTGTCGATGGTTGAGTGCACCGACGAGCTGCGTGAGCTGGCAGGCGCGGAAGGCGCTCAGGAACCCTATCGTTACCTGATGAAAAAACTGCGCACGCAGCTGATGGAGACCCAGGCCTGGCTGGAAGCGCGCCTGAAAGGACAGAAACTGCCGAAACCGGCGGGCCTTATCACGCAAAACGAGCAGCTGTGGGAACCGCTTTACGCCTGTTACCAGTCGCTACAAGCCTGCGGTATGGGCATTATCGCCAACGGCGAGCTGCTCGATACTCTGCGCCGCGTAAAAGCCTTTGGCGTACCGCTGGTGCGTATCGATATCCGTCAGGAAAGCACCCGCCACACCGAAGCGCTGGGCGAAATGACCCGCTATCTTGGCATCGGCGACTATGAAAGCTGGTCAGAAGCCGATAAACAGGCCTTCCTGATCCGCGAACTGAACTCCAAGCGTCCTCTGCTGCCGCGCCAGTGGGAGCCAAGCGAAGAAACGCGCGAAGTGCTCGAGACGTGCAAAGTCATCTCCGAAGCGCCGCGCGGCTCTATTGCGGCCTACGTGATTTCGATGGCGAAAACGCCGTCAGACGTCCTGGCCGTGCATCTGCTGTTGAAAGAGGCCGGCATCGGCTTCGCGCTGCCGGTCGCCCCGCTGTTCGAAACGCTGGACGACCTGAATAACGCCGACGACGTTATGACCCAGCTGCTGAATATCGACTGGTATCGCGGCTTTATCCAGGGCAAGCAGATGGTCATGATCGGCTATTCCGACTCGGCGAAAGATGCGGGCGTGATGGCCGCCTCCTGGGCGCAGTATCAGGCGCAGGACGCGTTAATTAAGACCTGTGAAAAAGCCGGCATTGAACTGACGCTGTTCCACGGTCGCGGCGGTTCTATCGGCCGCGGCGGCGCGCCGGCGCACGCGGCCCTGCTCTCTCAGCCTCCGGGAAGCCTGAAAGGCGGCCTGCGCGTTACCGAACAGGGCGAGATGATCCGCTTTAAATACGGCCTGCCGGAAGTCACCATCAGCAGCCTGTCGCTCTACACCAGCGCGATTCTGGAAGCCAACCTGCTGCCGCCGCCGGAGCCAAAAGCGCAATGGCGCGACATCATGGCCGAGCTGTCCGACGTCTCCTGCGAGATGTATCGCGGCTACGTGCGTGAAAATAAAGATTTTGTTCCTTACTTCCGTTCCGCAACGCCGGAGCAGGAGCTGGGCAAACTGCCGCTGGGCTCGCGTCCGGCAAAACGTCGCCCGACCGGCGGCGTCGAGTCGCTGCGCGCCATTCCGTGGATCTTCGCGTGGACGCAAAACCGCCTGATGCTGCCAGCCTGGCTGGGCGCCGGCGCCGCGCTGCAAAAAGTCGTTGAAGGCGGCAAGCAGAGCGAGCTGGAAAGCATGTGCCGCGACTGGCCGTTCTTCTCTACCCGCCTCGGCATGCTGGAGATGGTCTACTCAAAAGCCGACCTGTGGCTGGCGGAATATTACGATCAGCGTCTGGTGAAACCGGAACTGTGGAAGCTGGGCGAAGAGCTGCGTGAACTGCTGTCCGCCGATATCAACGTGGTACTGGCAATCGCCAACGACTCCCACCTGATGGCCGACCTGCCGTGGATCGCGGAGTCCATCCAGCTACGTAATATCTATACCGACCCGCTGAACGTGCTCCAGGCCGAGCTGCTCCATCGTTCACGTCTGGCGGAAGAGAAAGGTGAAAAACCGGACCCGCGCGTTGAGCAAGCGCTGATGGTCACCATCGCAGGCGTTGCGGCAGGCATGCGTAACACCGGCTAGTTCGCCTTGAAAAACCTGTAGCCCGGCTAAGCGTAGCGCGAGCCGGGTTAAAAACCATAGCTCCGGTAAGCATCGCGTTTACCGGAGCTTTTTTTATTAGTGGTGCAGCATTTCGTCGACAATCTGCTCTTTATGCAGGGCATAAGGATAGTAGGTTGGCCAGTTATCCATCTCTTTCAGCAGCGCTTCCTGGGACTCATTGCCCATAAAGATATGGAAATGTTGGGACTTGCGCGGCGCGATGGTGTGATCGCTAAACTGAACAAACTTCGGCGCTTTTGAATCCGCCTGCTGGCATTCGAACAGGTAGCGCACGCCTTTTTTACCGGATGCGTAGGTCAGAATTTTGTAGCCGGAATAGGCGTACCGGCAGGCGTTGACAGTTTTCCCGACGTGAAACTCCATGACGTTATCTTCGATACCAATCTGGTCCACATCGGTAGCGTAGCCCTTCTTATAATACTCCCGATATTCCGCCACGCTTTTACCGGCTTTTTTGGCCTTCTGCTCCAGCACGGCATCTAAATCGCCGTTCAGCAGATAGGGATTAACCGACTGCCAGATACCCTCCCAGTCGCTCAGCGCCCTGTCCTTTACGTCCTGGTCGGCAAAAATACCTTCACTCGCCTTCTGCTCGGCTTCGGTCAGCGCCGGGCCATGGCTATGGTGGCCGTGGGCAACCGCCTGACTGTTCGCCAGTACCAGGCTAATACCAAGCATAAGTGCGGAAATCTTTCGGGTCATCACTCTCTCCTGAGTTAAGGTTTGCAATAATATGTTACGATATAACATATCAATCAAATCTTACAACTCTCTTCGCAGAAAAATCGCGCGGCTTTTCCCTCTGCCAGTTTGTTAGGTATGATGAAACGGGATCGCGCAACGCGGAGAGAGAATGGATAGCGACATTAATCAGACCATTGATTCTTTTATTAAAGGCCCGGCGGTAATCGGCAAAGTCCACTTTTCCACAGAATCCAGACCGGCTTCTGAGAAAGCGCTAAGCGTCGATTTTCCGCGCCTCGAAATCATGCTTGCGGGCCAGCTTCGCGATCCGGCGATTAAGGCCGACCAGGCGCAGCTGACGCCGCACGATGTGCTGTACGTCCCCGCAGGCGGATGGAATGACCCGCAGTGGCTGATGCCCTCCACGCTGTTAACTGTCTTGTTTGGTAAGCAGCAGCTGGAATTCGTCCTACGCCACTGGGACGGCAGCGCGCTTAACGTGCTGGATAAACAGCAGGTTCCTCGCCGCGGCCCCCGGGTTGGATCGTTTCTGCTGCAGGCGCTGAATGAAATGCAGATGCAGCCGCAGGAACAGCACACGGCCCGCTGTATTGTCACCAGCCTGCTCAGCCACTGTGCCGATCTGCTGGGCAGCCAGGTACAAACGTCATCGCGCAGCCAGGCGCTTTTTGAAGCGATTCGTAAACATATTGATACCCATTTTGCCGACCCGTTAACCCGCGAGTCGGTGGCGCAGGCGTTTTATCTCTCACCAAACTATCTTTCCCATTTGTTCCAGAAATGCGGGCCAATGGGCTTTAACGAATACCTGAATCACATCCGTCTGGAGCAGGCCAGAATGCTGTTAAAAGGCCACGATATGAAAGTGAAAGATATCGCCCACGCCTGTGGTTTCGCCGACAGCAACTACTTCTGCCGCCTGTTTCGCAAAAACACCGAGCGCTCACCGTCGGAGTATCGCCGTCAGTATCACAGCCAGCTGACGGAAAAAACGGCTTCGCTAAAAAACTAGATTTTTGTGTGTTAAACCTGACTTTTGTGCGTTCTTGTTTTCCCATTTTAATCCGGGTTGCGGGATAAATGTGATCTAAATCATCCTTAACCGCAATGCGTACATTTATCCAGTTTTTGGCAAATTTGTCATCTGGCGACCCTTCGCGTGAAAGCCGTATTCTTTCCTCAACGACACTACCGAATTAAGCATTGAGGAAAGCATCATGGAACTCTATCTGGACACCGCAAACGTAGCAGAAGTTGAACGCCTGGCGCGCATCTACCCGCTGGCAGGCGTGACCACCAACCCGAGCATTATCGCAGCCGGTAAAACGCCGGTTTGGGATGTTCTTCCGCGCCTGCAAAAAGCCGTCGGTCCGGAAGGTATTCTGTTCGCCCAGACCATGAGCCGCGACGCGCAAGGCATGGTGGAAGAAGCCAAACGCCTGAGCAACGCCGTCCCCGGTATCGTGGTAAAAATCCCGGTCACCGCCGAAGGCCTTGCCGCTATCAAGCTGTTGAAAAAAGAAGGTATCCCCACGCTGGGTACAGCGGTATACAGCGCATCTCAGGGCCTGCTGGCCGCGCTGGCCGGGGCAAAATATGTGGCGCCGTACGTCAACCGCGTCGACGCCCAGGGCGGTGACGGCATCCGCATGGTCCAGGAGCTACAGTCCCTGCTGGAGCTGCATGCGCCGGAAAGCAAAGTGCTGGCCGCCAGCTTTAAGACGCCGCGCCAGGCGCTGGATTGCCTGTTAGCAGGCTGCGAAGCGATCACCCTTCCGTTAGATGTAGCGCAACAAATGCTCGGTACCCCTGCGGTAGAGTCAGCTATTGAGAAGTTTGAGCAGGACTGGAATAACGCCTTTGGAACGCTAAACCTGTAACCCGATCGGCGAGCTGCCCAGGGGGTGGCATCACGGTCATCCAGGAGGAATAGAAATGGATCGCATTATTCAATCACCCGGTAAGTACATTCAGGGCGCGGACGTCATTACCCGCCTTGGTGGATACCTAAAGCCGCTGGCAGAACGCTGGCTCATCGTGGGCGATAAATTCGTACTCGGTTTTGCCGAAGAAAAACTGCGTAAAAGCCTGGCGGATGCGGGGCTGGCTGGCGAAATCGCACCGTTTGGCGGCGAATGCTCACATAACGAAATCAACCGCTTGCGTGATATTGCCGGTTCCGCCCGCTGCACCGCCGTGCTGGGTATCGGCGGCGGCAAGACGCTGGATACCGCAAAAGCATTAGCACACTTTATGAATCTGCCGGTGGTTATTGCCCCGACGATTGCCTCCACCGACGCGCCGTGCAGCGCGCTCTCGGTCATCTATACCGATGACGGCGAGTTTGATAGCTACCTGATGCTGCCGCACAACCCGAACATGGTCATTGTCGATACGCAAATCGTTGCTGGCGCCCCGGCGCGCCTGCTGGCAGCCGGTATCGGTGATGCGCTGGCGACCTGGTTTGAAGCGCGTGCCTGCTCCCGCAGCGGCGCGACCACCATGGCGGGCGGAAAATGCACTCAGGCGGCGCTGGCGCTGGCTGAACTGTGCTACAACACGCTGGTTGAAGAGGGCGAAAAAGCGATGCTGGCGGCGGAGCAGCACGTGGTGACGCCGGCGCTGGAACGGGTGATTGAAGCCAACACCTATCTGAGCGGCGTCGGCTTTGAAAGCGGCGGCCTGGCGGCTGCGCACGCTATCCATAACGGTCTGACCGCTATTCCGGACGCTCACCACTACTATCATGGTGAAAAAGTGGCTTTCGGTACGCTTACGC
Organism: Klebsiella sp. RCJ4; assembly: GCF_009025755.1. Lineage (NCBI taxonomy): Bacteria > Pseudomonadati > Pseudomonadota > Gammaproteobacteria > Enterobacterales > Enterobacteriaceae > Klebsiella > Klebsiella sp. RCJ4. The sequence goes on from NZ_WCIN01000011.1 coordinate 20,922, forward strand.
AGCTGGTACTGGAAAACGCGCCGGTGGAAGAGATCGAAACCGTAGCGGCGCTGTGCCATAGCGTCGGGCTGCCTATCACCCTGGCGCAGCTGGATATTAAAGTCGATATCCCGGGCAAAATGCGTACCGTGGCGGAAGCCGCCTGCGCGGAAGGTGAAACCATCCACAATATGCCCGGCGGCGCGACGCCGGATCAGGTCTATGCCGCGCTTCTGGTGGCCGACCAGTACGGTCAACGCTTCCTGCAAGAGTGGGAATAACCCCTCGCGACATACCCGCCAGCAGGCGGGTATGTTCTTTTCGCCCGCCATTGCCCGCCAAAACGATGTATTTTATAGTGCGATTTTCCTTTGGGTGAATCGTAGATATGCAGTCATCAAATCGAAGAATGAGCATTTACGCCATTTTGCAACAGGACAAAAAAGTCGTCGTCAATGACCTCGCCGAAAAGTTCGGCGTCACCAAAATGACCATCCGTCGCGATCTCTCTTTCTTTGAAAAACAAGGCATTGTAAAAACAACCTACGGTGGAGCCTACTTAACCCGCGGCGCCAGCGTCGAGCCCGGCTTTCAGCTGCAATCGATACAAATGGCCGATGATAAGCACCTGATTGGCCAGAAAGCCGCCGAGCAGGTTGAAGATGGCGACACGATTATTATCGACTGCGGCACCACGCCGCTGGCGCTCGCTCATTTTATTTTCGATAAGAAAATCATGGTGATAACCAACTCCATTCCGGTGGTTAATCTCCTGAAAGGAAGAAAAAATATCAAGTTGATCGTCGCGCCCGGTGAATATGAAGACGCCAGCCAGGGAATGGTCTCTTTCAGTACCGCCGACTTCTTTCGTCATATCCACGCCGACAAAGTCTTCCTCAGCACTCAGGGCGTCAACGATCTTGGAGAGCTGACGGTTCCTGAAATGACCGATGCCCACGTCAAACAAGCGCTGATGCGCGCCGGGCGGCAAAAAATCCTGCTGGCGGACAGCAGTAAATTTGGTCAAACGTTCCTTGCAGGCCATGCCCGCCTGGCAGACCTTGACCTCGTTATCAGCCAGACCGGCCTCTCCCCCGATATCCTCTCTCTGATGCAAACGCAAAACGTACCGCTGCTGCTGGCGGATAGTCACCTCTGATGGCGCAGGCGCCCCGTTTTACCGCCAGAAAAGATGTTTTAAGGAAATAACCAGAACAAGCGGCGCCGAAGATGTTTTGACGCCGCAGAGAGAAGAGAAGGACGGGGAAATCTGAAGCCTGCTTACGCCGGGCGCACGCCTAAAGTGTGGCAAATCGCGTAGCTCATTTCCGCGCGGTTCAGGGTATAGAAATGGAAATCCTTCACCCCTTCGCGGCTGAGAATCTTCACCATATCCATGGCGATGTTCGCCCCCACCAGCTGGCGGGTTTCGGCGTCATTGTCCAGACCTTCGAACATTTTCGCCATCCACGTCGGGATACGCACGTTGGTCATATCGGCAAATTTTTTCGCCTGCCTGAAGTTAGAGACCGGCAGAATGCCCGGAATAATTTCGACGTCGATACCCGCCGAGACGCAGCGGTCGCGAAAACGCAGGTAGCTTTCAACATCAAAGAAAAACTGGGTAATCGCGCGATTTGCTCCGGCTTCGACCTTGCGCTTCAGGTTAAGCAGATCGGCCTGCGCGCTTTTGGCTTCCGGATGGACTTCCGGATAAGCCGCAACGGAAATATCAAAGTCCCCGACCTCTTTCAGCAGAGTCACCAGGTCGGCCGCGTACATATCCGGCTTACCGCTGCCAGGCGGCAGGTCACCACGCAGCGCAACGATATGGCGAATTCCGCTATCCCAGTAATCTTTAGCAATGGTACGCAGCTCATCGCGGCTGGCATCGATACAGGTCAGATGCGGGGCGGCTTCCAGACCGGTACGCTCTTTAATACCTTTGATAATGCTATGGGTGCGGTCACGTTCACCGGAGTTGGCGCCGTAGGTCACGGAAACAAACTTCGGCTTCAGGCTGCTCAGGCGATCGATGGATTTCCAGAGGGTTTGCTCCATTTCACTGGTACGCGGCGGAAAGAATTCAAAGGAGACGTTAATCTGGCCCTGCACTTCCGCCAGGCTCTGATTCAGGGCTTCCCGCTGATTGGCGTGAAAAAAGCTCATACCTTACCTCATCAATCGCATTTTATTGTTTGTTGTGTCGCGAACTTCTATACGTTTAGACGTCCAGATGTAAAAATGACGGAAAAGGGCATCCGCGTCAATAGAAAAATCAGCGTAAACAGTGAGGAATATTCAGCCAGGATGAAATTAATTCATCTCTTTTTCGCTAAGGCAATGATTTTTCAACGACTGCTGTTACCCTTTCCCGTACCCTCTCATTTGCGGGCAACGTCACCATTCCCAGCCTAAGCGGAAGCTGCTGGCTGGCATCCTGCAAAGGACAAAAGACGACCCCCTGTCGCTGAATCGCGGAAAAAGAGGCCGGCAGGAGGATCATGCCTTCTCCGCGCGCAATCCGCGCCAGCAGAACATCATGCTCGGCAGGCTCCTCCACGTAGGTGGGCACATAGCCTGCCCGGTCAAAAATACGTCGCGTATAGTCAAAAAAATCGGGATTACGCTCGCGTTTAAACCAGAACAGCGGCCGATGATTGAGTGCGCTTAACGTCAGCTCCGCCCTGGCGGCCTCCGGCCAGGATGCAGGTAGCGCCGCGATAAGCGGCTCCTGGTAAGACAAAGGATGCAGGTGAAGCCCCTCGGTATTCAGCGGCAGCGCCACCAGCGCCGCATCGAGCTTGCCCTTTCGCACCAGTTGGGCCAACGCCGGTGATGACTGACGAGTGATGTGCAATGCGCCGGTGTACTCACCCAGAGCGGATTCCGCGGCGGCGAAAACGCCTTGCTCAAAGGCGGTGGTCAACCCCAGACGCAGAGGCTGCTGCGCGGGCGCAGAGAGCTGGCTCAACGCCGCCAGGGTGCGATCCTGAAGCGCCAGCAGAGGCCGAATGATATCCAGCACCCGTCTTCCCTCGTCGGTAAGGATCAGACCTTTGGTATGCCGCAAGAATAGCGTTACCCCCAGCTGAGTTTCCAGATGGCGAATATGACGGCTCAGCGGCGGCTGCGAAATAAATAGCCGCTGCGCGGCCCGGCTGATGTTATTTTCCTCCGCCACCACCGCAAAGTAGCGCAGCAGGCGAATATCCAGAGTGTGTAAACGTGAATTTGTCATACTGAAAAGGTATCACGAAAAGGGTATTACTCAAGTCAGGAAAACTTCCCTAACCTTCCTCATTACGCATCATCACACTGAGGAAAAGCCATGACCAGCGAACGTTATACCATCGGACGAGAAATGCTACAGCGCGTGGACGGCAAAGGCGGCGACGCCGTCGTCAACAGCCTGAAGGATATCGCCCCCGATTTTGCCCGCTATCTGATTGAGTTCCCCTTCGGCGATATTTACGCCAGGCCAGGACTCGATTTACGCAGCCGTGAAATTGCCACTATCGCCGCGCTCACGGCGCTCGGTAACGCCGCGCCGCAGCTAAAAGTGCATATTGCCGCCGGGTTAAATGTCGGGCTGACGCAGGAAGAGATTACGGAAGTGATCATGCAGATGGCGGTCTATGCCGGATTCCCGGCGGCCCTGAATGGCCTGTTTGCCGCCAAAGAAGTCTTCGCGGCGCACTAAGGTGAAAAGACCAGGCGTTGCCTGGTCTTTGATTTATGGCTACAGCAGCTGCGCCAGACGGTTGATATCCGACTGAATCGCCCCGGCGGTCACATCACGACCGGCGCCCGGACCGCGGATCACCAGCGGGTTATCGCGATACCAGCGGCTCTCGATAGCAAAGACGTTATCACACGGCAGCAGCGCCGCCAGCGGATGCTCTTCGCGCACCGCTTCAACGCCGACGCGGGCTTTACCGTTAGCGTCAAAGCGCGCGACGTAGCGAAGCACCAGGCCCATTTCGCGCGCCGCTTCCAGACGCTGCAGCATCTGCTCGTTCAGCGCTTCGCCGTTCTCAAAGAAGTGATCGACAGACCCCTCTTCGCAGTGGGCGGGCACCAGCGACTCAACGCGCACCTGATCCGGCTCGATGTTGTAACCCGCCTCACGGGCCAGGATCACCAGCTTGCGCATGACGTCTTTCCCGGAGAGATCGACGCGCGGGTCCGGTTCCGTCAGCCCCTGCTGCCAGGCCTGATCGACGAGGTCTGTAAACGGCACTGTGCCGTCAAACTGCAGGAACAGCCATGAGAGGGTGCCGGAGAAAATACCGCTCAGCGCCAGAATGGTATCGCCGCTATCAATTAAATCGCGCACCGTATGGTTGACCGGTAAACCGGCGCCGACGGTGGCGTTGTACAGCCAGTGGCGCCCGGTCTTCTCGAACGCGTCGTGGATCTGGCGATACTTACTGCTGCTGCTGGCGCCAGCCAGCTTATTCGCGCTGATAACATGGAAACCATGGCTGGCGAAATCGAGGTACTGGTCGGCCAGCTGCGCGCTGGCGGTTACGTCCAGCACCACTAAATCATCGTACGGATGCGCGCACATCCACAGGAACAGCGACTCTTCATCCTGCTCAACGGCCTCATCATTAAAGAAAGCCAGCGCGCGACTGGCGTCAAGGCCTTCGTAATTAAGCAGGCTACGGCGACTATCCACGACCCCGGCAAGGATGAATTCAAACCCGGTGCGGGCGGAAAGCGTGGTCTGCTCGCGAGCGAACAGCTCCAGCCAGCGGGACCCGATATTACCTTTGCCAAACAGCACCAGGCCAATGCGTTTTTCCGCGCGGAACAACGACTGATGCAGCCCCTGAATAAGACTTTCCGTCGGCCCGGCGCGCAGCACCGCGACCAGGCTGATGCCCTCTTCTGATTGCCAGGTAAACTCTACCGGCTGACCCTTCAGCTGCTGCCAGAAACGGTGGCAGTGCAGCGGATTGCGGGTCACGCCAGCGCCAACCATCGCCACCAGCGCCAGTTTCTGACGCAGGCGCAGCTCGCCCGGCAGCCCCGCTTCGTCCAGCAGCTTCAGCGCGCTGTCGGCCACTTCAGAGGTGTAGCAGAACTGCAGCAGCTTACGGTCGGCGTGTACGCCAACCGCCAGCGGACGCAGCTGGGCGCGTTTTAAGATAGCGTCCAGCTCTTTATGCGCCAGTTTGAAATCCTGGCCGCCGGGTACCTGGAACTCAATCAGGCAGACATCATCATGGCTGGTCACGATACGCGCCCCGGTACCGGAAGCCAGCACGCGTTCGATGCGCGTTGAGCCCTGATCCGGGGTGTAGCTACAGCGTAATTGTAAATCGATATCGCTGCCGGAGACCGGCTGCAGCGTACGGGCATGCAGCACCGGCGCCGCCAGGCGGGCCAGTTCGCTGGCTTCATCCAGGCGCAGCAGCGGCAGCAGACAGGCGTCTTTCACTTTACGCGGATCCGCGCTGTAGACCCCGGCCACGTCGCTCCAGATAGTGACGCGAGACGCCCCGGCCAGGGCGCCGATTTGGGTGGCGGAATAGTCGGAACCGTTACGCCCCAGCAGGACGGTTTCCCCGGCGTTGTTACGCGAAATAAAGCCGGTCACCACCAGACGCTTGTTCGGGTGCTGCGCTATCAGCTGCTGCAAAAGCGGATAGGATAAACCTTCATCCACCTGCGGCTGCGCGGAGCGCTCGGCGCGCAGGAAGCTACGCGCATCCAGCCAGGCGGCTTCTACGCCAAGATGGTTCAGCACCGCCGCCATCAGGCGGGCCGACCAGACTTCGCCGTGACCGACGACTTCGGCGTATACCGCGTCGGTGACGCCGCCGTCAAGCAACCCGGCAAGGCGCTCAAGATCCTGAATAAAGATGGCAATCAGCGTGTCGGCAGCGTCTGGTGACAGCAGTCCGGAGATGAGCTCCATCTGATAACGACGGAGCGATTGTTGCACCTGATGCGCAGAAAGGCGATCGGTCTGGCTGAGCTTCAGCCAGCTGATCAACTGGTTGGTGGTACTGCCGGCGGCAGAGACGACCATCATGTCGCCCGCCTGCGAATACTCCGTCATAATACCCGCGACGCGCAGGTAACATTTCGCATCCGCTAAACTACTCCCACCAAATTTGTGCAGCTGACGACCCTTCGCCCCTGCCTGCGCAATCACACTCATGTTTATTCCTCGTTTGCTGCCCGGAAGCCATTTTCCAGGTCGGCAATTAAATCTTCACCATCTTCAATACCGGTCGAAATACGCAGAAGCGTTTCTGAGATCCCGGCGGCCGCACGCGCCTCAGGCGCCATGCCCGCATGGGTCATCGTCGCTGCGTGGGAAATCAGACTTTCCACGCCGCCCAGCGATTCCGCCAGCGTAAACAGCGATAACCCGCTCAGGAAACGACGCAGCGTCTGCTCATCGCCATCCAGTTCGAAGCTTAACATCGCCCCAAAACCTTTTTGCTGACGCGCCGCAATCTCATGCCCCTGGTTTTCCGGCAGGGACGGATGGTACAGTTTTTTCACCAGCGGCTGGGATTTCAGATAGTCGACAATCGCCAGCGCGTTACGCTGCGCCACTTCCATACGCGGAGAGAGCGTACGTAAGCCGCGCAGCAGCAGATAGCTATCAAACGCTCCGCCGGTGACGCCGATATTATTCGCCCACCATGCCAGTTCGGTGACGGTCGCCGGATCTTTAGCGATCACCACCCCGGCCACGACGTCAGAGTGGCCGTTCAAATATTTAGTGCACGAATGCAACACCAGATCGGCGCCCAGCGCCAGCGGATTCTGCAAAGCCGGGCTCAGGAAGGTGTTATCAACCACGCTGACCGCTCCGGCCTCACGCGCCAGACCGCAGATTTTCGCAATATCCACAACTCTCAGCAATGGATTACTTGGGCTTTCGACCAGAACCAGCTTCGGTTTTTCCGCCAGCGCGGCGCTCAGCGCCTGCTCGTCGTTTTGATCGACAAACAGCACGCGATAGCAGCCGCGCTTCGCCAGGCTGTCAAACAGGCGGTAGCTGCCGCCGTAGCAGTCGTGCGGCGCCACCAGCAGATCGCCCGGTTTCAGAAATACGGTGGTGACCAGCAAAATGGCCGACATGCCGGTATTGGTCAGAACCGCCCCCGCGCCGCCCTCCAGCTCCGCCAGCGCACGCTGCACCACATCACGGGTCGGGTTACCGCGACGAGAGTAGTCGTGGGCGCGAGGTTCGTTAAATCCGGTGAAATTATAGGTGCTGGAGAGATGAATGGGCGGGACAACGCAACCGTACTGCTCGTCGTCATTTAAACCGCTACGCACTGCGATGGTGGCCTGTTTACGCGTCATGTTGGGGAGTTCCTGGGCTGAGTCGGTGAAAAGTCAGGCTTCAGAGTAATCATTGTTATAATAGACGTCAATACATCTGGACATCTAAACTTCTTTGCGTATAGATTGAGCAAACTGGAAATAGCCGTTAAAATTATATGCATTAGCGCACATCCGTAGCGGCTTGTTTGGTGCCAGACGCGCCCCTCTACGGTAAACTACGCGCAATTATGGCCAGGACTCGCGTTCAGGCCCTTAACTAATGAATAGAGGATTAAAGGTAACTCATGGCTGAATGGAGCGGCGAATATATCAGCCCATACGCTGAGCACGGTAAGAAGAGTGAGCAAGTAAAAAAAATTACGGTTTCCATTCCTCTGAAGGTGTTAAAAATCCTCACCGATGAACGCACGCGTCGTCAGGTGAATAACCTGCGGCACGCGACTAACAGCGAACTGCTGTGCGAAGCGTTCCTGCATGCCTTTACCGGTCAACCGTTGCCTAACGATGAAGACCTGCGTAAAGAGCGCAGCGATGAAATCCCGGAAGCGGCGAAAGAGATTATGCGCGAACTGGGCATCGACCCGGATACGTGGGAATACTAAAACCATAAAAAAGGGCAGAAGAAATCTTCTGCCCTTTTTTCTCGCGTTTAGCGCAAGAGAAACAAAAAAGCCGCCCTGAGGCGGCTTCTTCAGCAAATTACTTGCTGGTACCCGGCACGCTGAAGCGCTTGTTGAAGCGGTCAACACGGCCACCGGTAGCAACATCACGCTGTTTGCCAGTGTAGAACGGGTGGCATTTACCGCACACGTCGAGGTTCAGGTCGTGACCTACGGTAGAACGGATTTTCATGACGTTACCGCAAGAGCAGGAAGCAGTAACTTCTTCGTATTTCGGATGAATATCTTTTTTCATGGGAGAACCTCAGTTAAGGCCGCGTCGCTCTTCCAGCCCTAACGCCAGACACCACGCGATGTTAATAATTCCCGGAGCGATTACACTACCGGGTAATAGATTTTGATGTCGCACAAAGCGCATCAAAGGCGGCGAATCATACAGAATTTGACCAGCATATGCAAACTGATCCGCGAGCCCTTATCACAATGTGTATACTAACCCGCCAGATTTCAAGTCAGGAAGATTAAATGCCCGTCGCTCACGTTGCCCTGCCCGTTCCGCTGCCCCGCACTTTTGACTATTTGCTGCCTGAAGGTATGCCGGTCAAAGCGGGCTGTCGCGTGCGCGTTCCGTTCGGCAAGCAGGAGCGGATAGGTATCGTAACGGCGGTCAGTGAGCGCAGCGAACTGCCGCTCGACGAACTCAAGCCGGTGGCCGAAGCCCTCGACGCCGAGCCGGTCTTCTCCGCTTCGGTCTGGCGGCTGCTGCTGTGGGCGGCGGACTACTACCATCATCCCATCGGCGATGTGCTGTTTCACGCGCTACCGATCGTGCTGCGCCAGGGGAAGCCCGCCAGCGCGACGCCAATGTGGTACTGGTTTGCCACCGAACAGGGGCAAGCGGTTGATATCAACAGCCTTAAGCGCTCACCGAAACAGCAGCAGGCGCTGGCGGCGCTGCGTCAGGGCAAGATCTGGCGCCATCAGGTTGCCGAACTCGAATTTAACGACGCCGCCCTGCAGGCGCTGCGGGGTAAAGGCCTGGCCGAACTCGCCAGCGAAGCGCCCGCGATCGCCGACTGGCGCACGGGCTTCTCGGTACCCGGCGAGCGCCTGCGGCTCAATACCGAACAGGCCACCGCCGTGGGCGCGATTCACAGCGCCTCGGACAGCTTTTCCGCCTGGCTGCTGGCCGGGATCACCGGTTCGGGCAAAACGGAAGTGTATCTGAGCGTCCTTGAAAACGTACTGGCGCAGGGGCGCCAGGCGCTGGTGATGGTGCCGGAGATCGGCCTGACGCCGCAGACTATCGCCCGTTTCCGCCACCGCTTTAGCGCCCCGGTGGAAGTGCTGCACTCCGGACTGAACGACAGCGAACGCCTCTCCGCGTGGCTAAAAGCCAAAAACGGCGAAGCGGCGATTGTTATCGGTACCCGCTCGTCGCTATTTACCCCTTTTAAAGACCTCGGGGTCATCGTCATCGATGAAGAGCACGACAGCTCTTATAAACAGCAGGAAGGCTGGCGCTATCACGCCCGCGATCTGGCGGTCTGGCGCGCCCACAGCGAACAAATTCCAATTATCCTCGGCTCGGCGACCCCGGCGCTGGAGACGCTTCATAACGTCCGCCAGGGCAAGTATCGCCAGCTGAAGCTCACCAAACGAGCGGGCAATGCGCGCCCGGCTCAGCAGCACGTTCTGGATTTAAAGGGCCAGCAGCTGCAGGCCGGACTGTCTCCGGCGCTCATTAGCCGCATGCGCCAGCATCTGCAGGCCGATAACCAGGTGATTCTGTTTTTGAACCGCCGCGGCTTCGCGCCGGCGCTGCTGTGCCACGACTGCGGCTGGATAGCGGAGTGTCCGCGCTGCGACAGCTACTACACGCTGCACCAGGCTCAGCATCATCTGCGCTGCCACCACTGCGACAGCCAGCGCCCGATTCCGCGCCAGTGCCCCTCCTGCGGCTCAACGCATCTGGTACCGGTAGGTTTGGGGACCGAACAGCTTGAGCAGGCGCTGGGACCGCTGTTTCCCGCTATCCCGATTTCCCGTATCGACCGGGATACCACCAGCCGCAAAGGCGCGCTTGAGCAATATCTTGCCGACGTCAATCGCGGCGGCGCGCGCATTCTTATCGGCACCCAAATGCTGGCGAAGGGGCACCACTTCCCGGATGTCACCCTGGTTTCCCTGCTGGACGTTGACGGCGCGCTGTTTTCCGCCGATTTCCGCTCGGCGGAGCGCTTCGCTCAGCTCTACACGCAGGTTTCAGGCCGCGCAGGCCGGGCGGGCAAACAGGGCGAGGTGATCCTGCAGACCCACCACCCGGAACACCCGCTGCTGCAAACGCTGCTTTATAAAGGATACGACGCGTTTGCCGAGCAGGCGCTGGCGGAACGGCAAAGCATGCAGCTGCCGCCGTGGACCAGCCACGTGCTGATTCGCGCCGAGGATCATAACAACCAGCAGGCGCCGCTTTTTTTACAACAGCTGCGCAACCTGCTGCAGGCCAGCCCGCTGGCCGATAAGAAACTGTGGGTGCTCGGGCCGGTTCCGGCGCTGGCGCCAAAGCGTGGCGGCCGCTGGCGCTGGCAAATTCTCCTCCAGCATCCGTCGCGCGTTCAGCTACAGCATATCGTCAGCGGAACGCTGGCGTTGATTAACACGCTGCCGGAAGCGCGAAAAGTGAAATGGGTTCTGGACGTCGATCCTATTGAAGGTTAAGGCTTCTCTTGCGAGGCGGATCGAAAAATTCAACCATCGTCACGTTTTTCATGAAAATTCTGTAACTCTCTGGATGTACTATCTGTTAAAAATGTTGCTGATGTCAGAACGCCAGGGATGTGTCTGCGCCAGTCAGCGAGGAGAAATCAGGTGAAGCCCAAAAAACAGGTCGTTGCCGCCACTATGAAAGACGTTGCCCAAAAGGCAAACGTTTCCACGGCAACCGTATCCCGAGCGTTAATGAATCCCGATAAGGTTTCGCAGAGCACCCGTAACCGGGTCGAGCAGGCCGCGCTGGAAGTCGGCTATTTACCGCAATCGCTCGGGCGCAATATGAAGCGCAACGAGTCACGCACCATTCTGGTGATTGTGCCGGATATCTGCGACCCCTTTTTCAGCGAGATCATTCGCGGTATTGAAGTCACCGCGGCGGAACAGGAGTACCTGGTGCTGATTGGCGATTGCGCCCACCAGAACCGTCAGGAAAAGACCTTTATCGACCTGATCATTACCAAGCAGATCGACGGTATGCTGCTGCTTGGCTCCCGTTTGCCCTTCGATGCGGGCGTAGAGGAGCAGCGCAATCTGCCGCCGATGGTCATGGCCAATGAATTCGCTCCCGAGCTTGAGCTGCCGACGGTGCATATCGATAACCTCACCGCCGCCTTTAACGCCGTTAACTATCTGCACGAGCTGGGGCATCGCCGCATCGGCTGTATCGCCGGCCCGGAAGAGATGCCGCTGTGCCATTATCGCCTGCAGGGCTATGTCCAGGCGCTGCGTCGTAGCGGGATAACCGTCGATCCGCACTATATCGCCCGCGGCAATTTTACCTATGAAGCCGGCGCCAACGCCCTCGAACAGCTGCTGGCGCTGCCGGTACCGCCGACGGCTGTTTTCTGCCATAGCGATATTATGGCGCTGGGGGCATTATCGCTGGCGAAACGTCGCGGCCTGAAAGTTCCTGAAGATCTGTCTATTATTGGTTTCGATAACATCTCTTTGTCTGAATTTTGCGATCCGCCATTGACGACCGTCGCGCAACCACGTTTTGATATTGGCCGCGAAGCGATGCTGCTTTTATTGGATCAACTGCACGGTCACAGCGTCAGCAGCGGTTCACGATTACTCGACTGCGAGCTTATCGTTCGCGGCAGTACGCGAAAAATCCGAACATAACCTTCAGGCTTTCGGGCCTGCCCTTCTGGTCAAAGGCCCGCCGCTTAAGTAACATGGCGGGCTGAAAAACGAATAAGACAGCGAAACGATAGTGGCACAACGAGATTATGTACGCCGCAGCCAACCGGCTTCTTCGCGGCGCAAAAAGAGCAATACCCGAAGCTCAAGGAACAAGCAAGGCGGCCTTTCGGCGGTTTCACCGACTATGGTGGCGATCGCTGCGGCAGTGCTGGTGGCCTTTATCGGTGGACTGTACTTCATCACGCACCACAAGAAAGAAGAGGCTGAAGCGCTGCAAAATCGCCAGGCCGCTGGCAACGGCCTCCCGCCGAAGCCGGAAGAGCGCTGGCGCTATATTAAAGAGCTGGAGAGCCGTCAGCCCGGCGTTCGTGCGCCTACGGAACCCACGGCAGGCGGCGAAGTTATGAAGCCGGAGCAGCTGACGGACGAGCAGCGCCAGCTGTTGGCGCAAATGCAGGCCGATATGCGTCAGCAGCCTACGCAGCTGACCGAAGTGCCGTGGAATGAACAAACCCCGGCGCAGCGCCAGCAGACCCTGCAGCGTCAGCGTTTAGTTCAGCAGCAGCAGCTCGCGCAGGTGCAGCAGCAGACACAGACGCAGGTACAGCAACCGCGAACCCAGCCGCGGGCCGTCGAGCAGCCGAAACCGGTGCAGCAGCCGCCGAAGCAAACGGCGTCGAACCAGCAGCCGTATCAGGATCTGCTGCAAACTCCGGCGCATACCAGTACCGCGCAGCCTAAAACCCAGGCCGCCGCGCCGGTAACCCGCGTTGAAGAGGCGCCAAAAACCGCCGCCGCGGAGAAAAAAGACGATCGCAGCTGGATGATCCAGTGCGGCTCCTTCAAAGGCGCTGAGCAGGCGGAAACCGTACGCGCGCAGCTGGCGTTTGAAGGCTTCGCCTCGCACATCACCACCAATAACGGCTGGAACCGCGTGGTAATTGGGCCGCTGAAAGGCAAAGAAAACGCCAGCAATATGATTGAACGGCTGAAAATGGCCGGACACGCAAACTGCATTCGTCTCGCCGCCAGGGGTTGAAACCCTCAAAATCCCCCCCATCTATAATTGCATTCTGCCCCGCGTAACCGCGGGGCCCCTATTCCGCTTTTGCAACCAAGGGGTCTGCTCGTGACTACAATTGTAAGTGTTCGCCGTAACGGCCATGTCGTTATTGCCGGTGATGGCCAGGCCACGCTGGGCAACACCGTAATGAAAGGCAACGTCAAAAAAGTGCGCCGCCTGTACAACGACAAAGTGATCGCCGGCTTTGCGGGCGGCACCGCTGACGCCTTCACGCTGTTCGAACTGTTTGAACGTAAGCTGGAAATGCATCAGGGCCACCTGGTAAAGGCCGCCGTTGAGCTGGCGAAAGACTGGCGTACCGACCGCATGCTGCGCAAGCTGGAAGCGCTGCTGGCCGTGGCTGACGAAAACGCATCGCTTATCATCACCGGTAACGGTGACGTGGTGCAGCCAGAAAACGATTTGATTGCTATCGGCTCCGGCGGTCCTTACGCCCAGGCCGCGGCTCGCGCCCTGCTGGAAAATACCGATATGGGCGCACGCGATATCGCAGAGAAAGCGTTGAATATTGCAGGTGATATCTGCATTTATACCAACCACTTCCATACCATCGAAGAATTACCGTCTAAAGCGTAAGGATCTCCCATGTCTGAAATGACCCCACGCGAAATTGTCAGCGAACTGGACAAACACATTATCGGCCAGGACGCAGCCAAGCGCTCCGTCGCCATCGCTCTGCGTAACCGCTGGCGTCGTATGCAGCTCAACGAAGAGCTGCGTCACGAAGTCACGCCCAAAAACATTCTGATGATCGGCCCGACCGGCGTCGGTAAAACGGAAATCGCCCGTCGTCTGGCAAAGCTTGCCAACGCGCCGTTCATCAAAGTTGAAGCGACGAAATTCACCGAAGTGGGCTATGTTGGTAAAGAAGTGGACTCCATCATCCGCGATCTGACCGATGCGGCGATCAAAATGGTGCGCATGCAGTCCATCGACAAAAACCGCTATCGTGCGGAAGAACTGGCGGAAGAGCGCATCCTTGACGTGCTGATCCCGCCGGCGAAAAACAACTGGGGCCAGGCTGAACAGCCTCAGGAACCGTCCGCCGCGCGTCAGTCTTTCCGTAAAAAACTGCGCGAAGGGCAGCTCGATGATAAAGAGATTGAGATCGATCTCGCCGCCGCGCCGATGGGCGTTGAAATCATGTCCCCTCCGGGCATGGAAGAGATGACCAGCCAGCTGCAGTCCATGTTCCAGAACCTGGGCGGCCAGAAGCAAAAACCGCGTAAGCTGAAAATTAAAGACGCGATGAAGCTGCTGATTGAAGAAGAAGCGGCGAAGCTGGTCAACCCGGAAGAGCTGAAGCAGGATGCCATCGACGCCGTTGAGCAGCACGGTATCGTGTTTATCGACGAAATCGATAAAATCTGTAAGCGCGGCGGCAACTCCTCCGGCCCGGACGTATCCCGCGAAGGCGTACAGCGCGATCTGCTGCCGCTGGTTGAAGGCTGCACCGTCTCCACCAAGCACGGCATGGTGAAAACCGATCATATTCTGTTTATCGCTTCCGGCGCGTTCCAGGTGGCCAGCCCGTCTGACTTAATCCCGGAGCTGCAGGGTCGTCTGCCGATTCGCGTTGAGCTGAAAGCGCTGACCACCCACGACTTCGAGCGCATCCTGACCGAGCCGAACGCGTCCATCACCGTGCAGTATAAAGCGCTGATGGCCACCGAAGGCGTCAATATCGAGTTCACGGAAGATGGCATCAAGCGTATCGCTCAGGCCGCGTGGCAGGTCAACGAGACCACCGAGAACATCGGTGCGCGTCGTCTGCATACCGTCCTGGAGCGTCTGATCGAAGACATCTCCTACGATGCCAGCGAAATGAATGGCCAAACCGTCACCATCGATGCGGAATATGTCGGTAAGCATCTGGATGTTCTGGTGGCAGATGAAGATCTGAGCCGTTTTATCTTATAATCCGGTTCAATATATTTTCATCACTATAGATGAGGCTATATACCCAAAATAATTCGAGTTGCTTAAAGGCGGCAAGGGAGTGACAAATTCGTCGGGAACGAATTTGACCAGCCGAAGGCTGGCCTCCGGTGAGAGGCAGGAGCCTCTCATTAGTCCCCAGGAGCATAGATAACTATGTGACTGGGGGGAATGAGCGTAGCCAACACATAAGCAACTTGAAGTATGACGGGTATAGATACCCTAAATAATTCGAGTTGTGGGAAGGCAGCCGTTGGCTGAGGGCCCTCATTTATCCCGGCAGTGCCTGGGGTGAATGCGCGTCGCCAACGCATCTGCAGCTTGAAGTATGAAGGGTAGAGCCCCATTTTTTATTGGCCGGGACTTATGACCGAACACGCTATCACTCGCACCCAGGCCTGGCTGGAAAGCCTGCGCCCCAAAACGTTACCTCTGGCCTTTGCCGCCATTATTGTCGGCTCCGCGCTTGCCTGGCATCAGGGCAGCTTCGATCCCTGGGTTGCCCTGCTGGCCATCATCACCGCCGGTTTATTACAAATCCTCTCCAATCTGGCCAACGATTATGGCGACGCGGTAAAAGGCAGCGATAAACCTGACCGTATCGGCCCCCTGCGCGGGATGCAGAAAGGGGCAATTACCCAGGCGCAGATGAAACGCGCGTTGATACTCACCGTAGCGCTGATTTGCCTTTCTGGCCTGGCGCTGCTGTTCCTGGCCTGGCAAACCATGGCCGATTTTATCGGTTTTATGGTGCTTGGCGGGCTATCGATCGTGGCCGCCATTACCTACACCGTCGGCACTCGTCCTTACGGCTACATCGGCCTTGGCGATATCTCCGTGCTGGTGTTCTTCGGCTGGCTTAGCGTGGTCGGGAGCTGGTACCTCCAGGCGCACAGCGTTGAAGCGGTTATTTTCTTACCCGCCACCGCCTGCGGCCTGCTGGCAACGGCGGTGCTGAATATTAACAACCTGCGTGATATCAACAGCGATCGTGAAAACGGTAAAAACACCCTCGCCGTGCGCCTGGGGCCGGTTAACGCTCGCCGCTACCACGCCTGCCTGCTGTTTGGCGCGCTGCTGTGCCTGGCGCTGTTTAACCTTCTCTCGCTGCATAATCCGTGGGGTTGGCTGTTCCTGCTGGCAACGCCGCTGCTGGTCAAACAGGCGCGTTATGTGATGCGCGAACGCGACCCTGTCGCCATGCGTCCAATGCTCGAAAGAACGGTTAAAGGGGCGCTGCTGACCAACCTGCTGTTTGTTATCGGAATTATTTGCAGCCGGCTTGTGGGTTAACTGACAAATATCAATTAACAATTGATGATTTTGCCAACAGTACGATTCACGCGATATACTGAAAATTCTCGCAGCAACTGAACGTTAAGCCTATGAAATACGATACTTCCGAGCTTTGTGACATCTACCAGGAGGATGTCAACGTCGTGGAACCTCTGTTCTCCAACTTTGGGGGGCGCTCGTCGTTTGGTGGACAAATCATCACGGTAAAATGTTTCGAGGATAACGGGTTGCTCTACGATATGCTCGAACAGAACGGCCGTGGCCATGTCCTGTTGGTTGACGGCGGTGGTTCCGTTCGACGCGCATTGATTGACGCTGACCTGGCGCGTCTGGCCGTACAAAACGAGTGGGAAGGGCTGGTCGTCTATGGCGCTGTGCGTCAGGTTGACGATCTGGAAGAGCTGGATATCGGCATCCAGGCGCTGGCGGCCATCCCCGTAGGGGCCGCAGGTGAAGGTATCGGCGAAAGCGACGTGCGCGTCAACTTCGGCGGCGTCACCTTCTTTTCCGGCGACCATCTCTACGCCGATAATACCGGGATTATCCTCTCCGAGGATGCCCTGGATATCGAGTAGCGTCCCGCCCATAAAAAAGGCCTTCTCTCTGAGAAGGCCTTTTTATTTCCGCCGGAGGCTTAGTACAGTTTCTTAGCGCAATCCAGCCAGTCGCTTTTGAACGGACGCTTCATGTTTTCGATAGCGTCGATAATGTCGTGGTGAACCAGCTTCTCGTTCTGAATACCGACGCAGCGGCCGCCGAAGCCCTGCAGCAGCAGGTCAATCGCGTACGCGCCCATGCGGGATGCCAGAATACGGTCATAAGGAACCGGAGAGCCGCCGCGCTGAATGTGGCCCAGTACGGTGGCACGCGTTTCACGGCCGGTCTCTTTCTCGATGTAGTGAGCCAGCTCGTCGACGTCGCACATATGCTCGGTAATCGCCACAATCGCGTGTTTTTTGCCTTTCGCGATACCCGCCTTAATTTCTGAAACCAGGTCGTCGCGCGTGTATTCAACCTCAGGCACCATGATGAACTCACAGCCGCCGGAGATAGCTGCCGCCAGGGTCAGATCGCCGCAGTAGCGGCCCATCACTTCAACAACGGAAATACGCTGGTGGGAGGAAGAGGTGTCACGCAGGCGGTCAATGGCCTCTACCACGGTGCTCAATGCGGTAAAGAAGCCGATGGTATAGTCGGTGCCTTTAATATCGTTGTCGATGGTGCCCGGCAGACCGATGCAGGGGAAGCCCATCTCAGTCAGACGCACGGCGCCCATATAGGAACCGTCACCACCGATAACCACCAGCGCATCCAGGCCGCGCTTTCTCATATTTTCAATCGCGACGGCGCGAATATGTTCTTCGCGGAATTCTGGAAAACGCGCCGACCCCAGGAAGGTGCCGCCGCGGTTGATCATGTCGGAAACGCTGTAGCGGTCGAGCTGAACCATACGATCTTCATACAGGCCGAGGTAACCGTCATAGATTCCAAAAACTTCCAGACCTTCCGTTAATGCCGCACGCACAACGCCACGAATTGCTGCGTTCATGCCCGGGGCATCACCGCCACTTGTCAACACACCGATTTTCTTAATCATGACTACCTCTGAACTTAGGAAGCAAAAAATAATCCTGTTGCCTGAAGCGCCCCTCACGAGGAGTGCACAACGATAATTGCAATAGTATATCAAACGCTTCTGGCTGAATTGATTCAGGTCAGACCAAATGGCGGTAATTTATACAAAAAATGCCGATCCGCCCCACACTTTTACATCGAGTTTACAGACTATAACCTAAAGATCATAAAACACCCTGCCGCCCTAACGGCACCACAGAGCAGGGGTCCTGGTGGATAATGACATCGGACCCGGGAAAACGGAGCAACAGCGCCTGCTCCACCTGGTCGGCAATCACGTGTGCCTGAACCAGCGGGAGGTTATCTTCCATTTCCAAATGAATCTGAATAAAGCGAGTCGGCCCTGACTGCCGCGTTCGTAGATCGTGCGCCCCGCTGACGCCTGGCCACGCGGTCACGATATTGATAATTTCCTGGCGTTCCTCATCAGGAAGCGCACGGTCTAACAACGACTGAACGGCGTCATAAGCCATGCGCAGCGCGCTATATAAAATATAGACGCCTATACCTAATGCAAACAGCGCATCAGCACGGTGCCAGCCGTACCAGGAGAGGGCCAGCGCCACCAGAATTGCGCCGTTCATCATAACATCAGACTGATAATGAAGCATATCCGCCCGTACCGCCTGACTTTGTGTTTTTCTTACGACCCAGCGCTGGAACGTGACCAGCAGCAGCGTGCTGACCAGCGCAATCAGCGTCACCACCATCCCTACGCCCGCCGCATTCATCGGCTCAGGACGAACGAGATGATCAATACCGGTCAAGAACAGAAACAGCGCCGAGCCGGAGACAAACATACTTTGCGCCAGCGCGGCCAGCGATTCCGCTTTACCATGGCCAAAGGTATGTTCTTCATCGGCAGGCTGCAGCGAATAACGCACCACCAGCAGGTTGGTCAACGAGGCGGCGATATCCACCAGTGAATCAACCAGCGCCGCCAGAATACTCACAGACCCGGTATACCACCATGCAAAAATCTTGATCAAAAGTAACGCAGAGGCCATCACCGTCGCCGCAATCGCCGCGCGGCTCACCAGCTGCCCATAAGATTGATTCATAAACGCTCCTTACTTCGCGATGCGCTTAGTATAACCCGATCTTTTACCGGGACGGGGAGCCAGGAGGGCGCTGAATAACGGGCAAAAAAAACCCCCACATCATGTGGGGGAAGACAGGGATGGTGTCTATGGCAAGGAAAACAGGGTTGTTACTGGGGTTGCAGGGTATTGCTACTACTCGAAAGCATCATCGCTGAGCCTTTTTGCATCCGTGCAACCTCACGCAACTGATCCATTCGTTGCTGGTGCTTAGCGTTTAAAACCGCTTGCTGCTCTGGCGTTAGCAGGTGATACATCTGGTTGCGAACTTTTGCCATTTCAACCTGGCGGGCAACCTGTTCCTGCGCCATCTTATCTGCCTGAGCGCGTACAGCGTTTTCATCAAAATTTTCTGCGGTGACAAGGCGATGCATTGTCTCCATTTCGCTAACATTAACGGGTGGCCTGTCGTGGCGTGCCCGCTGCATAAGATCTCGTAACTGTTGCCGTTGGTGTTCAGTTAAACTTATGCCGTCAAACATATGGCTCTGGCTGCTGCGCTGGACCCCTTCGTCTCCGGGAAGCCAGTTAACGCTGGTGACGACTTCAGCGGCTTGGCTATATGCACTTAGCGCCAGCGTTGAGGCCATGACGGCAGCGATAACATTGCGCATCACATACTCCCAAAACGTTTGTGTCGCGATTCAACGATAGAGAGTTTACGATGCAGGCTGCAAACATGCGTCAGGGGGTGTAAAACAACGTAAAGTCATGGATTAGCGAGCCTTGATGACGTAATTTCTGCCTCGGAGGTATTTAAACAATGAATAAAATCCTGTTAGTAGATGATGACCGGGAGCTCACCTCCCTGTTAAAAGAGCTGCTCGATATGGAAGGTTTTAATGTGCTCGTCGCCCATGATGGGGAACAGGCGCTGGCCCTTCTGGACGACAGCATCGATTTACTTTTGCTTGATGTGATGATGCCGAAGAAAAACGGTATCGACACGCTCAAAGAGTTGCGTCAGACACACCAGACCCCGGTTATCATGCTAACGGCCCGCGGGAGCGAGCTGGATCGCGTTCTCGGCCTCGAGCTGGGCGCGGACGATTATTTGCCTAAGCCGTTCAACGATCGTGAGCTGGTGGCGCGTATACGCGCGATTCTGCGCCGGTCGCACTGGAGCGAGCAGCAGCAGACAACCGAAGCCGGTTCACCGACGCTGGAAGTGGATGCGCTAAGCCTTAACCCCGGCCGCCAGGAAGCCAGCTTCGATGGTCTGACCCTGGAGCTGACCGGCACCGAGTTCACCCTGCTCTATCTTCTGGCGCAGCATCTTGGCCAGGTGGTATCGCGTGAGCATCTTAGCCAGGAAGTGCTGGGTAAACGCCTGACGCCATTCGATCGCGCGATCGATATGCACATCTCCAACCTGCGGCGCAAGCTGCCGGAGCGCAAAGACGGCCATCCGTGGTTTAAAACCCTGCGCGGACGCGGCTATCTGATGGTATCGGCTTCATGATTGGAAGTTTAACCGCACGCATCTTCGCTATTTTCTGGCTCACGCTGGCGCTGGTGTTGATGCTGGTTCTGATGCTGCCGAAGCTGGACTCGCGCCAGATGACCGAGCTGCTGGAGAGCGAGCAACGTCAGGGCATCATGATTGAACAGCACGTCGAGGCCGAACTGGCGAACGATCCGCCAAACGACCTGATGTGGTGGCGTCGTCTGTTTCGCGCCATCGATAAGTGGGCTCCGCCGGGCCAGCGTTTGCTGCTGGTCACCAGCGAAGGTCGCGTTATCGGTGCCGAACGCAACGAAATGCAGATTATCCGCAACTTTATCGGCCAGGCGGATAACGCCGACCATCCGCAGAAAAAGCGCTATGGTCGTCTGGAAATGGTCGGGCCTTTTTCCGTCAGGGATGGAGAAGATAACTACCAGCTCTATCTGATTCGTCCTGCCAATACGTCACAATCAGACTTCATCAATCTGCTGTTCGACCGGCCGCTACTGCTGCTGATCGTCACGATGTTAGTCAGCGCCCCGCTGCTGCTATGGCTGGCGTGGAGCCTGGCGAAACCCGCGCGTAAGCTCAAAAATGCCGCCGATGAAGTCGCCCAGGGCAACCTGCGTCAGCATCCGGAACTGGAAGCCGGTCCGCAGGAGTTTTTAGCCGCCGGGACCAGTTTTAACCAGATGGTGACCGCGCTGGAGCGCATGATGTCCAGCCAGCATCGTCTGCTGTCCGATATCTCGCACGAACTACGCACGCCGCTGACCCGCCTGCAGTTAGGCACCGCATTGCTGCGCCGCCGCAGCGGGGAAAGCAAAGAGCTGGAGCGTATTGAGATGGAAGCGCACCGGCTGGATAGCATGATCAACGACCTGCTGGTGATGTCGCGCAATCAGGCGAAAACCGCGCTGGTGAGCGAAACGGTGAAAGCCAACCAGCTGTGGGGTGAGGTGCTGGATAACGCCGCCTTTGAAGCCGAACAGATGGGGAAATCGTTCACCGTCGAGTATCCGCCGGGGCCGTGGCCGCTGTACGGTAACCCCAATGCGCTGGAAAGCGCGCTGGAGAATATCGTGCGTAACGCGCTGCGCTACTCGCATACTAAAATTTCGGTAAGCTTCTCAGTGGATAAAGACGGCATCACGGTGAACGTCGATGATGACGGCCCGGGCGTGAGTCCGGAGGATCGCGAGCAGATTTTCCGCCCGTTCTACCGTACCGATGAGGCGCGCGACCGCGAGTCTGGCGGTACCGGCCTGGGGCTGGCGATTGTCGAGGCGGCGATTCAACAGCATCGCGGTTGGGTGAAGGCCGACGACAGCCCGCTGGGCGGCCTGCGCTTAACCCTCTGGCTGCCGCTGTACAAGCGCACCTGATCCCCCCGGCCTGGCTTCACCGGGCCGGGTTCAAAACGGGTAGCCCGGGTAAGGCGCAACGCGCCGCCATCCGGGAACGCGCACGGAAGCGCTATTTCCCCCACAATCTCCGCGAATTATTTTCGATCTTCCCGCTCAGGCGCCGTTTCTGCATGGTACGGCTCCAGCTTACCGACAGCCCCGCCGCGGAGAGCAGACGGTGGTACTGCTCATCATCAAACGGCATCTGCCAGGCGATGGCGCCCGCTTCGTGAACGCTCACGTCGCTGAGCCGGGAAACCAGCGCCAGCGGCGCATCGCTGGACACCTGCCCGCCCGCCACCACCCGATACAGCCAGCCGGTTTTGCCGCTGTTTTGCATAAGCTGCGCCATATCGCTGACGGCAAAGTGATAGTTGAGCTTGAAGCACGGCGATCGCGGCTGGGTGACCTGAATCAGCGCTTCTCCCCAGCGGAAGATATCGCCAATGTAGACGTTTTTTTCGGTCAGCCCTTCGGTCGAGAGATTTTCGCCAAACGCCGGGGCGCAGAAAAGATCCGCCTGCTGCGGAAGCTCACGGGCCCAGTGGGCGTAGTGTTCACGGGGATAGTGGCACAGCGCGCGGTCCGGCCCGCCGTGAATTTTCTTCTCCGCCTGCTCATCGCCCTCCAGCCCCAAATCGCCAAGGGTCAGTTCACCATCGACCTGAATTTTACCGATGGCGCTTGGACGGCTGCCGTCATAATCCCTTACCTTGCCCACAAAGACATTCACCGGATAGTGCATCGCTGCTCCTTTGCTGCGGATATAAAAAAAGCGAGTCATCAGACTCGCTTCTCGCTCAGCACAATGCAAACTTATTTTTTGGCGGCAAAACGCGCTGCGGCTTCGTCCCAGTTCACCACGTCCCAGAACGCTTTGATGTAGTCCGGGCGGCGGTTCTGGAATTTCAGGTAGTAAGCGTGTTCCCACACGTCCAGGCCAATAATCGGGAAGCCGGAAGCGCCGGAGATCGCTTCGCCCATCAGCGGGGAGTCCTGGTTAGCGGTAGAAACCACCGCCAACTTGTCGCCTTTCAGCACCAGCCACGCCCAGCCGGAGCCGAAACGGGTCGCCGCCGCTTTTTCAAATTCCGCTTTGAAGTTGTCAACGGAACCGAAATCACGCTCGATAGCCGCTTTCAGGTCGCCCTGCAGGGTGGTACCGGTTTTCAGGCCTTTCCAGAACAGGCTGTGGTTAGCGTGGCCGCCTGCGTTGTTACGCAGCACGGTTTTTTTGTCTGCCGGCAGCTGATCCAGTTTGGTAATCAGCTCTTCTGCGGACAGGCTCGCGAATTCAGGCAGGCTTTCCAGCGCTGCGTTAGCGTTATTTACGTAGGTCTGGTGGTGTTTAGTGTGATGGATTTCCATCGTCTGCTTGTCAAAATGCGGTTCCAGGGCGTCATAAGCGTACGGCAGGGCAGGCAGTGTATAACTCATAATCATCTCCATTATTGTCGAGCGGCGGAAAGTGTTAATGCCGCGTAAGCAGTTGGTTCATTATAGTTAATTAAATGATATTGAAAACGCTTATCAATGCCGTATTTTTAATAAGGTTATAACAACGGGTAATAGATGTCGTTTTGTGATACAGAACAACTAATTAAGTTTTTGGTTGCCAGGTTCAGGCTTCGGGTGGCAACAGCTTAAAGGCGGAAAAACTGACCGATTTTTACACTCATCGGGTCGGAAGAAGATTTATCCGATAAAAAATAGATGAGGATAAAATCAATGAATCACGCGATTACGATGGGTATTTTTTGGCATTTGATAGGTGCGGCCAGTGCAGCCTGTTTCTATGCCCCGTTCAAGAAAGTTAAACATTGGTCCTGGGAAACCATGTGGTCTATCGGCGGTATTGTCTCCTGGCTGATCCTCCCCTGGGCCATCAGCGCCATGCTGCTGCCCGATTTCTGGGCCTATTACGGTTCTTTTAACGCCTCCACTCTGCTGCCCGTTTTCCTGTTCGGCGCCATGTGGGGTATCGGTAATATCAACTACGGCCTGACGATGCGTTACCTGGGGATGTCGATGGGGATCGGCATCGCCATTGGTATCACGCTGATTGTCGGCACGTTAATGACGCCGATTCTTAACGGTCAGTTTGATGTTCTCATTAACACTAAAGGCGGCCAGATGACGCTGCTCGGCGTGCTGGTCGCGGTGATTGGCGTGGGTATCGTCACCCGCGCAGGCCAGCTGAAAGAGCGCAAAATGGGCATCAAAGCCGAAGACTTCAACCTGAAAAAGGGGCTGCTGCTGGCGGTGATGTGCGGCATCTTCTCGGCCGGTATGTCGTTCGCCATGAACGCCGCCAAGCCGATGCATGAAGCCGCCGCCGCGCTCGGCGTTGATCCGCTCTACACCGCGCTGCCAAGCTATGTGGTGATCATGGGCGGCGGCGCGCTGGTCAACCTCGGCTTCTGCTTTATCCGTCTGGCAAAAGTAAAAAACCTGTCGATAAAAGCCGACTTCTCGCTGGCAAAACCGCTCATCATCAGCAATATCCTGCTTTCGGCGTTAGGCGGCCTGATGTGGTATCTGCAGTTCTTTTTCTACGCCTGGGGCCACGCCAGCATTCCGGCGCAGTACGACTACATGAGCTGGATGCTGCATATGAGCTTCTACGTGCTGTGCGGCGGCCTGGTGGGTCTGATACTGAAAGAGTGGAACAACGCCGGTCGTCGTCCGGTGGGCGTCCTCAGCCTCGGCTGCGTGGTAATTATTATCGCCGCCAATATCGTTGGTCTGGGAATGGCGAACTAGCGTCGTCAGGCGGCGGTGCGACTGCGCTGCCGCCACTGCCCCGGCGTCATGCCTATCTCGCGGTTAAACACCACCGAAAAGTAGTTGCTGTCTTCAAACCCGCACTGCATCGCCACTTCGCCAATCAGCCGTTCGGTATGCTGCAGCAGATACTGCGCGTGACAGATGCGCAGCTGGCGCAGGTAGTGGTTGATGGTCATCCCCGTCTGCTGACGAAACTGCTGGCGCAGCGCGCGTTCGCTGCACCCTTCGCGCTCGCAAAAACGGTCAAGAAAGAAAGGACGATTGAGGCTGCCCGCCAGCTCGGTGAGCAGCTTATCGAGCAGCGCTTCGCTTTGGGTCGCCGCCAGATTATCGGTGGCGTAGCGATAGCGCTGAAGTATAAGCGCCAGCTGCGCAAACAGCAGTTCGGCCATATTATTGGCCTGCGCATCGCTGCGGCTGCTTTCATGCTCCAGCTGGGTAATCACCTGCCTGACCTGGGCCATGCCGCTGCTGCCAATCCGCCAGTGCGGAACCACGGGGTGCCAAACAGGCCGGGAATGTGCGCCGCCCAGTCAAAGTTAAGCCGCAGCCGGTCCGGGCAATAAATGACGTTTTGCAGGACGAGATCGTTCACCGAGGCGTAGGAGTGTTTATCTTCCGCGCGGATATAGAACAGATCGCCGCGGGTAATGCGCCACGGGCGATCGTTCAGGACGTGCAGGCCGTTACCCCGCCACACCAGCACCAGTTCGCAGAACTCATGGGTGTGCTCGGCGAAGACGTTTTGCGGATAGCGATCCGCCACCGCCACCGCCTGAGCGGGAGAGGCAAAAAATTCATCTTTGCGAAGAATCAGCTGACCTGCCACGACATCAACTCCGGACGTGAATAACGTTTCATTATTCGCGTTTATGTCTGTCAAAACGTTGACTGCTCTCCCGTTACTGAAGAATGGCGTCGCGCCCCTGGCGAATATCGCGCGGAGACCAGTCAAACTCGCGGCGGAAAAGCGTCGAAAAGTGGTTACTGTCGCCGAATCCGCAGCGATAGGCGATATCGGTCACGCTGTCATCGCTATGGCGCAGCAGATGGCGCGCTTTCATCAACCGCACCCGATTCAGATAGCGCTGCGGCGTCAGCCCGGTTTGCTGTTTTAACTGACGGTGCAGGGTTCGCAAGGAGAGCGAAAAGCGCGCCGCCACCTCTTCCCAGCAAATATCTTCGGCAAAATGGTCTTCCAGCCAGGCCATTAAATGGTTGAGCCGCGCGTCGTTGTTGGCGGCCCCTTCGGCGAGGCTGCTTTTACGCAGGTGCACCAGCAGCTGCATAAATAAAATCTCGCGGCTGGCGATGGCGTGCATATCCGCATCCGCGCCAACGTTCTCCATCTGCTCCACAATCTTGCGCACCTGCTGCAACGCATTCTGATTCACCCGCCAGTGCGAGAGGTAGTTCCCTTCCTGCTCCTGCGGCAACAGCGCGTTCAGGCCGGACAAAAAGCGAAACGCGTCCGGCGCGCGATAGAGCACGTTAGTCAGGCATAAATTATCCGTGTGCTCGTAGAGATGGCGATCGTGATCGCGAATAAAGCAGACCGAGCCGCCGCTGATGGTGTAGGGCTGGCCGTTGAAAACGTGAATCCCGGTGCCGTGCTCCACAATAACAATCTCATGAAAATCATGGTGATGCTCAGGAAAAGCGGATTGCGGGAGCCGCGGCTCAATGGCGACAGCTGAAACGCCGGACTTAAAGAAATCCACACTGTGCAACATAGTCATAGCCGCTCCTCGAGATGAGAAAAGTTATCAATCAGTGGAGCAAATAGTAATTAAGGGTCGGCGATCCGGCCTTCAATTTTTGACCGCAAAATTCGTAAAGCCTGCCGCTTTTTCAAGAAATGACGGGAAAGATCGGGAACTGCGGACAACATCACATCCCTCACCCCAGCGCGGAGAAAACGAAACTGTGACCTCCCTCACGGTCACCTTTGCTTTCTTGCCAGCGGCCAATTTTCCCTGTCAGTAACAAGAAGGTGAGCCCGACGCGACTTTTTTAGACTGCATGCAATGATTTTCACAAGGATCTTCCCATGAGTTTTCGTCATTGTGTCGCCGTCGATTTAGGCGCCTCCAGCGGGCGGGTGATGCTCGCCGGTTATCAGCCCGGCCAGCAAACGCTGGCGCTGCGTGAAATTCACCGTTTTACCAATAGCCTGCAAAAGGTGGATGGCTTCGACTGTTGGGATCTCGATAGCCTGGAAGGGGAAATTCGCCGCGGTCTGGAGAAGGTCTGCGAACAGGGCATCCTGATCGACAGCATCGGCATCGATACCTGGGGCGTGGATTATGTCCTGCTGGATAAAGCGGGTCAGCGCGTCGGCCTGCCGGTTTCCTATCGCGACTCCCGCACCCAGGGCCTGATGCGCCATGCCGAAGAGCAGCTGGGCCGGGCGGAGATCTACCGCCGCAGCGGTATTCAGTTTCTGCCGTTTAATACCCTTTATCAGCTGCGCGCGCTGGTTGAACAGCAGCCGGAGCGGGTCAGCCAGGCCGCGCATGCGCTGCTGATCCCGGACTACTTTAGCTTCCGCCTGACCGGCAACATGAACTGGGAATACACCAACGCCACCACCACGCAGCTGGTCAACATCAACAGCGATAGCTGGGACGAGGATCTGCTGAACTGGAGCGGCGCGCCGCGCGACTGGTTCGGAACGCCGACCCATCCCGGCAACGTTATTGGCCACTGGATTTGCCCGCAGGGCAATAACATCCCGGTGGTCGCCGTCGCCAGCCACGATACCGCCAGCGCGGTTATCGCCTCGCCGCTGGCCAGCAAAAACGCCGCGTATCTCTCTTCCGGCACCTGGTCGCTGATGGGCTTTGAGAGCAAAACCCCCTGCACCAGCGATGCGGCGCTAAGGGCCAATATCACCAACGAAGGCGGTGCCGAAGGCCGCTATCGGGTGCTGAAAAATATTATGGGCCTGTGGCTGCTGCAGCGGGTGCTCAAGGAGCAAAACGTCGGCGACCTGCCGGCGCTGATCGCGCGTACCGCTGCGCTTCCGGCCTGCCGCTTCGTCATTGACTGCAACGATGACCGCTTTATCAACCCGGACAACATGAGCGCGGAAATCCAGGCCGCCTGCCGCGAAGCCGGGCAGCCGGTTCCCGATACCGACGCCGAGCTGGCGCGCTGTATTTTTGACAGCCTGGCGCTGCTCTATGCCCGGGTGCTTAACGAGCTGGCGGCGCTGCGCGGTCAGCCGTTCAGCCAGCTGCATATTGTCGGCGGCGGCTGCCAGAACGAACTGCTCAACCAGCTGTGCGCCGACGCCTGCGGCATCACCGTGACCGCCGGCCCGGTTGAGGCCTCCACCCTGGGCAATATCGGCATTCAGCTGATGACCCTGGACGAGCTGCACAACGTCGATGAATTCCGTCAGGTGGTGCGGCAAAACTACGCCCTCACCACCTTTACCCCCAATCCTGAAAGTGAAATTGCCCGCTTCGTCGCGCAGTTTCAGCCACAACAGACCAAGGAGCTTTGCGCATGACCACTCAACTTGAACAAGCCTGGGAAATTGCCAAACAGCGCTACGCCAGCGTCGGCGTGGACGTCGAGGAGGCCTTGCGCCAGCTGGATCGCCTGCCCGTTTCCATGCACTGCTGGCAGGGCGATGACGTCGTCGGTTTCGAAAACCCGGAAGGAAGCCTGACCGGCGGTATTCAGGCCACCGGCAACTACCCGGGTAAAGCGCGTAACGCCAGCGAGCTGCGCGCCGACCTTGAGCAGGCGCTGAGCCTGATCCCCGGGCCAAAACGTCTGAACCTGCACGCGCTCTATCTCGAATCCGACGCGCCGGTGCCGCGCAATGAAATTAAGCCGGAGCACTTTAAAAACTGGGTTGAGTGGGCGAAAGCCAACAAGCTGGGGCTCGATTTTAACCCCTCCTGCTTCTCGCATCCGCTAAGCGCTGACGGCTTTACGCTGTCGCACGCCAACGATGAAATCCGCCAGTTCTGGATCGATCACTGCAAGGCCAGCCGCCGTATTTCCGCTTACTTCGGCGAGCAGCTGGGCACGCCGTCGGTAATGAATATCTGGATCCCGGACGGCATGAAGGATATTACCGTTGACCGCTTCGCGCCGCGCCAGCGCCTGCTGAACGCGCTCGATGAAGTGATCAGCGAAAAGCTGGACCCGGCGCACCACATTGATGCCGTCGAGAGCAAACTGTTCGGTATCGGCGCGGAAAGCTACACCGTCGGCTCCAATGAGTTCTATATGGGCTACGCCACCAGCCGCCAGACCGCCCTGTGCCTGGATGCCGGCCACTTCCACCCGACGGAGGTCATCTCCGACAAAATCTCCGCCGCCATGCTCTATATCCCGCGTCTGCTGCTGCACGTCAGCCGTCCGGTACGCTGGGACAGCGACCACGTGGTGCTGCTGGATGACGAAACCCAGGCCATCGCCAGCGAAATCATCCGTCACGATCTGTTCGACCGCGTGCATATCGGTCTCGATTTCTTCGACGCTTCGATTAACCGCATCGCGGCGTGGGTGATTGGTACCCGCAATATGAAGAAAGCCCTACTGCGCGCCCTGCTGGAACCGACCGGGCAGCTGCGTCAGCTGGAGCTCGACGGCGATTACACCGCCCGCCTGGCGCTGCTGGAAGAGCAGAAGTGCCTGCCGTGGCAGGCCATCTGGGAGATGTACTGTCAGCGTCACGATACGCCGGCAGGCAGCCAGTGGCTGGATAACGTACGCGCTTATGAGAATGCGGTTCTGAGCCAGCGCGGGTAAAGCCCGGACGTTCCCCGGGTCGCGGCCGGGCTACAAACCGGTAGCCCGGATAAGCCGTTTACGGCGCAATCCGGGGGCTCGCACATATTCAGGGCGAGGGGCCAACCCCGCGCCGAATCAACAGGAAAGACAAGACTATGCAGACCATTATCGACGCCTGGTTCGTCCAGGGCATGATTAAAGCCACTTCTGACGCCTGGCTGAAAGGCTGGGACGAGCGCAACGGCGGCAACCTGACGCTGCGCCTCGACGAAGCGGATATCGAACCCTACGCGGCGGATTTCCACGCCAAACCGCGCTATATCGCCCTGAGCCAGCCGATGCCGACGCTGGCTAACCAGCCGTTTATCGTCACCGGTTCCGGTAAATTCTTCCGTAACGTCCAGCTCGACCCGGCGGCGAACCTCGGGGTGGTGAAAGTCGACAGCGACGGCGCGGGATACCATATTCTTTGGGGCCTGACCAACGATGCGGTACCGACATCCGAGCTGCCGGCGCACTTCCTGTCGCACAGCGAGCGCATCCGGCTGACCAACGGTAAAGACCGGGTGATCATGCACTGCCACGCCACCAATCTGATCGCCCTGACCTACGTGCTGGAGAACAACAGCGATCTGTTTACCCGCAAGCTGTGGGAAGGGAGTACCGAATGCCTGGTGGTCTTCCCGGACGGCGTCGGCATCCTGCCGTGGATGGTGCCGGGCACCGACGAAATCGGCCAGGCCACCGCCGAGGCGATGCAGAAACATTCGCTGGTGCTGTGGCCGTTCCACGGCGTTTTCGGCAGCGGCCCCAATCTGGACGAAACCTTCGGCCTGATCGATACCGCTGAGAAATCCGCCGAGGTGCTGGTGAAAGTTTACTCAATGGGCGGGATGAAACAAACCATCACCCGCGAAGAGCTGGTCGCCCTTGGCAAACGCTTCAACGTTCACCCCCTGCAGTCCGCGTTAGACCTTTATCCATAACAACATCGCGCCCCGCTCACCGAGACGGGGCGAAAAAATCACCTGCAAACCCTACAAACTAACTCATGTGGAGTAAAAGCAATGAAAACAAACACAAGCTTGATCCTCACCGTTGCCATCCTGGCGTTGTCCGGTTCCGCTTTAGCCGAAGTCAAAATCGCCCTCGTGGCGAAATCACTGGGAAATGGATTCTTCGAAGCAGCGAACGTCGGCGCGCAGGAAGCGGCCAAAGAGTTAGGCGATGTCAAAGTGATCTATACCGGCCCGACCACCACCACCGCCGAAGCGCAGATCGAAGTGCTGAATGGTTTGATCGCCCAAGGGGTGGATGCGATCGCCATTTCCGCTAACGATCCCGACGCCGTGGTGCCGGTACTGAAAAAAGCGATGCAGCGCGGCATTAAGGTGGTCTCCTGGGACTCCGGCGTCGCGCCGGCGGGACGCCAGATCCATCTTAATCCGTCCAATAACGCCTTGATTGGCGAAACCAACGTTAAGCTCGCCGCCGATGCGCTGAAGGCGCTGAACGTGGAAAAAGGCGATGTGGCGATTTTAAGCGCCACCCCAACCTCCACCAACCAGAACATCTGGATTGAGGAGATGAAAAAGGTGCTGCCGCAGTATCCGTCCGTCAATCTGGTGACCGTCGCCTACGGTGACGATCTGTCGGATAAAAGCTACCGCGAAGCGGTGGGCCTGCTGAAGTCATATCCTGACCTGAAAGTGATTGTTTCGCCTTCGTCGGTGGGGATCGTGGCCGCCGCGCAGGCGGTGAAAGATCAGGGCAAAATCGGCAAGGTCTACGTCACCGGGCTGGGGCTGCCGTCGGAAATGGCCGGGGCGATTAAGTCCGGCGCCAGCAAAAGCTTCGCCATCTGGAACCCGATTGACCTCGGCTACGCCGCCACGTATCTGGCCGACGATTTAGTCAAAGGCACGGCGACCAAAACCGAAGCCAATATGGGCAAGCTGGGCAAAGTGAAGCTGGACGCCGACGGTAGCGGCGCGATGGCCGAACCGTTCGTCTACGATGCGAGCAACATCGATAAGTTCTCGAAAATTTTCTAACCCTGTTTCCTCACTCCGGCCCTCTTCCAAAAAGAGAGGGAGAAAGTCAGGCCCTCTGCGCACTGCTGCCAGCGAGCACTGAACGGTTCCTTCGCCCCTTTGGGGAGAGGGTTAGGGTGAGGGGTGATTTTACAGAGAACTATCATGTCAGCATCCACCCCACTGCTGTCGCTAAAGGGCATCACCAAGGTTTTTCCCGGTGTGCGCGCTCTTGAAAACGTACAGCTCGATCTCTGGCCCGGCAAAGTGACCGCTTTAATCGGCGAAAACGGCGCGGGGAAATCGACGCTGGTCAAAGTGATGACCGGCATTTATCAGCCCGAAGAGGGCGAGATTCTCTATAAAGCGATCCCTATCCAACTGCCGAACCCGGAGTCGGCGCATAAGGTCGGGATCACCGCGATTCATCAGGAAACCGTGCTGTTCGACGAACTCTCGGTCACCGAAAATATCTTTGTCGGCCAGTATCTGCATCGCGGCCTGCTGAAGAAGCTCGACTGGCCCGCCATGCACCGCAAAGCCAGCGAAATTCTCACCCGCCTCGAGGTACAGATTGACCCGCGCGCGACGCTGAAAACCCTCAGTATCGCCCAGCGCCATATGGTCGCCATCGCCCGGGCGCTCTCCTTTGAAGCTCAGGTGGTAATCCTCGATGAGCCGACCGCCGCGCTCTCGCAGCATGAAATTCTGGAGTTCTATCAGATCGTTGAGCGCCTGAAGCAGGACGGCAAAGCGATCCTGTTTATCTCGCATAAGTTCGATGAGATTTTCGAGCTGGCGGACTACTACACCATTCTGCGCGACGGCGTGTACGTCAGCTCCGGTGCGATCAACGACATCACCGAAGAGCGGATGGTGGCGATGATGGTGGGCCGCGCGATTACCCAAACCTACCCGAAAGTCGATTGTATCCCAGGGGAAACGGTGCTGGAGGTGAAAGACCTCTGCCACCCCACCGAGTTCGCCCATATCAGCTTCAGCCTGCGCAAAGGGGAGATCCTTGGCTTTTACGGGCTGGTGGGCGCCGGGCGCACCGAGCTGATGCAGGCGCTCTCCGGGGTCTCGCATCCCTCTTCCGGCGATATCGTGCTGAAGGGGAAACCGATGCGCTTTCGCCAGCCGGCCGACGCGATCGGCGCCGGTATCGTCTGCGTGCCGGAAGAGCGGCAGAAGCAGGGAGCGATTATCGCCCTGCCGATCGCCCAGAACATCAGCCTGCCGCAGCTCAGCAAACTGAACCCCGGCGGCGTGCTTAACGACGCCCGCGAATGGCGGCTGGCGGACGAGTACGCCTCGCGCCTGCAGGTTAAGGCCTTTAGCTGGCGGCAGGCGGTGGAAACCCTTTCCGGCGGCAATCAGCAAAAAGTGGTGATCGGCAAATGGCTGGCGACCCATCCCGAGGTGATTATCCTCGACGAACCGACTAAAGGCATCGATATCGGCTCCAAAGCGGCGGTGCACCAGTTTATGTCCGAGCTGGTCAGCCAGGGGCTGGCGGTCATTATGGTCTCTTCGGAGCTGCCGGAAGTGATGGGCATGGCCGACCGGATTATCGTGATGCACGAAGGGCTGATGGTGGCCGAGTATCGCGCCGGTGAAGCGACGGCGGAAACCATCGTCAGCGCCGCCAGCGGCGCCGGTCGGGAGGCAGCGTAATGGGTAAACAACTGCTTAAACACCGCGAAGCGCTGCTGGCGGCGGTGATCGTTTTGCTGATCGGCGCTATCGGCAGCCGGGCGCCGTCGTTCGTCTCGCCGGGCAATCTGGTGGAGATGTTTAACGACACCGCCATTCTGATCGTCCTCGCCCTCGGCCAGATGATGGTGCTGCTCACCAAAGGCATCGATCTGTCGATGGCCGCCAATCTGGCGCTGACCGGGATGATCGTCGCGCTGCTCAACGCCCACTATCCGGGTATCCCGGTGGCGGCGCTGCTGGCGCTGGCGACCCTGCTTGGCCTGCTGATGGGGATGATTAACGGCCTGCTGGTCTGGCGGCTCGGCATTCCGGCCATCGTGGTCACGCTGGGCACCATGAGTATTTATCGCGGGATTATCTTTCTGCTTTCCAACGGCGGCTGGGTCAACTCGCACCAGATGAGCGCCGATTTTCTCGGCCTGCCGCGCGCCTCGCTGCTGGGGCTGCCGCTGCTGAGCTGGTGCGCCATCGCCGCGCTGCTGCTGGTGGGCTATTTCCTCCGCTACAGCCGCACCGGCCGGGCCTTGTACACCGCGGGCGGCAACGCGACGGCGGCGTACTACACCGGGATTAACGCCGGGAAAATGCAGTTTGTCAGCTTCTGCCTCTCTGGCGCGCTGGCCGGGTTCTGCGGCTATCTGTGGATCTCGCGCTTCGCCGTCGCCTATGTCGATGTCGCCAACGGTTTTGAACTGCAGGTGGTCGCCGCCTGCGTCATCGGCGGCATCAGCACCATGGGCGGAACCGGTCGCGTGCTCGGCTGCCTGTGCGGCGCGCTGTTCCTCGGCGTTATCAATAACGCGCTGCCGGTGATTGGCATTTCGCCGTTCTGGCAAATGGCCATTTCCGGCGCGGTGATCGTCATTGCGGTGCTGCTTAACGAACGCGGTAATAAAGTTAGCGGACGATTAATCCTGCGCAACGCGGCGCTGGCGCGGCAGAAACAGGCGGTGAAATCATGAGCAAAATAATGATGTCTGAAGAGATGAAAAGCGCCCCGGCCGCGCCGTCGCCGCTGCGCCGCTTGCTGTGCTGGGAAGGGTTTCTGCTGGCGGTAACCCTGGCGGTATTCGTGGTTAACGCCCTGGCGTCACCCTGGTTCCTTAATATCTGGAACCTGTCGGACGCCACGTTTAACTTTACCGAAAAAGCGATCATCGTGCTGCCGATGGCGATGCTGATTATCGCCAGAGAGATCGACCTTTCGGTAGCCTCGACGATGGCGCTGAGCTCAACGGCGATGGGCTTCTGCGCGGCGGCGGGTATGGATACGCCGCTGCTGGTGGCCGTCGGGCTGGGCGTGGGGCTGCTGTGCGGCCTGTTCAACGGTATCCTGGTGACGCGCTTTAACCTATCGTCGATTGTGATCACCATCGGCACCATGAGCCTGTATCGCGGAATAACCTACATTCTGCTGGGCGACAAGGCGCTCAATCACTACCCGGACAGCTTCGCCTGGTTCGGCCAGGGCTACGTGTGGGGGGCGCTCTCTTTTGAGTTCGCGCTGTTTATCCTCCTCGCCGCCGCCTTTACCTTCCTGCTGCATAAAACCAACTTTGGCCGCCGGACCTACGCCATCGGCAATAACCCGACCGGAGCCTGGTTCTCCGGAATCAACGTCAAGCGCCACAATCTGGTGCTGTTCGCGCTGGTCGGGCTGATGGCCGGGCTGGCGGCGGTCCTGCTGACCTCGAGGCTCGGCAGCACCCGCCCGACGCTGGCGATGGGCTGGGAGCTGGCGGTCGTCACGATGGCGGTGCTCGGCGGCGTCAATATTCTCGGCGGCTCCGGCAGCATGGTGGGGGTGATTATCGCCGCCTTCCTGATGGGGCTGGTGACGTTTGGCCTGAGCCTGCTCAACGTGCCGGGGATCGTGATGTCGATCATCATCGGCGCGATGCTGATCGTGGTGATCTCGCTGCCGATTATTACCCGGCGGATGATGCAGCGAAGACGAATTTAATTTCCCCTTCACCCTAATCTGACCGGTACGTGTAGCCCGGGTAAGGCGCCAGCCGCGACCCGGGGGCGGGTGAAGGGAAACGGATTACCCAAAATCAACATTAAGGAGAATTATCATGAGTTTTATGTTGGCACTGCCCAAAATCAGCCTCCATGGCGCGGGCGCAATCGGCGATATGGTCAAGCTGGTGGCGGGTAAACGCTGGGGCAAAGCGCTGATCGTCACCGACGGCCAGCTGGTGAAGCTGGGGCTGCTCGACAGCCTGTTTACCGCCCTGGATGAACAGCAGATGTCTTACCATCTGTTTGACGAGGTGTTCCCTAACCCAACGGAAGCGCTGGTGCAAAAAGGCTACGCGGCGTATCGCGAGGCCGGGTGTGATTACCTTATCGCCTTCGGCGGCGGCAGCCCGATTGATACCGCCAAAGCGATAAAAATCCTCACCGCCAACCCGGGGCCATCGACCGCCTATTCCGGCGTCGGCAAAGTGAAAAACGCCGGCGTGCCGCTGGTGGCCATCAACACGACCGCCGGCACCGCGGCGGAGATGACCAGCAACGCGGTTATTATCGACGCCGAGCGCCAGGTAAAAGAGGTGATTATCGATCCCAATATCATTCCCGATATCGCCGTCGATGACGCCAGCGTGATGCTGGATATCCCGCCGTCCATTACCGCCGCCACCGGCATGGACGCGCTGACCCACGCCATTGAAGCCTTTGTTTCCGTTGGCGCGCACCCGCTGACCGATGCCAATGCCCTGGAAGCGATTCGCCTGATCAACCAATGGCTGCCGCAAGCCGTGGACGACGGACACAATCTTGAAGCCCGCGAGCAGATGGCGTTTGGCCAGTATCTGGCGGGCATGGCGTTTAACAGCGCCGGTCTTGGCCTGGTGCATGCGCTGGCTCATCAGCCGGGCGCTACCCACAACCTGCCGCACGGCGTGTGCAACGCCATCCTGCTGCCGATCATCGAAAACTTTAATCGCCCGAACGCGGTTGCCCGCTTCGCGCGCGTGGCGCAGGCGATGGGCGTCGATACTCGCGGTATGAGCGATGAAGCGGCCAGCATGGAGGCCATCAACGCCATCCGCGCGCTAAGCAAACGCGTCGGCATTCCGCAAGGCTTCAGCCAGCTTGGCGTCAGCAAAGCCGATATTGAAGGCTGGCTGGATAAAGCGCTGGCCGACCCGTGCGCACCGTGCAATCCGCGCACCGCCAGCCGCGATGAAGTCCGCGAACTCTATCTGGAGGCATTATGATCCGCAAAGCTTTCGTGATGCAGGTAAACCCGGACGCGCATGAAGAGTATCAGCGCCGTCATAACCCCATCTGGCCGGAGCTTGAAGCGGTGCTGAAAGCCCACGGCGCGCACCACTACGCGATTTATCTCGATAAAGAGCGCCATCTGCTGTTCGCCACGGTGGAGATTGAATCCGAAGCGCGCTGGGACGCCGTCGCCGGGACCGAGGTGTGCCAGCGCTGGTGGCAGCATATGCGCGATGTGATGCCTGCCAATCCGGACAACAGTCCGGTAAGCGCGGAGCTTAAAGAGGTGTTTTATCTGGAGTAAAACTATGGCTGCCCCGTTGTGCTGAGCGGGGCAGCCGTTTCAAGCGCTTAGAAGAAGTACTTAAAGCGCACCCGCGCGCCGTAGCGATCGTCATCATCCCCCTGGCTCAGCTTCTCGTCGCTGTCGAGAATGGAGTAATAGGCGCCGAGATAGATATTAAAGTTCTGCATATTCATCACGTTCGGAATTTGATACGACGCGTGGAAGGTATGAATATTGTAGGTGCCTTCATCCTTAATCCAGCAGTCGTTCTCGCAAATCACCCCGGCATAATCGCTGATTTTGTTATGCGCGTAGATATATCCCAGCTCGAAGCGCCGCCACAGCGCGTTCACCCCGGCGGTAAAATCCTGTTCGTTGCTGGCGTCCATATAAGCGGTATTCAGATTCACCACCACCCCGTCCTCCGGGTCGCGCTTCAGGCCGTTCCAGGTCATGGTCAGGCCATAGCCGGTGCGCCCCGACTGATCGATAAAGTTGCCCTGGGCATCTTTATAGCCGTAGGCGTTCTGCACCACGTTCGCTTCCATGGCCGCGGCAACGGAAAATTCGTCTTTCGCCCATGACACCACCGGGCGCAAATAGGCGACGTTCTTTTTCTGCTCCATATCGCGACCATGATAGCCATCGTTGTCGTACAGCGACGTACCGTCTTCCAGCAGGGTGTTGAGCTCAAAATACCAGTTATCAAGCTGCTTGCTCAGCAGGAAGTTGCCGCCTGCGTCAGAGCGGCCGCGACCCTCTTTCATCATATAGATATAGCCATGGCCGTCGCTGTAGAGGTCGTTGGCGGTATTACCGGAGTGCTCGACGAAGGTGTCCTGATTCAGCGGGAACATGTCGTACGCTTCAAAGCGCCCCACTTTCACCTTCCAGTCGTTCTCCTGACCAAAGAAGAAAACCGCGTCGTCGAGGTTCATCGAGCCGGTCATATCCGCCAGCGGCTGGACAGAGAAACCGGCAAAATAGCCGTTATCCGTTTTGCGGATACCGTCGAAGCCGAGCAGGATACGGCCGTTTAAATCCCACTTATCGTAGGTGGGATCGCTGCCAACATCGGCGTTGGTCATCGCCAGCAGGCCGTGTTTGCTTTCCGCGTCCATGTTGAACTCCACGTCGCCGTAGATTTTCAGATCGCCATAGCCGGATAATTTCAGCTCCGGGACGCTAAGATTCTTTTTACTCTCCGCGGTTGCTGCCGCGCTGTTTACCGGCACACGGGTTTGCGCCGCCTGAATCGCGGCATTCTGCTTCGCCTGTAAATCCCGCACCTGGCCTTCCGCTACCGTCGCCCGGCTTTCCGCGGCGGCTAGCCGCGCTTCAAGCTGTTCCATTCGTTGTTCCAGCGTCAGTTGATTATTTTTTCCGACCGCCGATCCCGTCATTAAACACAAGCCTAGCGCTATTGATAATGTTGTTTTATTCATTTTTATTTTCCCAGAGGTAAAAGGTGGGATAAGGTGAATAAAAATATTCACCTTTTATATTTTGATTTTTATTTAGCAGAAGAATGAATGAAATAAAGTGTAATCTGCCTCCTTAAATAACGTCATTCGCTATACGGATTAACAAACAGAGTGAATATTAATTTCCAGCAACCGGTGTCGCCCTGAAGGCATTACGCGCTCGGTCTATGACCACCTGTGCGTCACTGCCGCTATCAAGTATCGTGTTTTGCGCGGATTCTTTTTCTACCTGCACGGCGACCGCAT
The DNA here is from genome assembly GCF_009025755.1 of Klebsiella sp. RCJ4. Classification (NCBI taxonomy): domain Bacteria; kingdom Pseudomonadati; phylum Pseudomonadota; class Gammaproteobacteria; order Enterobacterales; family Enterobacteriaceae; genus Klebsiella; species Klebsiella sp. RCJ4. Next base: position 59,212 of record NZ_WCIN01000011.1, read on the forward strand.
CGAGTTCTTTTAACCTGGCCGTCGTCAGCAAAGCGCTGACCTGCGCCGCAAAGCAGGCATCCTCTTCGGAGGGCTGCGCCTGCGCCGCTGAAGTCTCCGTGGTCGCCACGATATGGTTATTCGCAATATAATTCCCTTTGCCGGAAACAAGGCGGATGATGACCGGTTTTATTCCCTGCGGCTTGAGATACTGGACATCAATCGTTTCGGAAATATGATTGGCAATAACCGAATTATTACTGCCGTTTATATGCAGCAAGCCATAGGCATCATCCAGGCCGTTGTCATAGGCCTGCATCGGCGGCCAGGGTTCACGATCGCGCAAGAAATGGTTTGCTGAGATCAGATTCTCCGCACAGTTGTTCTCGAGAACGAGCATTCCCGGATAAAATGAATGGAATCGATTGCTGGTGATGCTAGAGCGGACCACGCCCGATAAGTGAACGCTGCTTGCGCCGCGCGGGAAGATATTGTTGGTAGAAATTAATAGCCCACCAAAATTTTCGGCATAAATAGAATAGCCTTTATAGCCCGCGCCAATCAGGTTATCGGTTATTTTTGAAGCCTGCCCGGCGCCACGCAGCTCGATACAGTTACCGCATTCGGCGATAAAGTTATTATGGATCGCCATTGCATCGCTATTGTACGTGGTGAGGCCATGCTCCAGATAGATAAATCCCATCCCGGTAATGCGGAAAGCATCCTGCGCGCTGGCGATATAAATCCCGGTTTTGCCGTTCGTATAGCTATTTTCCGGGTCGTTGTTTCCCAGCCCATCATCAACAAAGTGCAAACCATCAATACAGAAGTTTTCGAACGCCACCGAACTGATACGCGGCGCCCCGCTGCGTTTCACGTAAAATGCAGCGCCAGCGTGTTCATCATCGCCGGGCTGCGGGCAGAGATCGACCAGAATACGGCTCCCGCCCGGCCATATATCGTGCAAATTCGCCCACTCGTCCGCCGGCGTATTAAAGCGAATGCTCGAGGAGACAAAACCATGCCCGGAACCCATAATTTTTAAATAACTGATATCAATTAAGACCTGCGTCTTCAGATGATAATCGCCGGGCGGAATATAAATCGCGGCGCCCGGTTTACCCCCGTCGTTAATATCGGTTTCCGTTTGTCGCGATTTAATATCGGCGAGAATACTGTTAATGACTTCGCCAATATCCTCATACGGGTTGCCGACGTGCCACTGCGTAACATCATAATAATTTTTACGTACCATGAAAAACCGCCTCTAATGATAATAAGAAATCGAACATCAACGCTTAAATTTGACTTTGCTTATTCCTGCGAATACGTCGAGCGATATTGCGTAAGCTGTGCCGGCGCGCCGGAGAGCTGGATCCGGGTGAGCTGACTGCATGAGTAATAGCGTCGCGTACCGCATACGCTGCCCTGATTTGCGAAGACCTCAACAATCCCGGCATCAAAACACAGCGTGACGTCGCTGACGCTGGGCACCGGCGCGCGGTAACGCCCATCGTCCCGGCCTTTTTCATATAGCGTCAGATTTTTACCCTCCTGTTCGAGGATGATTTGCTGGCCGCTATCGCCCGTTAACGTCAAACGGAAACCACCGGCAGGCATAAAGGTTACAATGCCGGCTTTACAGCCTTTCTCATTAACCCAGATATCACCGTCATCCAGCGCATGGCGGCTGACGACCAATGATTCCGGCGGCAGCTCCGGCATCATGCATAGCCGCTGCTGCGCATTGAGATGAAAGCGACGCGGGAGCGACATTTCCCCCGAGTAAGCGGAATCCACCGGTTTCTGGGTCGCCCAGTTATATAACCAGGCAAAGCCGATTCTTCGGTCGTCCTCGCCCCAGGTTTGCAGGGCGTAGAAATCCGTACCGAAATCTAAAGTCTGTAGCGGCTGCTCGGACGGCGTGAAATAGCCGTTCCGGAAAGTACCGGTCTGGGCAAAAAGCAAATTATGCCGCCCGGTTGTCGGCTCCTTGTAGCCAACGACGCCGATAATTAATACCCATACGCCATCCAGGCAGAAGAAATCCGGGCATTCGACGCAGCGACCGCCGTTTTCGCGAAAATAGCCGGGAGCGACATACAGCACATGATGGAACGTCCAGCGTTCACTATCCGCAGAGTGAAATAGCAGCATCGCCGGATCGCCGTTTACCGAGGCGCCGAGGATCATATAAAAGGTGGCATCGGCCTCTTCGTACCACACTTTTGGATCGCGGAAATCGCAGTCCACGCCCGCAGGCAGGTCGGTTAAGACGGTTTTCACCCATTCCGGCTTATCGTAGTCGTCGTGCGCAACGGCCATTTTCTGCACTTCCCGGTAGCCGCGATACAGATCGTAAGCCGGGAGCCGTTCGGTATACCAGAAGCGGGTTTTTCCTTGTTTATCAATATACGCGCTGCCGGAAAACGCGCCGCCCGTCGCGCCCAGCGCGGAAAGATTCTGCTCCGGCTGGAGGAAAACCGGATAATGCCGCCAGTGATACAGATCGCGGCTCACCGCATGATTCCAGTGCATGGGGCCCCATTGGCTGGAGTGCGGATGATACTGGTAAAACAGATGCCACTCGCCGTTCTTATAGTGCAGCCCGTTAGGATCGTTCATCCAGCCGGTACGCGGCGAGAAATGCAATGCCGGGCGCAGCGGCTCCCGCAGATACTCGTCAGCAATATCCTGACCGCTCATCAGGCGCAAATCCTGCCCGGCTGTCGCGATAAAGGTGACGCCGCGCGCGCGCAGTGAATCCGGATGCCAGGTGTAACAAAGCGATATCTCGCTATATTCCGGCAGCCACTCCAGGGTGGCAACGCCGTCCTGAAACGAGGTCCAGGTAAAATACTGGAAGTAGCGCGGCGCCTCCTGAATCTTAAATACAACCTGACCGTTCACGCGAATAGAAAACAGGGGTTGCGCCGCCGGTTCGGACGCTTTCAGCCACAAATCAATGCGCTGACCTTGTTTAATATTAAATGACAGGGACATCCTGAACCTCCTGTGGTTGACCGCGACCTTTTTCCAGCTCACGTTTTGCAAGATCCGTTTTGATTTTCTCAAGGAACGCGTTATTCAGCTTGAAGTAGCGCACCAGATACGCGCTGATGAAATAACTCACCATCGGCAGCAGTGAAAACATCATGATAATGCCTTGAATGGTCTGCGAATTTTGCTGCGGCTCATTCGCGACATAGCCGGTAAACGCCAGAATCCAGGCGACGATAGCGCCGGCGACCGCCAGCCCCATTTTGAGCATAAACAGGTTTCCCGCGAAGGAGATGCCGGTCAGGCGTTTACCAAATTTCCAGTCACCGTAGTCATCGACATCGGACATCATCGCCCACAAAATGGGGCCAGACTGAATTAAATGCAGAACGTTAATAATGATGAATAGCGTCATCAGCGGGGTCAGGGATTGCGGATCAACAAACCACAGCGCAAATGAGAGAATGCCGAGAATAATATTAATAATGCGGAACAGCGCCAGCTTATCAAAGCGATCGGTCAGTGGTTTGGCAAGCACGCTGCCCAGCATATTACAGGCCACGCCCAGCGCCATAAAGAAGGTAATAAATCCGACCGACTCTTTCATGACGTAAGTAGCATAATAGATAGTGACGCCGCCGCGGATAAATGCCGGGAAAACGTTCAGGAAGGTAATAGTGATCATCAAGAGCCACTGATCGTTTTTGATAATATCCCGCAGGTCTTTCTTCAACGACTCGTTTTGCTTAACCGACACCACCCGCTCTTTAATGCTGGAAAAGCAGAACAGGAACATCAGCGTTGCCGCACCGCCCATAATGATCATGGTTAGCTGGAAACCGGACGCGCGATCGCCGTTACCCAGCCAGTCCGTTAACGGCAGAATAGAGGAGGAGATAATTAATGTTGCCAGGCCATTAAGGAAAAAGCGCCACGACAGGCAGCCCATGCGCTCTTTCTGATTGAGCGTAATGACGCCGCCGACCGAGCAATAGGGAATATTAATCGCGGTATAAATCAGCGACATGACCAGATAGGTAACCCAGGCATAGATAATCTTGCCGTTCATGCTGAGCTCTGGGGTCGTGAACATCAGTACCGCGCCCAGACCAAACGGAAACGCCATCCATAATAACCATGGGCGGAATTTACCCCAGCGCGAGACGGTGCGGTCGCAGATGGCCCCCATCAGCGGATCGCTAAAAGCGTCAAAGATGCGGATAACCAGGAATAATGTGCCCACCACCCCGGCGTTCAGGCCATATACATCGGTATAAAACCACGTCAGATAGAGCGCCAGTACGCTCCATATCATTCCTGAACCAGCGTCACCCATGCCGTAGCCGATCTTCTCCCTCAGCCCCAGCTTTTCATAAGCGCTTGGCTTTTCCATTGCGGTAGCAGACATAAATATACCTATTTTTTGTTAAAAGGAGCCCATGGCGCAAATTGTCGCGCCATTTCTAAACATAAATCCCTTACAGGGAAGTAATATTAATTTTTACGCTGCTCTCACGGATAATTAACCGCGAGACAATTTCGTGCATTTCAATACTGTCCGGCTGCTGTTGATGTTTCACCATCTGAAACGCGAGGTGAGCAATTTCATTTACCGGCTGTGCAACGCTGGTGATTTTTTTAGTTTGCGCCAGCAGGGTATTATCAAAGCTGGCAATCGCAATATCTTCAGGAACGGAGATGTTCTTTTCTTTTAGCCCATCGATAATATAGTTTGCCGCAATGTCGTTATACACTAACAGACATGTACAGGTTCGCGTCGGCTCGCTGAGTTTCTCGATAATATCATCAAGAATACTAATATGGCCTGATATCTTTTCACCCTCGCCTTTGGCTATCCAGAACGAATTATCTTTCGCAAGCTTTAAACCGTGACTCGCTATTTTTTTGCTGTACGACGAGACCTTGCGGCTATCCACCCCTTCCTGGGCAACAAAGCCAAATGAAAGATGGCCCGTATGAATAAAATGTTCCGCAATACTTTCCGCCCCCCGATCCTGGTTAATCGATACGGAATTAAAGAACCGGGACACCTGGGTGACAACGGCAACCGGGATCCGGGTAATGCTTAACCATTCTGAAAGTTCGGCTTCAGCTTCTGTCGGCACCCATAGCAAGCTGTCAATGCCCATCCCCACTAAGGTCTGAATAATATGTTTATCCTGCTGCGGCTGGTTCTGATGCGTTTTAACGATCACCGATTTGCCGATATACCGGGCCTCTTCTTCTACCGTCGCCAACAGTTCGCAGAAGTGAGGATTCACCAGATTAGGCAAAACCACACCAATCAGCCCTGAACATTTCCCGCTAAGCTGAAACGAACTCTTGCTGGGGACATAGCAGAGGTAATCCATCGCATCACGCACCGCCTGCCGCGTTTCCGGCACGACGCTGGGATGATTGTTGAGCACTCGCGATACGGTCGCCGTCGAGACCCCCGCTCTTTTCGCTACGTCTTTAATGGATGCCATGATGATTGAATACGCCCCCTAACACTGGCGCTCACTATAAATGGCGAGCGCGGTTGAAAATGTAAGCCAGTTCACATGTTGCTTTGTTACATGGAATCACGTTTAGCCTTCGCAATTTCATAGCCCTATTATGGGTTTTTATTAAAACCAGGCGAGAATATATTACGAGCACCATCAACAGGAAAGCAGAATACAGGAAGGGAGAATAAGAGATTATGCTATTGCTGCGGGATGGCGTTGGCTGGCGCGATAAATACGCAGCATGCGGGGATCCGCGGATGGTCTATGCACGCCCGGCCACGGCAGCCTGCTACGCCGTACGCGACCATTAGCGTTTAAATTGTAGAATTAAAGATGACATGCTGGGCGCGCCGAGTTTTTTCAGCGCTTTGATTTTATGCGTGCTCACGGTTTTAATCGTAATACCCAGTGATTTCCCTATGTGATGATACTGCTTTCCGCAGCACAGCATTCTGATCACTTGATACTCTTTATGGGTCAGCAGGGTCTCCCAGCGGGAGATATAATTATTTCGCTGATAGCCCCTCAGTATTAATTTCAAATATTCCCATATTTCATCTTCAGTTGAGGAAACATGATAGCGCGCATAATGCGGCAAATCAGAAAGATTGCTCCAGAATGAGCGAAAAACGAACACGGCGATGTCTCTGGCCTGCCTTTTTAGATAATCGCCAAAAACAAACGCATCGTAGATGTTCTCTCCTTCACCAAACGTTTCCATTAGCACGCCGGAGAGCGTAACGCTCTCCATTAATGCTTTTAAGGACTTCAGGTCGTGACAAAAGTGCAGCTGAATAGCGGGCATCGCCTTTTGTTCATGCAGGCTATTCAGCCCCAGGCAGAAATAACGATTTGGAGACATTACGGCCACATGTAAAATAGAACTCATAATGAATAAACACCATCTTATAATATATTTCATTTTGCAGAGTGAATTAACCAAGGGCCGTGGAAATAATCAACCGGCAGCATCAGCGTATCACCAATAAACGACAGCGGCGTATCCAGGGTCCATAATGTTCCCTGAAGATAATTATAATCATACTCGCTGTCACCGCGGATCACCGCGATATCCGTTTTAACCCCTGGATACCACGTTTCGCCCTCCGCCAGAGTGGTTCTTCCCATGACGCTGCCGCAGCCCGTCAGCAGAAAACAGACAGCCATACAACCCATCACTTTCGGATTCATATCATCTCAGCCATCAGGATAACGTTGGTACGGTGCCGGCCACGCGAATATCCATCTGCGGATAAGGAATCGCAATATGATGTTCGTCCAGCGCCTCTTTAATATTCTCCAGCAGATCGTAATAGGTATCCCAGTAGTGGGTGTTTTTCACCCACACGCGCACGGTAAAATTAAGTGACGAGGCGCCAAGTTCGGCCAGACGAACGGTGGTGTCACGCTGCCGATCGATGCGTCTGTCAGCATCGATGACCGCCAGAATAACGCGCTTCACTTCCGCAATCCGGCTATCGTAGCCGACGCTAATCATCAAATCGATACGCCGAAATGGATGGCGCGAATAGTTAACGATGCTGTCGGCGATAATTTTGCCGTTCGGGATCACCACGTCTTTATTATCCGCGGTGAGCAAGGTGGTAGAAAATATATGTACGGATTCCACCACTCCGGTAATGGCGCCGATCTGCACCAGGTTTCCGGCCCGGAAAGGACGTAGCGTGACTAGCAGTACGCCAGCGGCAAAGTTTGATAGCGATCCCTGCAGCGCAAGCCCCACCGCCAGCCCCGCCGCGCCGATAACCGCAATAATTGAAGACGTTTCTATGCCTAAGCGGCCAAGCGCGGCGATGGCCGCAAACGCCAGCGTGATATAGCGTACCAGGGCGGCAAAGAAATGGATAACGGTAATATCTACCCTGCGCCGCAGAAGTATTTTCTCGATACCTTTAGATAATAAGGTTGAGACAACCCGGCCGATAAAAAAGAGAATACAAGCGGCAATCACGTTCCAGCCATACTGAAGAATTGTATCGCCATGCCCTTTTAACCACTCCAGCGAAGAAGCGATCTGCGGAAATAAAACCACCTTAGCCATATATTATTTCTTTTCTGCGTAAAACATATGAGGAATAGTATAGAGGAATATGTGGTGATTCAATAAATTCGCAGCGATAAAGTGGTCGTAGATTGTAAGAATAATAAAATTATGTAATTTCTTGCTAACATCTTAATTTTCTGACGAGATAAATATCTTCAACCCAATGAGCTGAAGATATTTAAATGTCATTAAACTTAATAGTAATTAATCGTTAACTGTTCAAGCTGCTTTTGTTTATCAAGAAATGTTTTTTGCACCACCGCATTACTGACATCCAGCGAAACGCTGCTGACGTGCGCCGCGGAATAATGAGAAACGGTCTTATCGCGATAACAGAATAATTCATTTTGGCCGGGCGTGTTCCAGCATCCCGACTCCACAACGGTGCCAATGAAGCGGACTTTTCCGGTATGGCCGGCGTAGCAAAAAGAAGAAGTGCAGGCGAGAAGTAAAGCCGCTGCGGCAGTGCATTGACGTGCGTCCATGGGGTAACACTCCTGTGTTGGGCATTTTTGAAATCAATTTCAAACCACAGGAGATAATTACACTGCTAATTATATTCGATCAATATTTTTTCAGCCCCGACCGGCAATATACGTAAAAAGGCTCAGCTGCCTCTGCGACGCTGAGCCCGGGATCATAACAGGCATCGTGGCTACGATGAAAAACGCCGGTCCTCAGGATAGAGCCGCCGGGCCTCCTCGCGCAAAGCCCGGGCATTTTTCTGTTGCCCAAGATACCGCTCGACGTTAATAAGATTGTTGTACATATCGGCGTCGTTCCACACCGCAATCCAGCGCCTGCCGAGCTGGTTGAAAGCCTCCAGATCCTCCACGTTAGCGCTCGACTGATAGCGGATGATATAGCTGAGCGCCCGATCTTTACGCAGCCTTTCGCTGCCGATGCCGATGTCATGCAGCCGCAGTACGCGGCTGGCAAAACGCTGCGGCGACTGCTGAAAAGCGGTCAGATAGTGCCCCTGCCAGAAGGCGCAGCCGGTGAGCAGCGCGCCGTAGCAGGCCAGGATCATCAGCGCGCAGGGCACCGGCCGCGTGGAGGGCGCGGTGAATGCGGACAGCGGCGCCTGTTCGCCGGTCGGACAGCGATCGGCCAGGTTGACCAGGATAAGAACGAGCAACCAGTGTACCGGCGATTGATACAGCGGATACTCCAGCTGCGTGTGCAGCAAAATGGGCATCAGGCAGGCCAGCAGCGCCAGCTGCCGTACGCCGGGGCGGCGCAGCAGTAGCCTGAATCCGCTAACCCCCAGCACCAGCAGCCCGAGCAGGGCGACCGCTCCGCCCTCGACCCACCAGAACAGCAGGTCATTATGCGGATAGGTTAACCCCGGGACCCGGCGGGACAACGGCGGGACGCTATCGGCCACGAAATGGGCAAAGGACCAGGCGTATCCCCCGTAGCCCCAGCCGACGATCGGATGCTGCAGTATCATTTTCCAGGTCTGCTGCAGAATAAAAACCCGCTCAAGATTCGAGCCGTCATGTTCATGCAGGGCGTTGAGTAACGAGACCGATAGCAGGGCAAGCCCCAGCAGCACGCCGGCCACCGGCGCCAGTACGACACGCCAGCGTGCCCCGCGCGCGGCGGAGCGGCGTAACGGCGAGAAGCAAAAAATGGTCACCATCATCAGCCAGCAGACCACGCCGCCCAGCCATCCGGTGCGGGACTTCAGCAGGGTCAGCGTGGCGTAGAGCAGCCCGAGCCCGAGCGCGCTTCCCCACTGACGATATCTCTCCCTCGCGACGCTGCGGCAGACAAAGCGGGCGTCGGCCGCCAGCCACAGCAGCACCGCGGCGCCGGTGGCAATAAAGGAGCCGGTGACGTTGCGTTGCAGAAAAACGCCGATCGCGAACTGACCGGCCTGGCGCTGCGCCGCCTGCGCCGGCAGCGGCAGCCACGCCGGATGACCGATACCCACCAGCGCATAGACCGCCTGAATCAGGGTGGCGGCGACGATCAGCCATAGCACGGTCTGCTGCTGACGCGGCGTGAGCCGACAGTTCAGCAGCAGAGAATAAAACGCCACGCCCGCCCACAGGCCCGCCAGGCGCGGGAAGGCGTCCAGCCGCCAGTCGGCGGAGGGGCTCCAGAACAGGGGCAGCGTCAGCAGGAACGCCGCCAGCGCCATGCCGCGCAGGAACGGGCTGCTGCGTAGCCTCTGATGCCGCAAAAACCAGGCGCAGCCGACCATCGCGGCCAGCAGCACGCACCAGACCAGCAGCGGTTCCGGTAAATCGGCGCCGCTGCCGCCGGTGCTGGGCAGGACAATATGCATAACGCCAAGCAGGATCAGCGCCAGCATCATAAGGAGCCAGCGGGAGGCCGCCGATGAGTTTTCGGAAATGGTCATCTGCATTAACCTGTCAGAAGCGGGAATGCAAAATGGGTGTCGCCGCCCCGTAATCATTTATCGCCTGCCACTGAATATCGCAGCTCCCGGCCTCAGGACACCAGGACTGACTCAGAGATGAGTAAGGCGCTACCATCCCCGGACGAGCAATATTCTGCCCATTTACCGTTAAGGTCAGTAGCGTAACGAAATAAGGCGTCGGGTTTTTCACCGTTATCGTTTTTCCCTGACGTGACCACGCCAAAGATTTATAGGCATCCTTAGGATTTCCCGGTAAATTTTTCGGTCGATAAAATAGCTTCATTTTATTACGTACAGCTATTTGTACAATATTATTTTCTTTAGCATCCTGGCTGGCTGGGATGCCTGCTATCGTTAACCAGAACAAAGTTTCTCTATCTTGAGGAAGTTGCCCGGGGACTTTCAGAATACGAACATAGTTATCGCGTAATGGTTTTAAGCGAAATAGCATCGGCGTTGCAATAAAAGGGACTTCATGAACTTTATCGTGAGCGTTGTTATTACCTTCGCCGTCATTACCGGAGAAAATTTTAGTCTGCACCAAATATACATTAGCAGAAGTATTTTTCACCTGAAACGAAATACTGTCTTGATCACCATTAAAGATAAAGCGGGTTCCGCCCACGACAATACCAGCGTGGGCAGGGAAAACGCAAAATAAAATGACATAAATTGAGCAGCAGGTCCCAGAGATAAATTTAAACATGCGATCCCCATTACTGATAAGTTAATGAAAAGGTCGCCGTTCCATTTGCCGTACCTGCTGTCACATTTGTGCTGGTTGCCATATATTGTGCATAAAAAACCAAACGATTATCCGCCTGACTGGGGTCGATCGCATAATCTTTACTGGCTTTGTTCAACGGTATCAGGGTTGAATCATCATCTTTGATGGCAATACCTAATCCGGAAGCAGAACCAGCCTCATCAGACAACGCCAATAGATCAGAATTATCACCATCTACTGAACCTGAAAAAGTGAATGAAACCCCTTTAGTCACGCTACTACAGTTTTGTAAATCAATGACAAAAGCAACAGCGGATGACACCGCACCAATATTGCTTAGCTGTCGTGAGTCAATATCCCCAAGCGATACCGTTTGATCGATGGACTCCTGCGCAACAGTACAGGTCTGATTTTGAATCATACCAGAAATATTCACAGTGCCGTCATGGGCGAAGGCCGAAAACGTCCAACCGATACACAATAATAATAATAGTTTCTTTTTCATTATTGATAGTCCACATCAAAATACATCACAGCCGTTGCATACCCTGCGGTTACGGGAATCGTTGTCGCTTTATAATGTAATAAAAAATTCAATGTATTATCGCCTGCAAAGAGCGGGTATTGCTTGCTGGCGGTATTTAATGGGATTGTCGTACCATCACTGTCTTTAATTTCCACACCGACGCCACTTGCCAGCATACCAGTACCGGTCGTATCAGATAACGCCAACAGATTAGAATTACCAGAATCCGCGTGGCCGCTAAACGTTAACGTTGCCCCTACAATACTGTCACCGCATCCTGTCAGCTTAATATCTAAAGGAACATCGGGACTGACATCACCCGTGCTGGAAAAGGTATTTGCTGAGAAGGTTCCAAGATTGATACTTTGCGTCTGGCTGCTGCTATCAATATCACAGGATGAAGGCAGAACGGTACCATTAATCGTCATATTCCAGGTCCCAATCTGGGTATCTGCCAGGGACACACCGCTAAGCAGAAAAAAAGGTAAACATAACCAATACATTTTCATGTCATGCCCTTATTAAGGAATAGTCACCGTGATAGTTTCAATCGCCGAATAATCACCTGGCGTCGGGTTTTTCCCGGTAATGGCCACGGGAACATAGGTAAATGGTACATCCACTGCGCCGTCGCTGAGGGTGGCTGATACATCACCATTATTTGCTGATACAGTATTACCACTACCATCCAAAACTCTTACACCGACGTCTGGATTGGAGGTCACAATATCATCACCGGAAACTTTGCTGGTGGTAACATGCAGGTCAATGGTGGCAGACTCGCTACCACCTAAACATTGAATGCTCATAGGCTGCGTGGTGCCAGTTCCCACTTTCGCTCCAGTACCGGCTTTGCCGTAATCGCCGGAGTAGGTATCCGGTAATATCACCACTGAATTGGATGCAAGTTTACAGGAAGCAGGAACAGTTATCGTACCTGAGACGTAAACAGTTGTTAAAGGGGAGCCATCTGCTGCCCAGTCAGTGGTGAGAAATATTCTCCCAACAAGCTTGTTAGTAATAGTAATGTTTCTTGCTTGAGTTGAGTCAGATATAAAGAAAAATGCCAGTGCTTTATTCCAGCCATTTAGAGTAGTCAGACTATCCTTCATTTGACCGCTGGCAGGATATGGTCCTCCAGAAATAGAAACACCCCAACAACCTCCATAAGTTAATGTATTCACAGAAGGTGAACCATTGGTAACCGCTGCGCCTGCGGTAATACCTGGCGAAATAAAAGTAGAGTGACCACCAATATTATACTGATCGTCAGTCCCACAAATATACATTGATTGACTTGCTGCTGGGCAAACGTATGTCTCATCGGAACTACCGCTCCAGAATGTTACAGGAGCATCTTCATTTGTAACATTTGCACCATTGGAATTAGCTTTAAAATTAAATGGATGGTTAATTGTCACGTTTGATACTGCCGATGTCAAACTACAAGAACTCGCCATCGCCTTATCCGTTTTCCCCCACAGAAAAGCGGCGAAGAATACAAATAGCCCGTATTTAATTAATTTCATCACTGACACCTTTCACTTAATTTATTCACCGGCTGCTGCTTCGCGCTCTCCGGAAGTTGATATTTCACCACGCAGTGCTGTCCGGTGCCCTCGCCCCACTGCACTTCCAGCATGCCGTTCAGTGGCAGCCCGGCGAGATAGGCCTGGCCGTCGTCGCCGACGATGGTGCTGTTACCCGCCTTCTGGCTGACCGTGGCGCCGAACGGCACCGGCTTGCCGTTATGCATCAGGGTCATCAGCGCGCGCACCCCGACGTGGGCGTTAAATTCGGCGCGCACCAGCGCCCCCTGGGTCGGCACCACGTTGGTGACCGCGTCTTCAATATCGACGTTCTGCCCCATGGAGTTGGTATTCAGCGCCACGCGGTTCTGGCGATAGGTAGTGGCGTACGGGATCACCGCGTAGCCGCGCCAGTCGGTTTTCACCCCGGTGGCGTTTTCCAGCTCGACCCCGGCCGCCCCCGGCGCTTTCACCAGAATATTGGTGTCGCCGAGCGGCTGGCTAAGGGTGACGCCGTTGCGGTGGACCACCACGCCGCCGCTCACCCCGTAGTTCACCTGATGGTAGCCGTCGCTGTAGTTGTAGCCGGCCTGCAGGTTACCGTAGGTGCCCTGATAGCTCATGTTGGCGTTGCCACTGTTGCTGGTGCCGTGGTTGCCGTCGCTCTCCTGCACGTTATAGCTCAGGTTGTTATCCGCCAGCAGCGTCCCGTTGATGCCGGTGGTCCCGGTGGTCTTACCGTGCTGGTCGGTGGTGGTGCCGAAGCTCATATTGGTGGTATTGGCCGAACGGTAGATATCCGCGCTATGGTTGCTGGAGAGCCACTGGACAATCGGCAGCGAAATATTAAAGGCGTAGATCTGATCCGCCTCCTCTTCCCCCGGCGACTTGTCATAGTTCCACGTCAGGCTATAGGAGATGCCGTTCCAGCTGCCGTTATAGCCCACCTGCAACATGCGATCTTTCTCATCGGTGTGCCAGTAGGTCTGCTCGGAGCCGGTGACAAAAATCGAGCCGATTTTGCCGACCTGCTGCGAGATATTGAGCTGCGCTTTGCCTTTTTTGGTGTAGTAGAGATCGTAGTAATCGGTCCACACCGGCTTATCCTGCTTGCCGTCGTGATCCTCATCCTTCCACTCATTGTCGCCGGTATAGCCGCTCATGTTTTTATACGTCGTCTCGTCGAGGGTGTAGAACCCCTCCGTCGAGTAGCGGTAGCCCAGCAGCTGGAAGTTGGTGCCGAGATCGTTCAGCGCCTTGGCGTAGAGGAAGCGCACCGACTGACCGTCGTGCTGGCTGCCGTCGGCGAGGGTACTGTTGGCCTGGGTGACATCGGCGGAGATCGCGCCGAAGTCCCCCATGTTCAGCCCGGCGCCCAGCGCAAAGGCGTGGTAGTCGTTGCTGACCTGCGTACCGCCATACAGCGTGAAGCCATGCGGCAAACCGTAAATTGCCGTTCCCTGGGCGAAATTGACCTCATCCTGATCATCGTTGGTGCTGCGGTATTTACCGGCGGTCAGGGCGTATTTAAGCCGTCCTTCGCGCTGCAGCAGCGGCACCGCGGAGTACGGCACGGTAAAGGTATTTTCGCTACCGTCGCTCTCTTTTACCGTCACCTGCAGGTCGCCGCTCGACGAGGTCGGGTAGAGATCGTTAATGGCGAAGGCGCCCGGCGAGACGTAGGTCTGGTAGATAACGTAGCCGTTCTGCTTGATGGTGACCCTGGCGTTGCTCTTCGCGATACCGCGGACCGTCGGCGCAAAGCCTTTCAGGCTGTCCGGCAGCATGTTGTCATCGGAGGCAATCTGGACGCCGCGAAAGCCGAGGCTGTCGAAAACGTCCGACGGGGTGTAGCTTTCCCCCAGCGTAAGCTCCGCCTTCAGCGGCGCGATCGTGCGCTCGACGTAGGTGCTGATATGCTCCCACTTGTTCTGCGTGTCGCCCTCGCCGCTGGTGTAGTTCCAGGTGGAGTAGTCGCGCAGGCGCCAGGCGCCGAGGTTCAGGCCGCTTTGCAGGTTGAGATAGTAGCTGTCTTCTTTGCTATCACCGCCGCTGTTGCCGCCGGTGAAGTCATAGTTCAGCAGCAGCGCGTTGATCCCCTGATCCCACTCTTCCGGGGGGATATAACCGCGCGCGCTCTGCTTTAGCGCCGCCTGCGGCACGCTGATGTTCAGCTGCTGATGCTCAAAGTCGAATTCGGTGGTAGCTTCCGGTATGGCGGCAAAGGGCACGCACTGCTCCGGCGCCAGCTTCGCCAGGTCCGGGAAGGCTTTGGTATTGACCCCCATCTGTTCCAGACGCCCGGTGGTAAAGCACGGCGCCAGCCCGGTATCATCCTGGCCGCCTTTTGTCGCTTTAAAGTTCACGTCTTCCGTGGAGACCAGCTGCTTATTCAGATAAATATCAACGTGATATTTACCGGGGGCCTGGCTATCGCCCTTTTCGAAATGCGAAAGATCGGCCACCGCGTTAGGATCGTCCGATAAAAACGCAGGGTTAAAATAGTTATCCGCCAGCGCGGATAACGGTAATGCCGATAAGGTTGCCGGCAAAATAATACGGTATACCCGACGCCGGGCAAATAGAACCTGCATCACCGCGAGGGTGATATATTTTATTTTTAACGTCATTATTTTGCCGACCTGTTTATTATTCTATTATGGCTTTCTGTTCGGGCGAGTTTGCCCCGTAATCATTAATGGTCTGGAAGGTGATATTTCCCTGCGCGTTCGCCGGCAGTTTTAAATCCGCCTGCGACATCGGCGCCACCATTGTCGTCGGTAACGTTGCGGTACCGGCGTGAATCTGTACCAGCGTCATATAATAGGGCGTGGGATTTTTCACCGTCAGGGTATTACCGCTTTCGTGGAAGCGCAGCTTCGCCGGCGCATCAATCGAGGCCATTGGCAGATTTTTCGGGCGAACAAAAAGTTTAATCCGGCTCAGCACCGCGATCTGCAGGGTATTTTTCCCTTTGGTGTCTTTTGCCGCCGAGGGAATCGCTTTGACGTTAACCCAGTAGAGGCTTTCGCGATCCGTAGGCAGATTATTCGGCCCGACGTACATAATGCGCAGCGTATTTTCTTTCTGCGGCTTCATCACAAACAGCGGCGGGGTGATGACAAAATCGCTGCTTTTGCTTTCGCTGGCGTTTTCCACCCATGACTGAATTAAAAAGGTGGCCTTCGGGTCGGTATTATTCACCGCCAGTGAGACCTGATTATTGCCCTGCGGATAGATGACGCGGGTGGAACCTAGTGATACCCCGCCGTTCGCCGCGGCGTGCGCCTGCGCTTCGGTTTGCGCCTGCGCCGCGGGCACGGCCAGACCGGCACCGGCTAAGGCCAGCGCCACCAGAGACAGGCGGGAAAAAGAAATAACGGACATAAAGTGCCTTTCACAATAAAGATTTGCCGCGGACGGCATCAGGAAATTACAAATAGGTTAACGTGAACCAGGTTTGTGCGTTTGCATCCCCTGCCACGACGGTTCTCGAGGTCGCGCGATATTTGGCGACAAAATTGAGTACGGTCGTATTGTCCTGAATAGCGGTAAAATTCATCGGCTGCGTGTTCGGGATAATTTGATTTCCCTGATTATCAAAAATGCCTAACCCGACGCCCTGCGCGCTCTGCGCACCGTCGGTCACCGCCAGTACCCCCGGATCTTTGCCATCCGTCAGGCCGCGAAAGGCCACGCTGACTTGCTGGCTTACCGTGGTATCGCAATCCTTCAGCGTAATGGTAAACGCCTGCGGATCTGTCCAGCTTCCCAGCCCATGAAATTCATTGGAGCGCACCTGCCCCATCTCAACGGTTAAATCCTCGCTACCGGCATCCACCGCGCAGGCGGCATTGACCACGGCGCCCTGAAACTCAACGTCGCCGCCCTTTACCGTTACCACGTGGTGGTTGCCCGCCTGTGCCAGAGCGGGAAACAAAAACGCCCCCGCGAGGGAAAACGCCTTCAGCCGTTGTGTAGTGAAATTCATATCTACTCCTTTCAATGACACAGCCGCCGTCCCTGGCACAGGATCCCTAAATGAAAATGACTGACGCGACCTTACTGGTAAGTCACGTTAAACGTGGCAGTGGTGTCCACGCTACCGGCAGTCGCGGTATCCGCAGTCTGGTAGTAGTCAGCGGAGAAGTTCAGGGTGTTGTCGCCGTCGATCAGCGTAACAGCCTGAGACGCGGTGCCCAGATCCAGCGCAGAGCCGTCTTTGTCATAAATCTGGATGCCCACGCCCGCCGCGCTACCCGCGCCAGAGGTGTTGTCCAGCACGCCAGCTTCACCCGCCGCCGCGTTGCCGTCGAAGGTCACAGATGCCTGAGAAGCGACGGTGGTATCACAGTCAGCCAGCTTGATGCTGAACGGGGTTTTCTGGTTAGCAACGGAGTCTTTACCGGTGAGGGCAGCCAGACGAACCTGACCCATGTTCACAATCTGGTTGCTGGTATCTGCGGTTACCGCACAGGCCGCATCGACAACAGAGCCTTTAAACTCAACGGTGCCGCCCTGAACGGTGGTAGAAGAACCGCTGGTTGGTAAAGCAGCCATTGCAGAAGAGATACCGCCAGCCATAACCATTGCCAGAACGACGCTTTTTACCATAAATGCTTTTTTCATTTTTAATCCATACACATTAAATTAATTTTGTATTCCCTCATTCATTACCGCTTATTTTTTTATGGCCGAAGTCATTCCCAGGGAACGTTCCCTGCGGCGATAAAAAAGACGGTTTAAATATAAGAAGACACTCCGTGTTGTCCTGGGAATAATTCTTACAGAGAATTTTATTAATCTAAATCAATTTTTTCGTCCAAAACTGGACATTCGAAAATGATGCAAGTCAATAATGATAATTACGTATAAAAATCATGATGTTAATAATTCAAAGAGCTGGTGCGTCTAAAAAACAGGCGTTGTTGTTAATATATTGTTATGGACTTATTTAAAAATCGATAGGAATTCGTTTATTAATTCCCTTCAGCACGCCTCGATGGACGCTGATGTACTCCCCCTTGCGCAGTTCAGACAGGACGTACAGTATTCCGCTGCGGGAAAGATTGGTGCGCCGCTGGATAAAATTGAGCACGTTGATTTGCTCGCGATATTCCTCAGGATAGGAGCCGAGTTCCAGAATCAACGTCCGGATCATGATGAATGATTCCACGCCAATAAACTCCTTCTCGCGGATGGCCATGACCAATAACCGATGGGCCAGAATCCGGGCGATATCATGCCAGAGATTTTGCTCGTCCATAATCTCTACAAACTTAGCAAGCGGAACCAATTGACCAGAGCAAGATGTTTCCGCAGAGAAAAAATGCTTCGGCCTGGCCTCTACGTCGTAAAAGGTACTATATCCATCAATCAGCCCCAGTACCGAGGGGGAAAATAGCGTGGTTATCGCCATATTATTTTCACTATGGCAAACCACGCCGGTCCCCTCGAGCAGGAGGAATATATTCGCGTTATTTTCAGTATCGCAAAATTCAAATCGCTCGTCCGGCTGCAGCTCAAGCGGTGTGCTCACGGGCAGCAGCGCCTGCAAAATACGCTGAATCGCTAACGCGGGCTTGGTATTACGGCCAAACGAAAAGGAACGTAAGGAGCCACGATCAAAATCATCACCGATAATAAACATTATTTATTCTCATATTTAGCCTACGACATTACTTAATTAAAATACTAGCACCAAAAATCGAGGAAATAAAAAAAATTAAAATATCATTATAACTCAACAGGTTAATTTCATTTTGCGTTTTTTACACTAGTCATATCCTACTGATATATCAGCATAAAAACTCTCATTTTCTGCATGGATAAAATACCCTACCCAAGGGAAAAACCATTACTTTTTCTACTCATGAACTATAAATTTATTCACATAAAAACCACATAAAAACGCTATAAAAAATCACATTATCATAAAAAATAATGGCTAAAATGATAATTAAAAAGGCGCTGAAAAAGCATATTAACGCTTGTCCTCCTCAGCTGAAAAAGGCTGAGGAAATGAATAAAAAAAACGAGAAAATAACGATGGCAAACGTTTGTCTGATTATGATGGAAGGGGCTAAGTTTCACGAAAAATTAGCATTCAGCGTAACGCGAGAAATGCCTGGGCAATGAATAGTCAGGCAAAAGCATCATGATGTCCCGGCGGAAATGCGTCCCCGCAGGCAGATTGCGCGATGTCTACCCGGGAGGGGGCATGAAGCGCCCGCCCGGCACCGCGACAATTTACGCTGTAAACAGCTGAAACTTCTTTTTATCGCTGTCGTCGATCGCTCTTAATACCCGGCAGGGGACCCCAGCGGCGACCACGTTCGTCGGTATGGAACGGTTCACCACGCTGCCGGCGCCAATGACCGAGTTTTTTCCGATGGTGACGCCTGGGTTGATAATCACCCCGGTTCCTAACCATACGCCGTCTTCAATTATCACCGGCTGAGAGAACTGCTGCTGGGTATGGCGCAGATCCGGATGAATCGGATGGCCGGCGGTGGAAATGGTCACGTTGGGCGCAAACATCACGTTATTGCCGATGATAATGTCGGCATCATCGACCAGCGTCAGGTTGAAGTTCGCGTAAAAATTATCGCCAATGGTGGTGTGGGTACCGTAGGCCACATGAATCGGAGGCTCTATCCAGCACTGCTCGCCCACGGCAGCGAACATCCGCTGAATAATGTCGTTTCTTAATTCCTGATTAAAGGGGTGCGAGTGGTTGTATTCGTAAGCTCGCGCCTTGCCCATCAGCCGCTGCTGCGGTAACCCATATCCTGAATCAAGATAAAGCTCGCCGCTGTTCATTCTTTCCTTCATATCCATGGTCAATATTTCCTCATTTATCAATCACATCCTTGTGAATTATCGGACTGTTTTCTAAACCGTCATCGCGCTATCGCTCATCTTTTCCGACGTTGCCTTACCCGATAAGGTAAAGGCGGAGATTAGCGTGACGCTCAGCGCAATGCCGCCAAGGATCATATAGGTATCCTGGAAACCGATACGGTCATACATATTCCCGGCAAATGCGGAGAGGAAGATCGCCGCCACCTGTTTGGAAAACTGGAAGCCAACCAGGTAAATCGTCGCCGACAGGCGGACGTCAAACACGCCGGTAATATATTTAAACGCGCCTACCAGCAGGAACGGGACTTCCAGCGCATGGAGCATTTTCAGCGCCACCACTTCAGCGGCCGTCGTGGCGAACGATGACCCGATCATCCTTGCCGCCATCACCATGCCAGCAATCAGCAGGGTATTCTTCGCGCCGATGCGGTTAATAATCCACGGCGAGCTGAACATAATAATCGCGTTACATATTTCCCCGGCGGTGGTCGCAAAACCGAAGGCGCGGGTGCCCGATTCCGGGGTAGCAAAGAAGGATTTAAAGAAGGTGGCAAACTGCTGATCGAAAACGTCATAGACGCAGGCGACGCCGATGACGTACAGAATAAACATCCACATTTTGCGCTGGCGGAACATGCCCACGGCAGTTTTTAAATCCACCGCCGGGCGATTGGCACCTAAAGAATCCATCACCTGTGCGGTCTGGCTGGCCTGCGGTTTCGCAATGGCCACCAGCACGACCAGTACCAGCGCGGCGGCCGACCCCATCCAGAACACCCACTCGGGGTTAACGCTGAACAGCATCCCCGCCGTGGTGGCGCACAGCGCCCAGCCGAGGCAGCCAAAAGTCCGCGCTTTGCCGTACTCAAACCCGCTGTTGCGGCTCACGCGTTCAATATAGGCTTCCATCGCCCCGGCGCCGGCAGAGAACACAAAGCCGATGTAGGCCCCGCCGCTCAGCGCGCCGAGCCAGATATTGGTTTTCAGCAGCGGTGCAAAAACGTACAGGAAAAAGGGCGCGATCAGCACCAGCAGCACCGTCACGATCCACATCAGATGCTTTTTCAGCCCCAGCTTATCGGAGATCACGCCCAGTATCGGCTGAAAACAGATGGCAAACAGCGACAGGCTGGAGAAAACAATGCCGGTCTCGGTTTTATTCAGGCCGATGACGTCCGATAGCCAGATCGGCAGAAACGGAAAGCAAGTGGCCATGATGAAAAAATAGAGAAAGAAGAACAGCCCGAAAATCCAGAAATTGGGGTTGTTTTTATGGGTACAGACGGTCGGGTTCATGGTGTATTCCTCAAAAAGGGCCGACGCGCGGCCCGTCGTCATTACACGCGTTGCAGGCCAATCAAAATGGCGCTTTCCGGATCGAGGACTGGCAGCGCCAGCCCCGCCTGTTGCAACCACTCACCGCTGACGGTCTGCGGCGTCGTCATCCATTCCGGCAGCTTACGCATGGTATGGCCGCCCTCTCCCGTAATCTGAATATCGGGATGGTCGAGCAGCGTCACCTCATAACGGGCGCCCGCTTCCAGCCCCGCCACGCGCAGCGGCGCCATCAGGGTGTAGTCCGGCATCGCCAGCTGGCTGACGAGGAAAATCGCCCGATGCCGATCCTCGCTCACCACGCCGTGCGCGAGGGTAGTGGCGTCCGGCATATCGATACGCCACTGCACGCCGTGATGAATGACATCGCGCCACTGCTTATGCAGCGCCGCGTATTTGCGATAGCCCGCGCGCTCCTGCTCATCGGCGGTCACCGGATCCAGCTCAAGCCCCATATGACCGAACAGCGCCGTCAGGCCGCGAAACGCAATGCTGTGCTGGCGGAAGGTGGCGTGGCAGCGGCGGTTGCCGATGTGCGCGCCCATTACTTCCGGCGGGAAGAAGTAGCTCATGCCGCGCTGGATGGTGTTGCGCTCAAGAGCATCGTTATTGTCGGAAGCCCAGAAGCGATGGCTGCGCTTCAGCACTTCATAATCGATACGCCCGCCGCCGGAGGAGCAGGATTCAAATTCAATATGCGGGAAGCGGGCCACCAGCGTATCCAGCAGGCGATAGAACTGGCGAGTTTGCGCATCGGCGGCGGCTTTGCCGTTATGGGCAGGCTGCACCAGCTCGCGATTCATATCCCACTTCACATAGTCCACCGCGTGCTCGCCCAGCAGCCAGCTCATCCGTTCCAGCAGATAATCAAAGGCTTCGGGGATATTCAGGTTCAGGACAAACTGATGACGCCCGGGCAGCGGCGTATAGCCCGGCAGCGCCAGCAGCCAGTCGGGATGGGCGCGGTAGAGATCGGAGTTCGGGTTAATCATCTCTGGCTCAACCCAAATGCCGAACTCCATCCCCAGCGACTTCACGTGGTCGATAACCGGCGTCAGACCGTCAGGATATTTTTTCTCATCAAGATACCAGTCGCCGAGCGCCGCCCAGTCGTCGTTGCGCCCTTTAAACCAGCCGTCATCAATGATAAAGCGCTCCACGCCCAGCTCCGCCGCCTCATCCGCCATGCGCATGATGTACTGCGGGTCGTGGTCGAAATAGATCCCTTCCCAGGTATTGAGATGCACCGGACGCGGTTTGTTGTCCGGGAAGCGAATAATCTGTTCGCGCAGATAGCGGTGGAACTGCTGGCTCATGCCGTTCAGCCCCTGCGCCGAATAGCTGGCGTAGAGGTTCGGCGTCCACAGCGTTTCCCCTTCCGCCAGCGCCATTTCTCCCGCCAGATAGAGCGCTTCCGCCTGCAGATAGCGGCGACCGTCGGTTTTCACTTCCGCCCGCAGGCGGTGGTTACCGCTCCAGCCCAAATGCACGCCCCACACTTCGCCCTGCATCTCGCTAAAAGCACGGCTGCCGGTAATCAGCGCCGGAAAATGTTCGTGAGAAGTGCGTCCACGACGGTTTTCCAGCACAAAGCTGTCGTGTTCAAGGGTCAGACGATGGGGCTGAAATTCGCGGATCCAGCGGCCATGAAAGGCCATGACTTCGCGGGCGCGCTCGGCGACCGGCAGCGTGACCGCCAGGCGGTCCACCTGCCACGGCTGCGGGCGCAGGTTGGTTAAACCATGACGAACGCTGAGCACGCCGCTGCTATCAAGCTGAATTTCACTGCACAGCCGCAGGCCCGCCTGCGCGTCTTCGCTGAGAAGAGTTAAATTCTGCCCATCCTGCACCACCTCGGTCGTGGTAAACATCGGTGAGGCATCCAGCCCCTGGCGGTGGCCTTCAATGCCCGGCGCGCCAAACAGGCCGTGGCCCAGTTCGGCCATCAAGGTCACCGGGGAATCGACGTCGAGGCGGCCATTGGCCACCGGGCGGGCGATGCTGGCCGCATCCTGCGGCGTAAAGTGGCTTAAATGCGGCCCCCAGTAGATAATTTCGGCGAACGGACGGGTTTTGATCACCACATCAGCCGCTGCGCTTTGCAGACGTAAAATCGAATCAGACATGAGACATCTCCACAACAAGGAATGCCTTACTGTTGATCCGAAACGTTTCGGATGCCAACCAAAACGTTTCGGATCCGTGATCGAGTTCAGGAAATTAATCTGACGGGAGGGGAATCAGGCGGTTTCGCCAGGAATAAATTCAGGCTGCCAGAGCACCTGGAGAGAGGCCAGATCCTCGCCGGCGATTAAGCGGCGGACCATGGTGGCAATCTGGCGGCCCACGCCCTGCCGGGTGGACTGAACCACCGCGCCCACCGGGGTTTCGATGATGCTGTCCTGCGGCAAGCCGTCGTAAACCACCAGCGAGACGCGATCGGCGCCGGTGAGGCGTCCGAGCTGAGCCAGGGCCATCGCCGCGCCGTCGCCGTGGGTGTTGCAATCGGTGACAATCGCCGTTGGCGGTTCAGGCAAGCGCAGCAGTTCCATCGTTGCCTGAAACCCGCCGCGGCGGGTGGGCGGTACGCTGCGCAGCCAGGTTTCCGCCAGGCCCGCTTCGCGCAGCGCCTGCAGGTAACCGTTGCGGCGCTGGGTAATAAACGCCTGATTGTTATTTTCGCTCAGCAGCGCGATGCGCTGATGCCCCTGGCTAATCAGATGACGGGTGGCGCGGTACGTTCCCGCCTGGTTATCGAAATCAAACCAGGCGTAGGGCTGCGGCAGGCGGCTGCGCCCCAGGGCGAGAAAAGGAAAGCCGGAAGAGAGCAGCTGAATCAGGCGCGGGTCGTCGTCCAGGGTATGGGCCACGATCAGCGCATCGACGCGACGACTCTGCACCATACGCATATAGCCGTGCTTATCGGCCTGTTCATCGTCGGCAATCAGCAGTAAATCAATCTCATAGCGCGCCAGCTCGTGACTGATTTCTCCCACCATTTCGAGAAAGACGTTGTTATTCAACGGCGCGGGACGCACGGGGAAAACGAGGCCAACGGCGTCGATTTTGCCCATTTTCAGGCGGCGGGCGAAAGTATTTGGCCGATATCCACGGCGCTGGGCTTCGGCCTCCACGCGGGCGCGCGTCTCCTGCGACACGTCATCATAGCCGTTTAGCGCACGGCTGACGGTCGTTACCGAGATCCCAAGTTCTTTAGCAATGGCTTTCAGCGACATAAGTATCCCTGTCTTCGCGGGAGAATGCGGCTAGTGTCCCGCAATACGGGCATGGCGTCCAGCAAGAGCGACGCCGCGCGGCAATACCTGAACACCGCCGCCCTCGGCGCCTGATGATACGTCACAACGAAATGAGAGGCAGCAAGACCGTTTATTCAACGTGGCGGTAAATTAAACGCCCCCTTCCCCATAAGAAAGAGACGAAGATGCGCTGTGATTCACCAAGCTGAATATATTTGAATCCGACAGGTTTACCCTATACAAATCATATGGTTGATAGATGAATGAGTTAATCGCTCAACCCTGGAAAAATAACGCAACGTCTGGAAAACGTACATTTAATCCCCATAAATCATTCGATTTATTTTTAATTAAAATATGAAGTATGTATCGGAATTATAATTCGCAGTTAAAACAAACATGAACACGGTCTGTTCATTGATATTTATCAACTAAGAATCACTTGATAAAAGTTTTTAAAAAGAGGGAGTGATATAAAAGCAAAATAATGGAATATGTTAATAACAGGGTTTTATGTATAACTCACTACTGCCTGTTTCTTCACGGCACGCTTTATTTTTCTGTTTATTTCTTTCAACATTCGAGCTGTTAACTTATGTCGCCAGCGATGTAGTAATGCCGGGAATGCTAACGGTTATTAAAGATTTAAATGCTCAACCGCATTACGTACCGTGGTCACTTAATGCCTATTTACTTGGCGGCGTCAGCTTTCAGTGGCTTATTGGACCGGCGTCGGATAGATTTGGCCGCAGGCCTTTATTACTCATCGGCTGTGCGCTTTTTTCTGTTTCCTGCCTGGCCACGCCATGGGTAGACAATATCCAGGTTTTTACTCTCCTGCGGTTTATTCAGGGAATAGGTTTGGGGTTTGTGGTGGTGGTGAGCTATCCGGCCCTGCAGGAAGCATTCAACGAATCGGATGCGATCCGCTTAATTGCCCTGTTTGCCAATATCGCGCTGCTGTCGCCGCTGTTTGGCCCTTTGGTCGGTAGCGTTGTGCTTGCATACCTGTCATGGCGCACGCTTTTTATTGCTATCGCGCTGATGGCGGCGCTCACCTGGTTCGGTTTGCTACGCTGGATGCCGGAGACGATCGGCGTCGTACGCCAGGATGGCAGTAAAATTGAATGTCAGCCGCTCGAGGTAAAAACCCTCGCGCGTGCTTATGGCGATTTGTTTACGAACCCACGCTGTATATCCGGCAGCGTTGCGCTTGGCCTCGTCGGGCTGCCTCTGATGGCGTGGATCGCGCTCTCCCCGCTGCTGCTGGTGCATCATCTAAAAATGAGCATGCTGGAGTACGCGCTATGGCAATTACCTGTTTTTGCGGCGTTGATTGCGGGGAATATCGTCCTTAACGTTACCGCTGAAAAATTTAAGCCGGAGCAGTTATTATACTTTTCACTGTCTCCCGTATTTATCGGCATTATGCTGGCGCTGGTCATGACGCTAATATGGCAAAATATTATTGCGCTGATTATCGGCATGGCTATTTATGCTTTTGGCCTGGGCATTTGCAACGCCACTCTGTATCGCCTCACGTTATTTTCCAGCGAGCATGGAAAAGGTTCAGTATCGGCAATGATAGGCATGATTTCCGTCGCTATTTTTAGCCTCGGGGGGGCGTTAATGGCCGGATTGGGCGCCGGCGACAGCCTCAGCGCATATATTATCGCGGCCACTATTCCGATGCTGGCAGCATTATTCATTATCGTTAATATATTCACCCGGCAGAAGAGGAGTAAAACGAAAATAACAGCTTCAGGCCATTAATCACTCACGGACGACTTTTTATTAAGGATGAATAAAATGGACACTTTATCCTGCGTCGATGCCCTCTGCGCACTCGACAGCCCTTATCATGAAGATAGCGATTCACAACGGCTCTTTGATGAAGCCATGCGTGAAATCGTTGCATTTCATGTTATGAATACGCCGGGCTACCGCCAGTGGCTGGCCCGCCACAATATTCCGGCAGATGCGGCCAATATAGATTCGTGGTCGCAGCTGCCGCCGATCTTTGCCGACTATTTCAAACAGAATCTGCCGATCGGCCGCTCCGGTGAGGATGCGCTTGAACTCACCTCTTCCGGTACCAGCGGGCAGAAAAGTCGAATGCGCTATGATGCGCGCAGTATCGGAGCCGCCCAGGGAATGGTCGATCGCATTTTCCGCCATTATGGCTGGGAAACGCCCGATGCGCCCTGCAACTACCTGCTCCTCAGCTACGAACCCGCCGATATCATCACGCTTGGCACCTCTTTTACCGACCAGTTCTTGTGTAAATACGCGCCGGTCAAACGCGCCGTTTACGCGCTGCGTCACACCGGGAGCGGGCATGAGTTCGACCCTTTCGGCGTGATTCGCGCTTTACAGGAGTTTGCTGAAGAGGGGTTACCGGTACGAATCCTGGGTTTCCCGGCATTTATGTGGTTCATACTTGAACGGATGCGAGAAATGCAGCTACCGCCGCTCCAGCTTCATCATCAATCGCTGGCCTTTTTCGGCGGCGGCTGGAAAACGCATGCCGACCGTGAAATCCCTAAATCCGCGTTCTATGCGCGGCTGACCCAACAGCTCGGGATCCCCGATAGCCGATGCCGCGACGGCTATGGTTCCGTGGAGCACTGCGTGCCCTACATTGAATGCGCGCATCACCATTTCCATATTCCCGTTTATTCCCGCGCCTGGATCCGCGATACCGCCTCTCTGGCGGTGAAAGATTATGGGCAGCGCGGTTTTATACAGTTTGTGTCGCCTTATATCACCTCCTGCCCTGCGCACAGCGTGGTCATGAGCGATCTAGCACAATTGCACCGCGCCGAAGAGTGCGGATGCGGTGTGACAACCGATTGGTTTGAGCTGCTGGGCCGGGCCAGCCATAGCAAAGCACGTAGCTGCGCACTGGCGGCGTCAGAACTGATTAAGGGAAATTAATATGTATTTCATTCAGGGAAAAAACTATTCCTCGCTCACGCCAGAAGAGGCCATCGCCATGTTGACGAGCGGGCTGGATAGCGCGCTGGGCCAACCGCCGCGTCCGGAAACCGTGCTTGCCTGCGCCGGGCGTTTTATCGAACAGCTAAAAGACCACGCTTTCCTTCCCCAACTGGGCCCGGCTTATCGGGAAGAGGTGAGAAAGTTTTGCCAACCTGACGCGCTGCGCCAAAAGCTCGAGCATGAGCTGGGGGATAACCCCTTTTCCGTGCGCCGCATTAACTACCGTGAACCGCAGTTTGAAGGCTGGCGTCCTTTGGGCGTCGTGGTGCATGTCACCCCAGCCAATGCGGAACTGCTTCCCTTCTTCGCAATAATAGAGAGCCTGCTGGTCGGGAATATTAACTGGCTGCGCCCAAGCGCCAGCGAACAAGGAATGACAATCGATCTGCTACGGGCGTTTATCCGCTGCGATTTAACTGACCAGCTGGCTAACTTCGTCGCCGTGGTTCCCGTCGAAACCACGCGCCTTTCCCTGCTGCTTACCCACGCCGATGGTATATCGGCCTGGGGTGGCGATACCGCCCTCGAGGCGATTCGTCAACAGCTCCCTGGCGGGTGTCGCTGGATCCCCTGGGGACATAAAATCAGCTTTGCCTGGCTACAACCGGATGCCGTTAATGAAGAAAGCCTTCTCGCGCTGGCGGATGACGTTTGCTGTTTTGACCAGCAGGCCTGTTCCAGCCCGCAAATCGTTTTTGTTGATAGCGATGATTCGGCGGTATTGCAGGATATTGGCGGAAGACTGGCAGAGGCCATGCGGCGCCGTCACGCACGGTGGCAACCGTTAATGCCCGATGAAAAGGCGGCGGCGGATATCACCCGCGCCGTCGCCTTCGCGCAGCTGGACGCCGTATTTGCCGGGGCTGACAACGCTCTGCTGGCAGGAGACGGCTGGCGCATCATTCAGCAACACACCTCGGCCATAACGCCTTCACCGCTGTTCCGAACCGTCCTGCTGCGGCCGCTACCGCAAAATAAAGTGATGCAAACGCTGCGCCCCTGGCGAACCCACCTGCAAACCTGCGGGCTGGTTGCCGCCGATCGGGACAGAATCCCCCTCAGCCAACTGCTGCTGGCAGCCGGCGTCAATCGAATTACCCCCGTCGGTAAAATGCATGACAGCTATCACGGCGAACCGCATGACGGCGTTTACGCCTTAAGCCAGCTGGCTCGTCGCGTCACCGTGACGCTGGATGCCGATGTCCTGCCGCAGCAGGCCACGCTCGATCCGAACCCGCCGCCGCCGATGCTGACGGCGCAGCAGCCGATTATGGATAAAACGGCATTCTTACAGCACGCGATGCGGCCCAGCGCCCAGCTTTTCTTTCGCAGCGGCGGCAGCAGCGGCGTGCCTAAACTCGCCGGGTTTACCTATCGCGACTATCGCCGCCAGATGCAGGCCGCCGCCGCAGGCATGTTCGCCGCCGGGCTGGATCCCGCCCACGACAAAGTGCTCAATCTGATGTACGCGGGCAATCTCTACGGTGGTTTACTCAGCTTCTTCACCCTACTGGAAATGCTTGAAGTGACCCATCTTCCCATGGGCGGCCCCCATGATGATGACTATCACGAGATCGCCCGAACTATTGTGAATCAGGGCGTTACCACGCTCATTGGTATGCCAAGCACGCTGTATCAGCTCTTTACGCGAGAAGAGGCCATTCTGCGCGACTACGGCGGTATTCAGAAACTGCTGCTGGGCGGCGAACATATGGGCGTCGCCCAGCGTGACTATATTCATGGTTTCGGGGTGAAAACCATTCGCTCGGCGCTGTATGGTTCGGTTGATGCCGGGCCGCTGGGACATGCCTGTACGCATTGCCCGGATGGCGTGTTTCACCTGATGACGGATATTCAATGGCTGGAGATTGTCGACCCGCTCGACGATCGGCCCGTCGCGCCCGGCGATGCCGGCCGCCTGCTCTTTACCTCGACGGCCCGCGAAGGTCAGAAGGTTATTCGTTATGACATCGGCGATATGGGTCGTTGGCTGCCGGGCGAATGCCCCTGCGGCGCCCCCAGCCCCCGCTTTGAACTTTTAGGCCGCCACGGCAGCCTGGTGCGTATCGGCACGATGTTTATTCAGCCCCAGCGGCTGGCAACGCTCGCCGCTGCCCCTGTTCAATTGATTCTTCAACATAACCCGCGCAGCGGGCTCGAATGCATCAACATCTTCACCGACGGCAATATTGATACCGTCAAACAGCGGGTCTGCACCGACCCTGAGCTCAAAATGGCATTGGACGCCCATTTGCTGGAGTTAGCCGTGACCAGCCGCCCGTTCAGCGAATTTGAACGGCATCCGCAAAGCGGCAAGACGCCGCTGGTCATTGATAAACGCCGTTGAGCGCACTCCCGCCGATCGGTTCACAATAAGGATATTTGAATATGACAACAGCAAAGATGATGGGTCGCCTTGATCCGCAATCCACCCAAACGGAAGAAGTGGCCGTAAGCCCACCGGGTCTCGAACAGCTTGTCGAGAGGGTTCGCTGCCGCTCGCCTTTCTATGCCGAACACTATCGCCATCTCGCCACCCGCGGCTGGCAGCTGAAGGACCTGCCGCTTATTAATCCCGAACGCTACTGGGAGGGGAGCCAGGGCCTGAAAAACTGGCCCGTCCTCACCGGGCCGGTGGAGGACGGTATTGTCTTTAAGACCGGCGGTACCACCGGCGGCGGCAAGCTGTCGGTTTTTTCCCGCCAGGAGTGGCGTGCGTTCGTCACCAGTTTTGGCCGCAGCCTCTCCAGCCAGCTCAAGCCAGGCGCGCGCGTGGCAAATTTATTTTTCGCCGGTGATTTGTACGCGAGCTTCTTATTTATCCACGGCGCGCTTTCGCACATGTCGATACCGGTATGCGAGTACCCTTTCACCGGATCGCTTGAACCGCACACCCTCACCGAACAGATCGTCCAGCACGATATCAACGTACTGGTGGGCGTCCCGGCGATGCTGCTGCAATATGCGGCAGAGCTCGCTGGAAAAAACCACCGTCTGCCCGGTATCGAGACCATCCTTTACGGCAGCGAGAGTCTTTTTACTGAACAGCTACAGCTGCTGAAATCCACCTTTCCCAACGCCCGTATTGCTTCTATCGGCTGCGCCTGCGTGGATGCCGGGCTTATCGGACTCAGCACGCCGGATTGCCTGGCGGACGAGCATCGGGTCTTTGAACCCGAAACTATCGTGGAAATTATTGATGAAGCGACGGGCGAGCCGATCGACGAAATCAATCGTTCCGGAATGCTGGTGGTCACCAGCCTTACGCGCACGCTGATGCCGCTGATTCGCTATCCGGTAGGCGATTTGGCCGCCTGGCGTGAACCTCCGGGAAGCAAACATCGCAAGTTTATTTTGCAGGGACGCAGTAGCCTCGGGCACCGCTTGCGGGTAGGTTACGCCTCGCTGTTTCCTGATGAAATAGCGGCCCTTATTACGGAAGAGATAGGGCATCAGCAGTGGCAGCTGATGCTGGAGCACGCCGATAACCGGGATCGTTTGAGCTTACGTATCGCCTTTTCCGGTACCCGGCAGCAGGCCGACAGGCTCTGCGGTCAATTACTCGCCAGGGATCACGCTCTCGCAGAACTACAGGCTGCCGGCCAGCTGTGCGTTCAGGTTCACTGGTGCAGCCAGGCGGAACTTATCCGCAATACCCGAACAGGTAAGCTGCAGCGGGTGATCGACAAACGCGCCTACCTCGCGCAGGAGGCGGTGAAATGATTGAAATCAGAGCGTTCCAGCGACAAGACGGCGAAGGCATCAGCGCCTTATTTCGCACGGTTTACGGCGATCGCTATGTCTATCCTGATATCTATATGCCCAGCCTGATTGGCTGGCGCAACGCCCGGGACGAATGGCACAGCGCGATAGCCGAACAGAATGGCATCATCATCGGGCATGCCGCCTTATGGTGGCACCACGCGGATAAGCAGACGGCCGAACTGGCCATGTTCGCGGTGCACCCCGCCTTCAGAAACCGGGGCGTAGCCACCCAACTGGGGGAATATTTGCGTCTTGCCGCAAGCAGGCTTGGCCTGGGCACGCTAACCATCAAAATGGTATCCAGCCATCCACACTCGCAGCGCCTGGCGCAGAGGCTGGGCTTTTACTCAACGGGGTTGCTCAGAGATTACGTCCCCTCCCCCTTTCAATCCGGCCTGCGTGAAAGCATTATCCTCGGCGTATTACCCTTGCAGCCACGCCCCGTCCCGCTCACCGCGGATGATAGCCGCGATGATGGTTGGATAAACTTGCTAAAGGAAAAATTTGGCGCGGCGCAGATCCCGCCCGCCAGGGAAACTTACGCAGCCCCCGTTGAAATTGCCCTTTGTGATGATCGGGTGGACGTCACGATGAATATATCAACGCAACAGATGGTCGACGAGATTTCCCGCCTGCCGGCCCGTAAACTGATTTATATCCGGGCGCGCGTAGATGGCGCGCTGATGTCGCTACGACCCAGGCTGCGGCGAGCAGGTTTTACCGATATGGGGCTGGAGCCAGCGGCCGGAGGCGAGTGGTTCTGGCTGCTGCAGCGCGGCTATCATCCCCGACAGCTCGACCTCTCCTGCCCTATCGCTATTGCCCTGCAGAAAACGGCCGATGGCGATATCAATCATAACGCGCGCGCCTGACAATCCCTTTTATCTGACGCCTGTTTTTGGCACACCGAAGGCCCAGTGTCGGGCCTGACTAGTTCTGCTCGGCGACCAGCAGCGCCTGGGTATCCGGCTCCAGCGCCTGGAAAACGTGCTCCCGATCGGCGGGATAGCAGATGTAATCTCCCTCCCCCAGCTCTTCCGGCGCTTCCGTCAGGCCGACGCGCGCGCGCCCCTGGGTGACAATAATATGCTCCACCGAACCCGGCGGATGAGGGTGGGAAATGCGGTCCGCGCCCGGCTGGGTCAGCAGGAGATAGATATCGCGCCGCGCGCCCGGCGGGCAGGCGGCCAGTAAAATCGCCTGATAGTTTGCCTGCTCGGCGATCACTTTCGTTCCCTCGCCGCGGCGGATCACCTGGGTGGTATTCACCTGCGGCTCCAGCAGCCGGGCAAAGGGAATATCGAGGGCCACGCACAGCGCCCAGAGGGTTTCCAGGCTCGGGTTACCGTTGCCGGACTCCAGCTGCGATAACGTTGATTTGGCGATTCCCGCCCGTCGCGCAACTTCGGCAAGGGAAAGACCGGTGCGCGCGCGTTCCCGCACCAGGCTTTTGGCAATCAGGCTAATTGGCTGAGTCATACAGCCCTCCGTGTTTTTTATAACGAACGTTTCGTTCGTCTTGAAATGCGATTCTGTTGCGTTCATTATAATGGAAATTCGTTCGATATGGCTAAAGAGTATGAAACAACACTTCGCCACGCTTAAAGGTGACACCCTCAGAGCAATTGTTTTAGTCTGCCTCGCGGTAGGCATCGTCGGGATGTCCTACGGTTCGCTGGCCGTCGCCTACGGCTTCCCGATTTGGGTCCCCTTTGTGCTTTCGGTTTGCGTCCTGGCGGGAGCCTCAGAGTTTATGTTTATCGGCATTGTCGCCAGCGGCGGCAACCCGCTGGCGGCAGCGGCGGCCGGTTTGCTGGTCAACGCGCGGCATATTCCCTTCGGCGTGACGGTTCGCGACCTGGTCGGCCAGCGCGCCGCCAGCTTCCTCGGCTGCCATATTATGAACGATGAAAGCGTGGTGTTTGGTCTGTCGCAGAAAACCCCCGAGCAGCGGCGGGCCGCCTACTGGCTGTGCGGCCTGGGCGTGGCGCTGATCTGGCCGTTGGGGGCGCTCCTGGGCGCGGGGGTCGGCAAACTGCTCCCGGCCCCGGAAACCATTGGCCTCGATGCGGTATTCCCGGCGATTCTGCTGGCGCTGGTGGTGCCGGCCTTTAAAAACCGCACCACCCTGATCCGCGCCTGCAGCGGAGCGGCCCTGTCGCTGGCCGCCGTTCCTTTCGCACCGGTTGGCCTGCCGGTTTTGCTGTCGCTGTTTGGCCTGCTGACGAGGAAAAAATAATGGGCAATATGACGCTATTTATCGCCGGTATTGCGATTCTGTCGCTGGGCACCTACTTAATGCGTTTAGGCGGGGCGAAGCTCGGCAGCCGGCTGGCGTTTTCCGAGCGCGCCCAGGCCCTGCTCTCCGATGCGGCGACGGTGCTGCTCTTTTCCGTGGCGCTGGCGACCACCTTTTACGAAGGCGAACATTTTGCCGGGATGGCGCGGGTGCTGGGCGTGGGCCTGGCGGTGTTCCTCGCCTGGCGTAAGATGCCGCTGATCGTGGTGATTATCGCCGCCGCCGTGGCGACGGCGCTGCTGCGGATGGCGGGCGTCGCCTGATCCGGCCTACGAAACGCGAAACATCATGTTGTTATGCAATTGTAGGCCGTGCCAGCGAAGCGCCGCCGGGCAGCTGCCCTTAAGGGCTTACGCTATTTGTGCTTCAATCCAACGGGTAGCGGACGCCATATCCAGCGGCTTGTGCTGATCCACGGTAAACACCGGCCCCAGCCGCATCGGTTCCGCCTGCTGCGCCAGCTGCGCCAGTTCCGGAAGATACTCCTCGCCCGGGTGCCCCGGCTTACGATCCTGCAACCGGCTGGCATAGCGCGACACCGCAAGCTCAGGCGAGATGTGGTTCCAGACCTCCAGCACTTTCTCTACGCCCGCGCGTTGCAGCAGCTGCTGTAGCGTGTCGCGCGGTTGAAAGCCAAACCAGGCGTCAATGAGCCAGATACAGCCTGCCGGCGACTGGCCGACGATCGACCAGATGACTTCATACGCGGCGCAGCCCAGCTGCCGGTTGAAGGTCCGGTCGATCCCGGTAAAGCACGCCATAAACGGCTCTTTAATACCGTCTATAGTCAGATGCGGCAGATTAAACGCTGCCGATAGCTGCCGGGTGACGGTGCTTTTACCCGATGCGGGAATGCCGTTAATTAAAATCACCGTTTTGCAGCCGGGTGTGAGATGTCTGTTCATAACAACGCGACGACCTCCTCTCTGCTGCTGGCGGCCCGCAGCTTCGCCATGGTCTCGTTATTATCAAGCAGAGCGACAATCGCCCGAATCCCCTCTTCAATATGGGCATTGCTGTCCTGCGCGCCGAACATAATGACGATATCCGCCTTCTCGCTATCGGCAAATTGAATCGGCTTATTCAACACCACAAGGCTAAAGCAGTTGCGTTTGACGCCACATTCCGGCCTGGCGTGAGGGATGGCGACACCTTCATCAAACACGTAATAGGCGCCATGATGCAGGGTATTATCGATCACCGCCTGGCCGTAATCTGCCGAGATATAGCCTTTTGCAACCAGCGGGCTGGCCGCCAGCTGGATCACCTTCTGCCAGTCGGACTCCGTGACGCCGACCTGAATAGCATCGGCCTCAATCAGCAGTTCTTTTATCGTCATTATCACTTCCTATATATTATGGCGAATAATGTTACGTAACTCATCAATGCGCATAAAAAGCGCATCGATTTCCTCGCGATGCGTATGACTTTTGGCATAGACCGACAGCGCCCGGTTATATATCAGCATTAATGCTTTCTGCACTTCGCCATTAGCCGGGTTGCCCCGTAACTCGCCTTCCAGCCTGGCAATTTCCCCCGCCAGCTGGCGAGACTGTTCGTCATAATCCTGCGGGGGTTGATTCTCTTTTTTCCACAGCGTTTTCAAAGATTCAAACATAGCGAGCTCCTCCCCGACGGACAGCAAGGCAACGGAATACGGTTTAAAAATATGCGTTTATTTAAACAGAGCGATTTTTTCCATTAATACATGGGTGACCGCGTTATTCGCCGGAATTAAAAATTTGCGCACGCTGTCGTTCACTTTGCCTTTTTCAAACGTGCTTTTACATTGATCGACCCACTGCACATTCATTTCAGTGCCGACGTTCACCTTGTTGATACCTTCAGTGACGGCCAGGCGCATATCTTCATCGCTGACGCCGGTGCCGCCGTGCAGCACTAACGGCACGCCGGTCGCGGCGCTAATCTCTTTCAGCCGCTGGTGCTGAATTTGCGCCTTACCGGTATACAGGCCGTGCACCGTGCCCACGGAGACCGCCAGCATATCCACCTGCGTCTCCTCCACAAAGCGTTTGGCGTCCTCCACCGTGGTGAAGCAGATATCCTCCGCGGCCACGGCTTTGCCATCTTCCGATCCGCCGATCGCCCCCAGCTCGCCTTCTACCGTGATATTCCGCGGGCGCGCCATTTCCACCACGATGCGGGTATTGCCAATATTCTCTTCCAGATCCAGATGGGAGCCGTCGTACATCACCGATGAAAATCCGGCATCCATGGCCGTTTCAATGGCGCTGATATCAGAGCAGTGATCCAGGT
Organism: Klebsiella sp. RCJ4; assembly: GCF_009025755.1. Classification (NCBI taxonomy): domain Bacteria; kingdom Pseudomonadati; phylum Pseudomonadota; class Gammaproteobacteria; order Enterobacterales; family Enterobacteriaceae; genus Klebsiella; species Klebsiella sp. RCJ4. The sequence goes on from NZ_WCIN01000011.1 coordinate 94,737, forward strand.
GCAGGCAGGTCGGCACGTTTTCACTTTCCGCTAATGAACGAACCGCATCCACCAGTAAACGATAGCCGAGATATTCCGCCGTCCCGGTAGAGATTTGAATCATTAATGGGCTATCGCTTTGTTGCGCCGCTTTAAAAAAGGCGGGCAGCATTTCAATACAGTGCAAATTAAATGAGCCAATGGCTTTAAAATCTCTTTCCTGCGCAATTTTCAGAATAGCGTTGAAGTTATACAGACTCATGAACATTTTCCCCTTTCGGCTTCGCTGATTTACCGTTTACGAACCATGCCAGTGCGGCAACAAAAACAATGAACAAGGCGACAAAGAGCCAGTTGTTCTGGAAGGCGTGGCCTAATACCAGACCGGAACTAATAACGTCCGAATCGCTGAAGGTGACGCCGGTAAAACCGTAGCTTTCCAGCATCGGTACCAAAATGGCGGGCAGGAAGGTGATAAACAGGCCGTGAATGACGCCGCCAATCATCGCCCCGCGGCGGCCGCCCAGCGCGTTACCGAAGACGCCCGCCGTACCGCCGGCAAAAAAGTTGGTTAACAGACCGGGCAGGATCATCGCCAGGCCAAACATCGGGAACACCAGCATGCCGATGATGGAGCCGACGGTCGTCGCCAGGAAGCCGACGATCACCGCATTGGGCGCATACGGGAACAGCACCGGGCAATCGAGCGCAGGCTTAGCGTCCGGGACAATGCGCATCGCAATCCCGCGAAATGCCGGCACCAGCTCGTTGAGCAACAGGCGCACGCCGCTGTAGAGAACGAATACCCCCGCCACAAACTGAATGGACTGCATAAAGGCGTACATCAGGTAGTTAATGCCGTTGGAGAACTGAGCGATATATTCCGGGCCCGCCGCAATCGCGGGAATGAGGTACATCGGCACCATCACCACCGCCATCGCGAGATAGGTGTCCTGGAGGAACTTAAAGTTATCCGGTAATTCAAGATCTTCCGTTGAGCGGGAACCTTTACCCACCACTTTAGCCACCGCCGCCTGCACCAGATAGCCGATAGTGCAGAAATGCCCCAGCGCCACGTCATCGGAACCGGTGATGCGCCTGACGACCGGCTGCGCCAGGGCGGGCATCAGTACCGCCATCACGCCGCCGAAAATACCGCCGGTTAAAATCAGCGGCAGTCCGGTCAGCCCGGCTTTATAGCCAATCACCGCGCCGATGGTCGCCATCCACAGCAGCGCCTGGCCGGTCAAAAAGATATATTTCAGCGGCGTCAGACGGGCGATAATGATATTGACGGCAAAAATCACCATCAGGGTCAGCGCGACTTCGGAACCTAATTCACGGTTGGCTAATCCAGCGATGGCGGCGACATCGGTAATGTAGCCTTTCATGCCGAATCCCTGCGTGAAGATATCGTTAAGGAACGTTAGCGTGGCGACAATAATGTTGATGCCGGCCATCATAATTAAGAAACCGAGCAGCGTTTTAAACGTCCCCTCCGCCGTTTTGCCCGCTGATTTTTTTTGCAGAATGAGGCCCAGCATCGCAATAAATGCAATTAATATTGAAGCCTGGCCGAGTAAATCTTTAACGATAAACTCTACAAAGCTATTCATAGTCCGCTACCTTCAGGTTACGCTCTTTTAAGAATGCGACGATCTTAGCTTCAATCTCATCTTTATCCGTGAGCTTATGCAGTACCACCACGCGTTTAATTTCCTCCGCGCTGGCATCCGCCGTTAATATATCGGCGAAGGTTTTCTGCGTCAGAATCATATCTGATTTAAACGCCCCGGCTTCGGAAATAGTGGTATGTTCAATCTGTGCGGGAATCTCCAGCTTCTTTAAAACCGCCTTCGCCGTCATTTCAATGGCAAAGCTTGAACCGAGGCCGCAGCCACATACGCATAGAATTTTCAGCATGTAGGGTCTCCTCAAATAATATTGAGTTGTTTGGCAAGTTTATAATGATGTCCTTCAGTGTCGACCAGACGTTTTTTCATACTAACTAAATCAATCGGAATAGGTTTGTTGCTTGAATTAATTATGATGGCTTTATTTTTCATCCCTGACTGAATACAGCGAACCACTTCACTGGCCATAATCGTGCCCTGGTAAATTTCTTCGCAGGTCGGATCGCCATTGCGCAAACCGTAGCCTACGATGGTTTTACGAATACGCACGCCAATTTGTGGTTCAAGCTGCTTAATCATGGTATCAATAGCCCCCTGAAAGCCGGGGGAGTACTCCCTGGTGTAGCCTTCAGAGCACAGGATCACCACGCTGTTCTGCTGTGTCAGCTTATGCTTCACCCGCTCGGCCAGCGTTTCTAACGGCATCTGCGATTCCGGAATCAGGGCGATATCAGCATTCGATTTAATCGCGGATTGCAGCGTTAACTCTCCACAATAGCCTCCTAATATTTCGACCATAAAGACGCGGCCCGGTAATGCTCTTCCGGTATTTCTTAACCGGGAAACTTCCTTAATAATCTGCTCGCAGGCGGTGGAAAAACCAATGGTATAATCGCTGCCGTACACATCATTATCGATAGTCATCCCGACGCCAAAGCAGTTAATATCAAATTCGCTCAGCGTATTGAGAAACTGCAGGCTGCCGTCGCCGCCGGCCATAATCAGCACATCAATGCGCAGTGATTTAATTTTTTTAGCTATGGTTTCATATTCACTGCGCAGCAGCCTGCGGCTGGTTCGCCCGGAGGTGATGATCGGAATAGAGGCAATGGAGAAATCAACCAGATCGCGCCAGGCGACCTCGTGATGATTTTTATCCAGCAGTCCGGGTATTCCGCCATTAAAAAGGGTGATATCGGCACTCGCCAGTCTGGCTATCTGGAATATAAAATTATTAATTCCAGAAACATCGCCGCCGCTAATAACCATGCCAATTTTCATTGCCTGTCTCCGTTGCTTTGCTTGCCCACATTTTTCCCTGAGTTCAAGACCGTTATTTGCAATAGAGATCACAATATGCTGATAAATTCCTCCGAGCCTAATATTGACAGTGGGTTTATTTCCTCATTTTTTGTGATGCATATCTCTTTTATAAAATGAGATCGTCTTAACAATTATCTTTTTATTTTCTTTAAGATCATTAAGTTGCTTGAAGCGATAATTGCGCGGGTGGGCTGCCTGTTTTCTCCCATAAACTCAGCGATGATGAAAAAGCAGAAATGTGATAAATAGCGCATTTTTTTGCGTCAGGAAGGTTCACGACTCGCGTATCACGCGGTTCGGGCAACAGCGCTCTTCTGGCGTTCGCAAGTGCGTCGCCTGCTTTTACATCCTATAAAATCTGTGGCGATCTCCATCACATTCTAATCAAAACATGGTTTCATTTTTATCTAATGCCGTAGAAAGTACTCAGTGTCTAATAAAAGCAGTAGTGTCTAGTGTCGAAATTAAATCGACGCTATTTTCTACTCTATCCGGGGCATTGAAGAATGGCGCTGTCGGCAAAAGAAAAATTATTCCAGAAAATAGTCACCCACTACGCACGGAAACCCGCAGGATTCACGGCTCAGGACTGTGCGGACTTTATGCAGGTTAACCGCAGCGTTATCAGCCATTACCTCAACAGGCTGTGCGATGACGGTTACCTGCGTAAAGAAAACACCCGTCCGGTGCGCTTCTATGTGCAGCAAAACGGTGGGGAAAAGATTCAGCCATCTCGCATAGTGTCGAAAAAGCACGACGCCTTTCAGCCGCTGATTGGCGCGCACGGGAGCCTGGCCGACGCCGTCGCGCTGTGCCGCTCGGCGGTGGACTATCCCGGTGACGGTTTGCCTGTCCTGCTCTCCGGGGAGAGCGGCGTCGGCAAAAGCCATCTGGCGATGCTGATTTATCAGTACGCTCTCGAGCGCGGGGTTATCGCAGCGGACAAACCCTTCGTTGAGCTTAACTGCGCCGATTACGCCAACAATCCGGAGCTGCTTTCGGCAACCCTTTTCGGCTATACCCGCGGCGCTTTCACCGGCGCTGACCGCGAGAAACGCGGCGCCTTTGATGACGCCGATGGCGGATTTCTGTTTCTCGATGAAGTGCATCGTCTCTCGGCAGAGAACCAGGAAAAACTGTTTCTGTATATGGATAAAGGATATTTCTACCGTCTTGGCGATAACCGTACGCGCCATCCGGCGTCGCTGCGCTTTATCTTCGCCACCACGGAAAATATCGATACCGTCCTGCTTAACACCTTCCGTCGCCGCATCCCGGTGCGCGTCACGCTGCCCAACTATATTTCGCGCCCGCTGACCGAGCGCGTCACTCAGGTCAGCCACTTTTTGCAGCAGGAAGCGCGCAGCCTGCGTCGGGATATCCATCTCGATAATCAGCTGATGCATCAGCTGGTCACCTCCCCGGTGCGCGGCAATATTGGCGAGTTAAAAAATCAGATTAAAGTGATGTGCGCCAGCGCCTGGAGCGAGAATCGTGAGGCTGACGTCATCACGCTACGCGGCCCGGCGTCCGGCGGTGAAATAATCCGTATTGCCGCCAGCGCGCATGAAGATGCGCTGAATGTCAGCCAGCTGCTGCCCAAAGCGATGCGCGATGAGGTGATTTTTCGCGACTTTTGCCACAGCGGTAACGTGCTGTTGCTGAATCGCAAAGTAGAACAGCTGCTGACTACCGTCAGCGGCGCGGTCTCCGCCGAGTCGCTGTACAGCGGCTATATCTGGCAGAACACCATTCACGCGCTGGAGGAGCTGGAGAGCCTGACCGGCATCTCCTGTAGCCCGGAGATCCGCAAGGCGGTCTGGCTCTGCCTGAGCTATGCGCTGCATGCTCCGGAGGAGGCGCTCGACCCAGGCGAACTGCAAACCATTTCCGATTATGTTTCCGCTAAGGCACGGCTGCTGGCCGAAGAATGCCTCGCTTTGCTGAGCAAACATGTCACCCGGCAGCCGCTCCCCCTGCTTCAGCCGCTGCTAAGCTGCGCTTTTCACACCCTCGCCGGCGAAGACGATCCGATTCAGGGCATTATCGTGTCCCACGGTCGCGCCACGGCGTCGAGCATCGCCGGGATCGCCAACCAGCTCACCGGCGGCTACTACTTTAAAGCCTTCGACATGGCGAACGCGACGTCCACCAGAGAGATCATCGACCTGCTGATTGCCCACGTTTCCCGCCTTAAACAAGGCGCGGGGCTGATTATTCTGGTGGATATGGGGTCGCTAAAAGAGATCTACGAAGAGATTAAGCTCCACCTGCACGGCGAACTGTTGGTTATCAACAACGTCAGTACGGCCATGGCGCTGGATATTGCGGCCAAAATTCAGGATAAGCTGTCGATGGAGGCGATTATTGAGAGCGCCAAAGGCGCGTACGAGGTGGAAACGCGCTACTACGCGGGCGTGTTGCCGGGCAATAAAATCATTATCTCCTGCATCTCCGGCGAAGGGATCTCCCGCAAGCTGAAGGATATCGTTCAGCGCTTCCTGGCACAGGAGGAGATCGACATTATTACGATGGAGTATGACGACCTGAAGTGGAAAATCGCCCACGCCGACCCGGCGCTGAACGGCACGCGGTTGATCATTACCACCACCGATCTGGAAGCCGGGTATATTCCGCTACTTAGCGTAGAGCAGCTGATTAAAGAAAAGACGCGGGTGTTAAAACGCGACTACTTCAACGGCCTGCTGATGGAAGGCGGCCTGGAGCCCATGATTGATGAAGTGGTCAAGCTGTTTACCGTCGAAGGCGTCGCCAGCCGCCTTAACTTCCTCAATCCGGTGGTGATTATTGATGAAGTCGAAGCGGTCATTAAGCAGTATGAAGCCTTCTACAAAATCCATTTTGAAAGCTATCTGCGCATCAATCTGTTTATGCATATCGCCCTGATGATCGAGCGGGTAATGGTCAACAACGGCGTGCGCCACCGGGAAGAGGCGGAGCTGACGCTGGCGCAGCAGGCGTTTGTCGCCGTCCACGACACCTTTTTCCAGGCCCTGAACCGCAAATATAATATCACCCTGCCGCTTACCGAAGTGCTGATGATTTATGAAATCATGGAGCCGTGGATCGCCTTTGACCCCGACCATTAACCCCCCGTTGCCAGCGTCGGCTGGCAAACCTGTCGACACTGAATAAACTGCCCATTCAACACTGCAAAAAGCGTCCAAAAATCCGTTTTTATCATTTAAAAACATACATATAAAAACATGGCACGCTGATTGCTATTTCATTTTCAGATACCTGAAAAGATGAAGGAATATGCAATGCGAGAGATGTACATCGCAACCCATGGCCGCTACGCAGAAGGGATAGTGTCGGCATTAAATCTGCTGATTGGCGACGACCATGGCGTCACGCCCGTCTGCGCCTACTGCGGTGAAATTGAGTCAACGGCTGAACTGGCCATCCGCTTTGACGCTATCGCCCGGCAGGCGGCCGGTCGCGGCAATGAGCTGGTGCTGTTTACCGATATGCCCGGCGGGAGCGTCAACAATACCGCCGTACAGATGATGGTCAAATATCCCCACGCGCACGTCATCAGCGGCGCCAGCCTGATTATGCTGATGGAGTTTTGCATGTCGGAACACGTTGAAACCGCGCAGCGGCTTCAGGATGCCGTCGCCGCCGCCAGCGGGGCGATGCAGTACATGAATCAGTTGCCGGAAATCATCGCGGCGCGCCAGGCTGCGCAGCACAAAACGCAGGACAATATTGATGATTTTTTTGCCGAAGAGGGAAACCCGTGACTATCGCACTCGAAGCGCTTGATGCGCGCTATCTCTCGCCGCAGCCGAGGTTAAATCATACCTGGCTTAACGCGGCAATCGGCGAAGTGCTGACGCAGCTCGACGCCATGCTGCCGCGCTTTACGGCAACCTTTCCCGCCGCCAGTGCGACACGGGGCCGCTATGAAAGCGTAGAGAAAGTCGACTGGACCGAGGGATTCTGGACCGACATGCTGTGGCTCGCCTGGGAGGTCACCGGCGATGATAAATATCGGGCGGTGGCGGAAAGCCTGCTCGATAGCTTTGAAGAACGTCTCGATAAGCAGATTAAAGTGGATACCCACGACCTGGGCTTTCTCTATCTCCTCTCCTGCGTTAACGCCTGGAAGCTCACCGGCAACCTGCGCGCACGCGAACTCGCCCTGCGCGCGGCCGAGCTGCTCTATCGCCGCTTTAACGCCACGGCGGGCGTCATTCAGGCCTGGGGAGATTTAAACGACCCGGCGCGCCAGGGGCGGATGATCATCGACTGCAATCTCAATGTTCCGCTGCTATTTTGGGCCGCCAACGAAACCGGAAATCAACGGTGGCGCGAGGCCGCCAGCCGTCATCTGGCGCAGGCGGCACGCTATCTGGTGCGTGAAGACGCCTCTACTTTTCATACGTTCTATATGGATATTCATAACGGCAAGCCGCTGCGCGGCGATACGCACCAGGGATTCAGCGACAACTCCTGCTGGGCGCGCGGCCAGGCGTGGGGAATTTATGGTTTCGCGCTGGGATACGCCCACACCGGCGATGCCTGGCAGCCCGAGCTCTCCCGCCGGCTGGCGCACTATTTTCTTAACCGCTTACCGGAAGATTTTGTCTGCTACTGGGATCTGATTTTTACCGCCGAAGATAACCAGTACCGGGATACCTCTGCGGCGGCGATCGCGGCCTGCGGTCTGGCGGAACTGCTGAAGCTATTACCGCTCACCGACCCGCTGCGTCCGGCCTACGGCAACGCTATTGAACTGATGATGCGCAATTTACGCGAGCGCTACTTTGCCCACGCGCAGGACGGCCTGCTGCGCGAAGGCGTTTATAACTTTGGCCGCAATATGGGCATTAACGAACCTAACCTCTGGGGCGATTACTTCTATTTCGAAGCCCTGGTTCGCCTTTCCCGCATCTGGACACCCTACTTTTGCTAACTGGAGCTACACCATGATTTCTTTAGTACGTATTGACGATCGTTTAATCCACGGACAGGTTGCCGTGGTCTGGACCAAGCATCTGGGCGTGAACCGCATCCTGGTCGCCAATGACCAGATCGTGAATAACGAAGTGCAGAAAATGTCGCTGCGCATGGCGGCTCCCGATACCGCAAAGTGCGCCATTATGGCGGTGAAGGACGCGGGCGATGTGCTTAACGACCCGCGTTCAGAAGCCATGAAAATTATGGTGATCGTTAACAATGCCGCCGACGCCCGTCGGCTCGTCGAACAGGCGCCGGGGATAAAAACGCTGAACGTCGCTAACTTTGGGCGCATCACCGACAACCTGGCGGCGAAAAAGCGCATTAGCGATACCGTCTACGTGACGCCGGAAGATGTGGCGGATTTCCACGCTATCGCCGACCGCGGCGTTGCCGTTGAATATCAGGTCCTGCCATCTCATCCGGTGAAAAACCTGATTGAGATGCTGGATAACGCCGCCAGTTAAGCGAGGTCGCTATGTTAACTTCCGCAATTCTTGTTGCTGTCATTATGTTTCTGGTGAAAACCGCCGACCATACGCTGGGTCAACCGCTGATTGAACGTCCGCTCATCTGCGGCGCGCTTGTGGGGCTGGCGCTGGGAGACCTGCAACAGGGCATTATTATCGGCGCCACGCTGGAGCTGATTTTCCTTGGCACCATCACCATCGGCGGCTCGGTTCCTGCCGACCTTGCGGTGGGGTCAGTACTGGCAACCGCTTTTACGATTCTGACCCACGCGGAGCCGCCGGTGGCCGTTGCGCTGGCGCTGCCTATCAGCCTGCTGGCGGTCTTTGTTTATCAGGTGCTGAAGCTGGTCTATACCGCTCTGGTTGAAAAATACGATGCGCTACTGGAACAGGGGCGTGACCGTGCGGCGCTGGGTTTGACGCTCGGTATGACCTTCTTTTACGGCATCCCCTTCGCCCTGATCGCCTTTTTTGGCGTGCTCTTCGGCACCGAGGTCATCCGCAGCCTGGTCGAGAGCATTCCGGGTACGGTCATGCGCGGCATGACGGCGGTTGGCGGCATTCTTCCGGCGCTTGGGTTCGCTATTCTGCTGAAGGCGCTGTGGAACCGTAACATCGCCGCCTTCTTCTTTATCGGTTTCGCGATGGCGGCCTATCTGCAATTGCCGATTATGGGGATTGCGATTATTGCAGCCTCGGTAGCGGTCTATCTGTGCTTTAACGAATTCAATCAGCTTAAAGCGAATAAACAAACGGCAACGGCGGCCGCGTCCGCCTCAGTTGACGATAAGGATGGGTTCTTCAATGACTGATATCCAGACACAAAGCGTTAGCGCTTACGCCGATGATAAAAGCGAGAAAAAGCTTTTTCGTCAGCTTTTTATCCGCCAGTTTCCGCTGCTGGGGTCGATGAACTTCACCCGTATGGAGGGATTAAGCTACGGCTGGGCGCTGGCGCCAATGCTGAAGAAAATCTACGCCAACGACCCGCACCGTTATCTTGAGTCGCTTAAGCGAAACAGCCAGTTCTTCAATACCAACCAGCATCTGGCGCCCTTTATTATGGGCCTGACGCTGTCGATGGAAAAAGAGAATGCCGCCAACCCGAACTTTGATACCTCCAGTATTAACGGCATCAAAGTGGCCTTAATGGGGCCATTTGCCGGGGTCGGTGATTCCTTCTTCTACGGCGTGCTGCGTATTATCGCCACCGGGATTGCCATTGGCCTGGCGTCGCAGGGTAATCCACTGGGGCCGCTGCTGTTCTTGCTGATTTACAATATTCCCAGCTATCTGCTGCGCTATTACGGCGGCGTCATGGGTTACCGTTTAGGCTCGAAGTATATCGCCGAAGCGACGCAGTCCGGGCTGCTGAGCTGTATCACCAAAGCCTCATCAATTATGGGTTTAATGATGGTGGGGGCGATGAGCGCCAGCATGGTGAAGTTTACCACCACCTTTAAAACCACCATCGCCGGGCAGCCCTTTGTACTGCAGGAGATCCTCGACAAAATTTGCGTCGGGTTAATTCCTCTGCTTTTAGTCCTGGGCTGCCTGAAGCTGCTCAATAAAAAGGTCAGCCCCAATAAGGTGTTAATTATGCTAATTGTCTTCGGCTTTGCCGCTGCGGGTATTGGCATAATTTAACCCATCTCCTGGCTCCCTTTAATAAAAGGGAGCCGTCCTCTTACTCGTGATATGTATCGACGCAAATAAAAAATCAGTCAGTGTCTAATTAACGCTCAACACATTAAAGCAACGTCATGTATTTTAAGGACTTTATATTCTGGCACAGCAATTGCTATTTAATAAGTGTCTTTTATTTCTCTCCAGAAATTATGGCACTTAATAAATCCTACAGGAATTAAAATGAAAACATTACGCACGCTATTGATCGGCATCCCGCTGTCCTGTTTTACGCTAAATACGCTTGCCGCGGCAACCTGGGTTGATAATCGCTACGCGCATACTACGGCTTCTGAGAAAAATCAGTATAAAATAGGTCTGGGTCATATATTTGATAATGGCGCCGGTGTTCTGGCCTCCGCCATGTACGACCTCGGACAAGATTTTAATCAAATGAAAAGCTCCTTTCAGGAGTTTGAAGGCTGGTATCCGATCCCGCTTAATGAAAAATGGACGCTGACGCCGGGCGGATTAACCGATATTGATAGTAAAGGAACGAAGCTGGCGCCTTATATCAGCCTCGATTATAAAATCAGTAAATCTTTAAGTTTTAGCAGCCGCTACCGCTATAACCATATGACCCATAAAGATCGCGATTACAACGGCTATATGGATTACAACGACAGCCATCAGTTCGACCTGTACCTTAATTACCAGGCGACTGAGAAACTGTGGCTTCAGTTCAACCCGGAGTTCTTCGTCAACACAAACGACTTCAATGCCTCTAACGGGCAGAAAACTCACTGGGAACCAAGCATTGTGGCGCGCTACCGCGTCGATAAACACTGGCTTCCCTATGCGGAAGTGGCCTGGCTCGATCAGGATCAGAATCACGACGATCAGGTGCGATTCCGCCTCGGCATTCGCTATTACTTCGATTAAACCCCGCAAGGGCAGCGAAGCTGCCCTTCTCATATCGCCGTCAGGCTTACTGCAAACGCACGATAAACGGAGAGAAAACGGCACTGCCGCCGGCGTTTTCATGCGCGCCACGCGCGTAAATGCCCGTACGCGCGCCGATCCATTTTCCCGCACCGGCGGAAAACGACGGCGTCACCTGCTGCCATTCACGCTGCGTAAGCCGATAACGAAAGCGGACTATCCCGTCGTAGTCCACCCGGAACCCCAGCGCAATCTCGTTGCAAGCGGCGATCGCCTCAAGTTCGATGGATTCTTGATGCGTTTCACCGCAATCGTCTATCCATCCGTGGCACAGCGATAGCTGAAGAGTCGGCGCGCAATACCTCACGCGCAGTGCGGCAAAGCGTTGGCCGTAAATCGCGATTCCCGCTTCATCGCCATCCTGAGAAAACATCAGATGAACCGCTGTCTGCACGTGAAAACGTTCAGCGGGAAACTTTTGCAGCAGCAATTGAGGTAAACGATACAGGCTGATATCGGAAGCGGTCGCCGCGCAGCGCAAGCGTAGCCCTTGCGCATGCGGCATTAGCCAGCGGCGCTGGGGGTTTGCCTGCCATTGCCATTGAAGGCCGGGCTGGCCGCACGGGAAATCGTCGCTGGTCTGCAAACAACATGGAGCAAGAGGCAGCGCGGGTAAGCGATGCAGGCTTACGGGCTGCCCCTTACCGTGATCGTCAAGCCGTTGCCCAATTTGCGGCCAGCCGTCAGCCCGCCAGCTCAGCGGCTGAAGATGCACTATGCGGCCGTACACGCCTTTATCCTGAAAGTGGAAAAACCAGTTTTCACCGTTCTCCAGTTCAACCCACGCCCCCTGATGAGGGCCATTTATCGGTGAATCTCCCTGATGCAGAACATCGCGACTTTGCCATGGACCAGATAGCGTCGGGGCGCGCATGACCGTTTGCCAGCCTCGCTTGACGCCTCCGGCCGGAGCGAATATCCAGTATTCGCCGTTGCGTTTATATAATTTGGGGCCTTCCAGAGTGGGATGCGAGGGCGTTCCGTCAACAACGATCCGGCCGTTATCCAACAGCCGGGATGCATCCGGCGCCATTTCAAAAATCTGCAGCTTGTTTTTCACCCCGCTGCGGCTGAAAGCGAAAGCGTGAATCAGCCAGGCTCGTCCATCATCGTCCCAGAACGGACAAGGGTCTATCCAGCCGGGGGAAGCGTTCAGGCAATAGGGTTCGCTCCACTCGCCTCGCGGATCCCGGGCGTGGGAAACAAAAATACCCTCGTCGGGCAAACTGTAGAAAACCCAGAACAGGCCCCCATGGAAACGAATGGAGGGCGCCCAAATCCCCTTTCCCGGCTGAACGCTATCGTATTCAGGCGAAGGCAGGCGTTTAACAATATGGTTAACGATTTGCCAGTGGATGAGATCGCGAGAGTGGAGAAGCGGTAAGCCGGGCAATTGATGGAAACTGGAAGCCACCATCCAGAAATCATCGCCTGTGCGAATGACATCGGGATCGGCGTAATCGGCATGAATCACGGGGTTTTGATAGAACAGCGGCATAGTGGGGGACCTTTTATTGTCGACTGTTCATCGTGTTGCAATAAGCGGACCACCGGATAAAAAGACTTAATTAACAATAAAATAAGCATACCTTCAGACACAAAAAAAGCGCCCCCTGGGCGCTCTTTCGACAGTAGCTTTACGCTTATTTATTCAGTTCCGCAGTCATGTGCACGCGGTTACCGGTAAACGCTTCGGTAATTTTGTAAGATGAAGCGCCAGCGGCCTGGGCCTGAGCGGCGATTTTCGCTTCCGCACCGTCCATCGTTGCGGCGGTCGCGGTCACGGTTTCCGCAGCGAAAGAACCAAAAGAAGCGGCCAGAGCGATAACTGCGACAAAAGTTTTGATGCTTTTCATGATATAAACCCTTTACGTTAGTTGTTTGAATAAGGCGCCGTGCCTTGATGTGATAAATAGTAGCCCTCACATCGCCAAACAAAAAGCGGAAGGATTTGTTGTCATCATTCAAAAAAACTGACTTAAATTTAACCCTCGATTAACCGCTGCGGATGCGTGTAAACGGTCGCCCTGCCCGGCTTGCAGAATCCCACCAGCGTCAGGTTGCAGCGCCCGGCGACGTCAACCGCCAGCGTAGTCGCGGCAGAGACCGCAAAGAGGATTTCCACCCCGCACATGGCCGCCTTCTGCACCATTTCATAGCTGGCGCGGCTGGAGACCAGCGCCGCGCCGTTCTGCCAGGCGCCTTCTGATTCCGCGCGGTGTCCCAGGAGCTTGTCCAGCGCCACGTGGCGACCCACGTCTTCATGGCCGCCCGCGAGCTCGCCGGAAGGGCTTACCCAGGCCGCGGCGTGAGTACAGCCGGTAAGGCGGCCTATCGGCTGAAAATCATGCAGGTGAGCCAGCGCGCGATCGAGATTCGCCAGATCGAACGTCTGGGTAAAGGGCAGCGGCTGCACGGGCTTCCCGATATCGTTGAGCTGCTCAACGCCGCATACGCCGCAGCCGGTGCGTCCGGCCAGCGCGCGACGGCGCTCTTTCAGCCCCATGAAGCGGCGGCTGGAGAGTTCGATTTGCACTTCCAGGCCGTTACAGGCCTGAACGACGTCCATACCATAAATCTCGCCCCGGTTTTCGATAATCCCTTCGGATAAGGAAAAGCCGACGGCGAACTGCATCAGGTCTTTCGGCGTCGCCATCATCACCACGTGCGAGATGCCATTATAAACCAGCGCAACGGGTACCTCTTCAGCTAACTCGTCTGGCTGAGGATGTTGCAAATTTTGGCGCTTCCAGAGCGATACCTGGCGATAACCTGTGATATCTGTCACATTTTCGATTTGTTCAAGAGGCTTCTTGTTCACTTTGTCTTAACCGTATTGGAACAGGCATACACACAATGTGGTATTCTGTTTATATCCCTTCGGGAACGAGGGAAATTACCCCCAATTCTGAACCTTTGCGGCCCTTACCGCAAAGCAAATAACTATACGTGACAATGTCGAAACAAGGAGCGAACCATGCAGGTCAGCAGAAGGCAGTTCTTTAAGATCTGCGCTGGCGGTATGGCAGGAACCACGGCAGCGGCGCTGGGCTTTGCGCCCGGTTTAGCGCTCGCGGAAACACGGCAGTACAAGCTGCTGCGCACCCGCGAAACCCGTAACACCTGCACTTACTGTTCCGTTGGCTGCGGGCTGTTAATGTACAGCCTCGGCGACGGCGCAAAAAATGCCAAAGCGTCTATCTTCCATATCGAAGGTGACCCGGACCATCCGGTCAACCGTGGCGCGCTCTGCCCTAAAGGGGCCGGTCTGGTGGACTTTATCCATTCCGAAAGTCGCCTGAAATTTCCGGAATACCGTGCGCCAGGCTCTGATAAATGGCAGAAAATCAGCTGGGATGAAGCGTTCGATCGCATCGCTAAGCTGATGAAAGAGGACCGCGACGCCAACTTTGTCGCGCAGAATAGCGAAGGCACCACCGTCAACCGCTGGCTGACCACCGGTATGCTGTGCGCCTCCGCCTCCAGTAACGAAACCGGTTATTTAACCCAGAAATTTACCCGCGCGCTCGGTATGCTCGCGGTCGACAACCAGGCGCGCGTCTGACACGGACCAACGGTAGCAAGTCTTGCTCCAACATTTGGTCGCGGTGCGATGACCAACCACTGGGTCGACATCAAGAACGCCAATCTCGTCGTGGTGATGGGCGGCAACGCCGCTGAAGCTCACCCGGTTGGATTCCGCTGGGCGATGGAAGCCAAGATTCGCAACGGCGCGAAGCTGATTGTGATCGATCCGCGCTTTACGCGTACCGCGGCGGTAGCTGATTTCTATACCCCAATTCGTTCCGGTACTGACATTACCTTCCTGTCAGGCGTCATCCTGTACCTGTTGAACAACGAAAAAATTAACCGTGAATATACCGAGGCTTACACCAACGCCAGCCTGATCGTGCGTGAGGATTACAGCTTTGAAGACGGTCTGTTCAGCGGCTACGACGCCGAAGCACGCAAGTACGATAAAACGTCCTGGAACTATGAGCTGGATGAGAACGGCTTTGCCAAACGCGATACCACGCTGCAGCATCCGCGCTGCGTCTGGAACCTGCTGAAGCAGCACGTTTCCCGCTATACGCCGGAAGTTGTCGAAAACATCTGCGGAACGCCAAAAGCCGACTTCCTCAAAGTCTGCGAGTACATCGCGGAAACCAGCGCGCACGATAAAACCGCCTCGTTCCTCTACGCGCTGGGCTGGACGCAGCACTCCATCGGCGCGCAGAACATCCGCACCATGGCGATGATCCAGCTGCTGCTCGGCAATATGGGCATGGCGGGCGGCGGCGTAAACGCCCTGCGCGGCCACTCCAATATTCAGGGTCTTACCGACCTGGGGCTGCTGTCGCAGAGCCTGCCTGGCTATATGACGCTGCCGAGCGAGAAACAGACTGACCTGCAAACCTACCTCGCCGCCAACACGCCGAAACCGCTGTTGAAGGACCAGGTGAACTACTGGGGTAATTACCCGAAATTCTTCGTCTCTATGATGAAGGCCTTCTTTGGCGATAAAGCCACGGCGGAAAACAGCTGGGGCTTTGACTGGCTACCGAAGTGGGATAAGGGCTACGACGTCCTGCAATATTTCGAGATGATGAACCAGGGCAAAGTGAACGGCTATATCTGCCAGGGCTTCAACCCGGTAGCGTCGTTCCCGAACAAAAACAAGGTTGTCGCGTCGCTGTCGAAGCTTAAGTTCCTGGTGACCATCGACCCGCTCAACACCGAAACCTCCACCTTCTGGCAAAACCACGGGGAGTCGAACGACGTCGATCCGGCGAAAATCCAGACCGAAGTGTTCCGCCTGCCGTCCACCTGCTTCGCCGAAGAGAACGGTTCTATCGTTAACTCCGGCCGCTGGCTGCAGTGGCACTGGAAAGGCGCGGACGCCCCGGGGATTGCGACCACCGACGGTGAGATCCTCGCCGGTATCTTCTTACGCCTGCGCAAGATGTACGCCGAACAGGGCGGACCGGCGCCGGAACCGGTGCTGAACATGACGTGGAACTACGCCACGCCGCATGAACCAGCGTCGGAAGAAGTGGCAATGGAGAGCAACGGCAAGGCGCTGGCAGACATTACCGACCCGGCAACCGGGGCGGTGATCGTCAAGAAAGGCCAGCAGCTCAGCTCGTTTGCGCAGCTGCGTGACGACGGCACAACTTCCAGCGGCTGCTGGATCTTCGCCGGTAGCTGGACGCCTGACGGCAACCAGATGGCGCGTCGCGATAACGCCGATCCATCGGGCCTCGGCAATACGCTGGGCTGGGCATGGGCGTGGCCGCTTAACCGCCGCATTCTGTATAACCGCGCCTCCGCGGACCCGCAGGGTAAACCGTGGGATCCGAAGCGCCAGCTCCTGAAATGGGACGGCGCGAAGTGGGGCGGCGTGGATATTCCAGACTACAGCGCCGCGGCGCCGGACAGCGATGTCGGGCCGTTTATCATGCAGCCGGAAGGGATGGGGCGTCTGTTCGCTATCGATAAGATGGCGGAAGGGCCGTTCCCGGAACACTACGAGCCGTTTGAAACGCCGCTGGGCACCAACCCGCTGCACCCGAACGTGGTCTCTAACCCGGCCGCTCGCGTCTTTAAAGGCGACCTTGAGCAGATGGGCAAAGCGGAGAAATTCCCTTACGTCGGTACCACTTACCGCCTGACCGAGCACTTCCACTACTGGACCAAGCACGCGCTGCTTAACGCCATCGCGCAGCCGGAACAGTTCGTGGAGATCGGCGAGAAGCTGGCGAACAAGCTCGGCATCGCCCATGGCGATACCGTGAAGGTCTCCTCTAACCGCGGCTATATCAAAGCCAAGGCGGTGGTGACCAAGCGTATTCGCACGCTGAAAGCGGACGGTAAGGATATCGATACTATCGGTATTCCGATTCACTGGGGCTACGAAGGCGTGGCGAAGAAAGGGTTTATCGCCAATACCCTGACGCCGTTTGTCGGTGATGCGAACACGCAGACGCCGGAGTTCAAGGCTTTCCTCGTGAACGTGGAAAAGGCGTAACGGAGACGAATTATGGCTTATCAATCGCAAGACATTATCCGTCGTTCCGCGACTAACGGCTTCACCCCCGCGCCCCGCGCGCGGGACCATCAGGAAGAGGTGGCGAAGCTTATCGACGTCACCACCTGTATCGGCTGTAAAGCCTGCCAGGTGGCCTGTTCCGAGTGGAACGACATCCGGGATGAAGTCGGTCACAACGTCGGGGTGTACGATAACCCCGCCGACCTGACCGCCAAATCCTGGACCGTGATGCGCTTCTCGGAAGTGGAGCAGAACGACAAACTGGAGTGGCTCATCCGTAAGGATGGCTGTATGCACTGCGCCGACCCGGGCTGCCTGAAGGCCTGCCCGGCGGAAGGGGCAATCATTCAGTACGCCAACGGCATCGTCGACTTCCAGTCCGAGCAGTGCATCGGCTGCGGCTACTGCATCGCCGGCTGCCCGTTCAACGTGCCGCGCCTGAACCCGGAAGATAACCGCGTCTACAAATGTACGCTGTGCGTGGACCGCGTTAACGTTGGCCAGGAGCCGGCGTGCGTGAAAACCTGCCCGACCGGCGCTATCCACTTTGGCTCCAAAGAGGATATGAAAACGCTGGCGGGCGAGCGCGTCGCCGAGCTGAAAACCCGCGGCTACGACAACGCGGGCCTGTACGATCCGGCAGGCGTTGGCGGCACGCACGTGATGTACGTGCTGCACCACGCCGACAAGCCGAATCTGTACCACGGCCTGCCGGAGAACCCGGAAATCAGCGCCACGGTTAAGTTCTGGAAAGGGATCTGGAAGCCTCTCGCGGCGGTCGGCTTTGCGGCCACCTTCGCCGCCAGCATCTTCCACTACGTCGGCGTCGGCCCGAACCGCGCGGAAGAGGAAGAGGACAATCTGGATGAAGAGAAAGACGAGGTGCGCAAATGAAAAGACGTGACACCATCGTGCGCTACACCGCGCCGGAGCGAATTAACCACTGGGTCACCGCCTTCTGCTTCGTGCTGGCGGCGGTGAGCGGGCTGGGCTTTTTCTTCCCGTCCTTCAACTGGCTGATGCAAATCATGGGCACCCCGCAGCTGGCGCGTATTCTGCACCCGTTCGTGGGCGTGATTATGTTTGCTTCGTTCATCATCATGTTCTTCCGCTACTGGCACCACAACCTGATCAACCGGGACGATATTTTCTGGGCGAAAAATATTCGCAAGATTGTCGTCAATGAGGAAGTGGGCGACACCGGGCGCTATAACTTCGGCCAGAAATGCGTGTTCTGGGCGGCGATTATCTTGCTGGTGCTGCTGCTGGTGAGCGGCGTGATCATCTGGCGTCCGTACTTTGCGCCGGCCTTCTCCATCCCGGTTATCCGCTTCGCGCTGATGCTGCACTCCTTCTCTGCGGTGGCGCTGATTGTAGTGATCATGGTGCATATTTACGCTGCGCTGTGGGTGAAGGGCACCATTACCGCGATGGTGGAAGGCTGGGTCACGAAGACCTGGGCGAAGAAACATCACCCGCGCTGGTATCGTGAAGTCCGCGAAAAGCAGGATAAGCGCCAGTCGTAGGCCCGAGCGCGTTGTTCGTCTCTGAAATGGCGTCGTATATCGACGCCATTTTTTTGCGGATAACGCGCTGTTTTGACAACGTTAGCCAGAGTGCGCCGCAGGCGTGAGCGGCACCTTTCCCGTTTCGCTCAAGCCATGGCGCAGGGCAGCTAATCCTAACGGTGCATAGTCGGGGGTATCGATATCAGGTATCGTAGCGCACACATTGCGATGTCGTGGCTATATCCCGTATGCCGATTGCGGTTATCATTAATGACATCACCAGAGCGGGCGCATGATGCCCGCCAAATCGCAGAGCGGACGCGACCATCGCCGAATCTGCTGAAACCAGGAAGTGACTGAATGAGCATTCGTATCATCCCGCAAGATGAGCTGGAAAAGAGCGAGAAACGCGCGACGGATATGATCCCGCCGCTGTTGTTTCCCCGGCTCAAAAATTTATATAACCGTCGCGCCGAACGCCTGCGCGAACTGGCTGAAAATAACCCGCTGGGTGATTACCTGCGCTTTGCCGCGCTTATCGCCCACGCGCAGGAAGTGGTGCTGTACGACCATCCGCTGCAGATGGATCTCACCGCGCGCATCAAAGAAGCGAACGACCAGGGTAAACCGCCGCTGGATATCCACGTTTTGCCGCGCGATAAGCACTGGCACAAGCTGCTGCATTCGCTGATTGCCGAACTGAAGCCGGAGATGAGCGGCCCGGCGCTGGCGGTCATCGAGAATCTGGAAAAAGCCTCCGAGCAGGAGCTGGAACTGATGGCAAGCGCGCTGTTTGCGTCCGATTTTGCCTCTGTCAGCAGCGATAAGGCGCCGTTTATCTGGGCCGCGCTTTCGCTCTATTGGGCGCAGATGGCCAGCCTGATCCCCGGAAAAGCCCGCGCTGAATATGGTGAACAGCGTCAGTTCTGCCCGGTTTGCGGCTCGATGCCGGTCTCCAGCATGGTGCAAATTGGTACCACACAGGGCCTGCGCTATCTGCACTGCAACCTGTGCGAAACTGAATGGCACGTGGTGCGCGTGAAGTGCAGCAACTGCGAACAAACGCGCGATCTGCACTACTGGTCACTGGATAACGAGCAGTCGGCGATTAAAGCCGAAACCTGCGGCGACTGCGGTACCTACCTGAAGATTCTCTATCAGGAAAAAGACCCAAAAGTGGAGGCCGTAGCCGACGACCTCGCCTCGCTGGTACTGGACGCACGGATGGAACAAGAGGGCTTCGCCCGCAGCTCCATCAACCCGTTCCTGTTCCCTGGCGAAGGGGAATAACGGCAGGCATCATGTCGGGCGGCGCCTGCTGCCCGGCTTACCATTGATAATGGCGTAAACACCCCGGTATGCCGGCAAAATCTTTGGTTTTGCGAGCCGCTTTCCAGAATCACTTCCCGACGAAAATCCCTGGTTTTCTTTTGCTCACAATCAGGCTATAACACTGTATATCCAAACAGCTTAAGGGAATAAAAAATGGCGCTTGAAAAGGGTATCGCAGAGCTGGTGCGGGAATTTATCAATGCGGGCCGCCCCTCATCGCGCGAACAGAATATTGATGACCGGAGACGCGGCTATCTCGCCAGTACGGTACTGGCTGGGGAACAGGAAAAGCGCGTTCAGGTAGAAGATATCGAGCTCGACGGCATGGCATTTCGCGTTGTCTCTCCCCTTAACGCTTCCGGCGCACTGCCTGCCATTATCTATTTCCACGGTGGCTGCTTTATCAGCGGCGGTTTCGCCACGCATGACCATCAGCTCCGCCAGCTGGCATACCACAGCGGCTGCCGCGTTATCGCCGTGCAATACCGGCTGGCGCCGGAGCATACTTTCCCTGCCGCCCATGACGATGCGGAGAGAGGCGCGCTGATTATTCACCGCCGCGCGGAGCAGTTAGGCATCGACGCTTCCCGTATTACGCTGGCTGGCGACAGCGCCGGGGGACACCTGGCATTAGTGACCGCCCTGCGGCTCAAAACGGCGCAGGCCTGGCAACCCGCGCAGCTGGTTTTGATTTACCCGATGCTGGACGCCACCGCCAGCATGAAGAGCTATATCGATAACGGTAAAGATTACATCATCACCGAAGATACCCTGCTCAGCGGCTATGAAATGTACCTTGCCGCGACGGCGCTCCACCATCCGGAAGCCAGCCCACTGTGGCGTAAAGACTTTCACGGCTTACCGCCGGTGCATATTCTGACTGCGGAATACGACCCTCTGCGTGATGAAGGCGAAGCGCTTTACCAGCGCCTGCTTGAACAGGGCGTTGACTGCACCTGTCAGCGTTATCTCGGGGTGATTCACGGCTTCTTTCAGCTGGGCGGTATCAGCCCGGCGGCAGGCAGCGCGATGAGAGATATCGCCTGGCGGGTTAAAACACCAGGCCGATAGTTAAGCGTAAAGGGAGACTACTCCTCTTCGTTACCGCCCTCTTCATAGGGGCCGAACGGTTTCGCGGGAAGAACAATATAGATACCCTCAAAAACCGCGCCCAGCCGCTCGTCGCCAAATAGCTCAACCTGCAGCTGAACGCGCGCTTTGCGGCCTCGCGCCAGCCGGTCAAGATCGCCGCTTAACGAGCCAAGATCGGCAACGGCGCTGGGGCGTCCGCTAATAGGCTGACTGTAGCGGATATGCGCATCGGCAAGAATAATTGTGCCGCCAAGATGCCGCTCGCGCAGCATCAGCCAGATAAGCCCCCAGCCGGTTAACGTTGCCTGAGAAAACAGGCTGCCGGCGAACAGCGTATGGTGCGGGTTCTGGTTACCGGCTTCCGGCATGGTGGTGATAAACTTTTGCCCGGTATACTGCTGAATGCGCACGCCCATTTTCTCGCTGAGAGGGATATGCTGATACCAGGCCTGCTGCAGCTGAGCGCACCAGTCGCCGCGATGTAAAATATCGTCCAGCGAGGCTATCGGCTTAATCATCAGAAAATGACGGATCGGCGTGGTCGTCGGCGTCGTGATTTCGCCCTGGTTCACAAAACCGAGCTTAGCGAAGAACTCCACCGCATCTTCGCGGGCGCTACAGGTCACGCGCTTAACGCCTTCCTGACGGGCGACGGACTCCAGCGTCATCGCCATCAGGGTTCCCAGCCCTTTATCCTGTACTGACGGATGGACGGCCATAAAACGGATAGAAGCTTCGTTTTCCGCATTCACATACAGCCGCCCGACGGCAACCAGATTGCCCTCTTCATCGACCACCATTTGATGGTGCGCCATCGCATCCCACGCATCGCGCTCGGACCCTTTCGGCTGATGCAGCGGCTTACGCAGCATCTCCCAGCGGAACTGGTAGTAGCTCTCTAATTCTTCTTCTGTTTGCGGTACACGAAGGTGATACATAGCTGTACTCTCTTTTGTTACCCGCAGCCTGCCCGGAAGCTGGCTCATACCTGCAACCAAAAGGTCACGGGACCATCATTCACCAGAGAAACCTGCATATCGACAGCAAATCTCCCGGTCTGCGTATTCATTTGCTGCTGGCGGCAGCGCTCAACAAAATACTCGTACAGCGCTTCCGCTTTATCCGGTGCAGCCCCTTTCGAAAAACCAGGACGCATCCCGCGTTCGGTATCGGCTGCCAGCGTAAACTGCGAAACCACCAGCACGCTGCCGCCAGCCTGCTGCACGTTCAGATTCATTTTGCCTTCAGCATCGCTAAAAATACGGTATCCCAGCACGCGCTCGCACAGGCGGTTCGCCTTTTGCTCATCATCGTCTCTCTCGACGCCTAACAGCACCAGAAGCCCGGGGCCGATTTCGCCCGTCACTTCACCCTCCACGGTAACGCTAGCTCGGGATACGCGTTGAATTAATGCAATCATGATTGTTCTGTTTCTTCTTTTTTCAGTTTGCGGTATTCACCGAGAGTGACAGTAATTTCAGCGCCAAGCAAGACGATACACCACGTCCAGTACACCCAGACAAACAAAATAGGCACTACGGCAAGCACGCCATAAATCAGCTGATATGACGGGAACGCGGTGATATATAAAGCAAAAGCTTTCTTGCCCGCCTCAAAGAGCAGCGCCGCGACCAGGGAACCGATTATCGCATCGCGGTTACGCACCTCGGCCGTCGGCACAATGCTGTAAAGCAGCCAGAATGCCACCCAGGATAAAATGAGCGGAAAAATACGCAGCACATCGTCAATCACGCTATTCAGGTCGCTGGCCCAGCGTAACGACAGGAGATAGGAGCTGATCGCCAGGCTGGCCCCCGCCAGCAGCGGCCCCAGGGTAAGGATCATCCAATAAACCGCAAAGGAGTAGGTTTTGGGCCGGGTTCGGGTACTGCGCCAGATGGTGTTCAACGCGCTATCAATCGAATACATCAGCAGCAGCGATGTCACAATCAGGCCGAAAGCGCCCACGGCGGTCATCCGGCTGGAGTTGGCGACAAACTGCTCAATATAGCCCTGAATGACATCTCCGGTTGCCGGAATGAAATTGGCGAAAATAAAGTGGCGAATCTGAATACTGACATCAGAAAACATCGGAAATGCCGCGAACAGCGCGAACACGACGGCAATCAGCGGCACAAGGGAGAGTAACGACACGTAGGCAAGATTGCCTGCCAGGGTCGTCATATTATCTTCATCAATACGCCGCCATAACAGCTTTAGCCAGGCGACCAGCGGCCGCAGATGGCGCGTTGTTTTTTGATGAACGGTTTTTAGCATAGCTGTTTAGCAAAGTAGTTGGGGATGGTTTCCTTCCCGGTCACCAGAATACTGGTTATGCCCAGCTGGTTAGCCCCGGCGATATTGTCCGCGTTATCATCGAAGAAGACCGTATCGTCAGCGGCGAAACCTTCAGCGTCGAGGACGCTCTGATAGATCCGCGCTTCCGGTTTACGCATCCCCATCTCTTGAGAAAGATAGATATGATCAGCAACGGCGCGTATCTCAGGGTACTCATCCGGCCAGAAAGTCGTATGCAAACGGTTCGTGTTGGACAGAACCACAACGCGATGCCCCTGCTCGCGTAATTTTTGCATAATCGCGATAACCTCCGGGCGCAGGGCAACGAAAACCGCCTGCCAGCCGTGGGAGAACTGCTCGTAGCTTAGCGACATGTTCATTTCATGGCACATCGCCGCCGCAAAATCTTCGTCGCTGATTTCTCCACGCTCATGCTGGTGGAACGCTTCGCCCATGGTGAAATGCTGCTGCAGCGTCGCAAGGGGAATGCGCGTTAAATCACTCCACGTCCCGAGCACCCGGTTGAAGTCAATATCGACAATCACATTACCTAAATCAAAGATATAGAGCATGGTCCTCTCCTTTTGCACCGTGGAAAATTAACTGTAGCGGGAAAGGGGGAGTTTGACTATGGGCGGCAGGGCTTTGTACAAAAAAGAAACCCTGCCATTGAGGCAGGGTTCAGATAGCAGAAAGAAGCGTTAATTAATCTTCTTTCGCACCGCGCATCGCGCGTTTACGGTCGTTCTCGGTCAGGTGACGTTTACGGATACGGACAGAAGTCGGGGTGACTTCTACCAGTTCGTCGTCATCGATGAACTCCAGAGCCTGCTCCAGGGTCATCTTAACCGGCGGAACCAGAACCGTTGCTTCGTCAGTACCGGACGCACGCATGTTGGTCAGTTTCTTACCGGTCAGGCAGTTTACCGTCAGGTCGTTAGAACGACTGTGAATACCGATAATCTGGCCTTCGTAAACTTCTGCGCCGTGGCCCAGGAACAGCTTACCGCGATCCTGCAGGCTGAACAGTGCGAACGCAACCGCTTTACCCTGGCCGTTGGAGATCAGAACACCGTTCTGACGCTGACCCACATCACCCGCACGAACGTCGTCGTAGTGGCTGAAGGTGGAGTACAGCAGACCGGTACCGGAGGTCATGGTCATGAATTCTGAACGGAAGCCGATCAGACCACGGCTTGGGATCACGTAGTCGAGACGTACGCGGCCTTTGCCATCTGGATTCATGTTTTTCAGATCGCCTTTACGCTCACCCAGCGCCTGCATCACAGAACCCTGGTGCTGCTCTTCAACGTCCAGCGTGACGTTTTCGAACGGCTCTTGCTTACGGCCATCGATTTCGCGGAAGATAACTTTCGGACGGGAAACCGCCATTTCGAAACCTTCACGACGCATGTTCTCGATAAGAACGGACAGGTGCAGTTCACCACGACCAGAAACGCGGAATGCGTCTGCATCCGGCGTTTCTTCAACGCGCAGCGCGACGTTATGTACCAGCTCTTTGTTCAGGCGGTCAAGGATCTGACGAGAGGTAACGTACTTACCTTCTTTACCACAGAACGGCGAGGTGTTAACGCAGAAGAACATAGAGACGGTCGGCTCATCAACGGACAGCGCCGGCAGCGCTTCAACATTCTGCGTATCGCAGATGGTGTCAGAGATGTTCAGTTCGCCCAGGCCGGTGATCGCGATAATATCGCCAGCTTCTGCGACGTCGCTCTCGATACGCTCAAGGCCCAGATGGGTCAGAACTTTACCGACTTTACCGTTACGGGTTTTGCCTTCGCTATCAATGATAGTAACCTGCTGGTTCGGCTTCACTTTACCGCGCTTGATGCGGCCGATGCCGATGACGCCAACGTAGTTGTTGTAGTCCAGCTGGGAGATTTGCATCTGCAGCGGGCCATCAAGGTCAACGTTCGGCGCCGGTACGCGATCGACGATGGTTTGATACAGCGGCGTCATGTCTTCAGCCATATCTTCGTGATCCAGACCCGCGATACCGTTCAGCGCAGAAGCGTAAACGATAGGGAAGTCCAGCTGCTCGTCGGTAGCGTCGAGGTTAACGAACAGGTCGAATACCTGATCGACAACCCAGTCAGGACGCGCGCCCGGACGGTCAACTTTGTTGATAACAACAATTGGCTTCAGGCCATGAGCAAAGGCTTTTTTGGTCACGAAGCGCGTTTGCGGCATCGGACCATCCATTGCATCAACGACCAACAGAACGGAATCAACCATGGACATGACACGTTCAACTTCACCACCGAAGTCGGCGTGCCCTGGGGTATCAACGATGTTGATACGGTAATCATTCCATTTGATAGCGGTGTTTTTAGCCAGGATGGTAATCCCGCGCTCTTTCTCCAAATCGTTGGAGTCCATCACTCGCTCTTGAGTTTCGGCACGCGCGTCGAACGTACCGGATTGCTGTAGCAGCTTATCAACCAGGGTAGTTTTACCATGGTCAACGTGCGCGATGATGGCGATATTACGCAAATTTTCGATCACAACTTTGCCTCAGGCATTAGAAATAGCGCGTTATTGTACACGGATTAATCGCAGTACAAAACAGGATCACAAACATCCTCCGCAAACAAGTATTGCAGAGATTCTTTGTGATCGCTTTCACGGAGCGTTAAAAGGGTTATTAAAGGTCAATTGCACCAAATAAGTGCCCAATGTTCACACAAATGCACTATATTGGTGCAATGCATTCATTTTGGTGCAGCCCTTTTGCACGATGATGTGCATGATAACGCCTTTTGGGGGCAATTTAAAAGTTGGCACAGATTTCGCTTTATATTTTTTAAGGCAACAACGCCACTTTTCGTAGTTAAAAAGTTTTCGTTTCCACGACGACAATGACCAATCCGGGAGAGTTTAAGTATGTCCGCTGAACACGTTTTGACGATGCTGAACGAGCATGAAGTGAAGTTTGTCGATCTGCGCTTCACCGATACCAAAGGTAAAGAACAGCACGTTACTATTCCTTCTCATCAGGTAAATGCCGAATTCTTCGAAGAAGGCAAAATGTTTGATGGCTCCTCGATTGGCGGCTGGAAAGGTATTAACGAATCCGACATGGTCCTGATGCCGGATGCAACCACCGCGCTGATCGATCCGTTCTATGAAGAACCGACGCTGATCATCCGCTGCGACATCCTGGAACCCGGCACGCTGCAGGGCTATGACCGTGACCCGCGCTCCATTGCTAAGCGCGCTGAAGAGTATCTGCGCTCTACCGGCCTGGCTGACACCGTACTGTTCGGGCCAGAACCAGAATTCTTCCTGTTCGACGACATCCGTTTTGGTGCGTCCATCTCCGGTTCCCACGTTGCTATCGATGATATCGAAGGCGCATGGAACTCCTCCACCAAATACGAAGGCGGCAACAAAGGCCACCGTCCGGGCGTGAAAGGCGGTTACTTCCCGGTTCCGCCGGTAGACTCCTCTCAGGATATCCGCTCCACCATGTGTATGATCATGGAAGAGATGGGCCTGGTTGTTGAAGCTCACCACCACGAAGTGGCGACTGCGGGTCAGAACGAAATCGCTACCCGCTTTAACACCATGACCAAAAAAGCGGACGAAATTCAGATTTACAAATACGTTGTGCACAACGTCGCACACCGTTTCGGCAAAACCGCGACCTTTATGCCAAAACCGATGTTTGGCGATAACGGTTCCGGTATGCACTGCCACATGTCCCTCTCCAAGAACGGCGTAAACCTGTTCTCTGGCGACAAATACGCAGGCCTGTCTGAACAAGCGCTGTACTACATCGGCGGCGTTATCAAACACGCTAAAGCGATTAACGCCCTGGCTAACCCGACCACCAACTCCTACAAGCGTCTGGTCCCGGGTTACGAAGCGCCGGTTATGCTGGCTTACTCTGCCCGTAACCGTTCCGCGTCTATCCGTATTCCGGTTGTCACCTCTCCGAAAGCGCGCCGTATCGAAGTTCGCTTCCCGGACCCGGCGGCTAACCCGTACCTGTGCTTCGCTGCGCTGCTGATGGCTGGCCTTGACGGTATCAAGAACAAAATCCATCCGGGCGAAGCCATGGATAAAAACCTGTACGATCTGCCGCCGGAAGAAGCGAAAGAGATCCCACAGGTTGCAGGTTCTCTGGAAGAAGCACTGAACGCGCTGGACGCAGACCGTGAATTCCTGACCGCCGGTGGCGTATTCACCAACGACGCTATCGATGCTTACATCGCCCTGCGTATTGAAGAAAACGACCGCGTACGTATGACTCCGCACCCGGTTGAGTTCGAGCTGTACTACAGCGTCTAATTTTGCTGTAAATCCGCGGTATTCCGTGTTGTGGCGTGGGATACCAAGGATGTTTTGTTGCCGTGGAAACTTTCAGCCCATCTCAGGATGGGCTTTTTTCTCCACCAACACGCTGATCTCATGAGCTTTTTATACATAAAAAGCTATACTGCACTAAAATAGTGCACTCATTTTCAGGAGACTGTCGAATGGCAACAGGCACACTGCCCGATGCTGGGCAGATCCTTAACTCTTTAATCAACAGTATCTTACTGGTCGATGACGACCTGGCGGTGCATTACGCGAACCCGGCGGCGCAGCAGCTGCTGGCGCAAAGTTCGCGTAAATTATTCGGCACGCCGCTGCCGGAGCTGTTGAGCTATTTCTCGCTGAATATCGGCCTCATGCAGGAGAGCCTCGCTGCGGGTCAAGGGTTTACCGATAACGAAGTGACGCTGGTCATTGATGGCCGCTCGCACATCCTTTCCCTGACGGCGCAACGCCTGCCTGAAGGCTATATCCTGCTGGAAATGGCGCCGATGGATAATCAGCGCCGTCTGAGCCAGGAGCAGCTACAGCACGCACAGCAGATTGCCGCTCGCGACTTAGTGCGTGGCCTGGCCCACGAGATTAAAAATCCGCTGGGTGGTCTGCGCGGCGCGGCACAGCTGCTGAGCAAAGCGCTGCCCGATCCTGCGCTGATGGAATATACCAAAGTCATTATTGAACAGGCCGATCGGTTAAGAAATCTGGTTGACCGTCTGCTGGGACCACAGCATCCCGGAATGCACGTAACAGAAAGCATCCACAAGGTCGCTGAGCGGGTGGTAAAGCTTGTGTCGATGGAGCTGCCGGATAACGTCAAGCTGGTTCGCGACTATGACCCCAGCCTGCCAGAACTGCCGCACGACCCGGACCAAATTGAACAGGTGCTGCTGAATATCGTCCGAAATGCGCTGCAGGCTCTGGGACCGGAGGGCGGCGAAATCACTCTGCGCACCCGTACGGCCTTTCAGTTAACCCTGCACGGCGTGCGCTACCGCCTCGCTGCGCGTATCGACGTTGAAGATAACGGCCCGGGAATACCGTCTCACTTACAGGATACGCTGTTTTATCCGATGGTGAGCGGGCGCGAAGGCGGCACCGGACTCGGGCTGTCTATCGCCCGCAGCCTTATCGATCAGCACTCCGGCAAAATTGAATTTACCAGTTGGCCAGGGCATACCGAATTCTCGGTGTACCTGCCTATTCGGAAGTAGAGGTGTTTATGCAACGAGGGATAGCATGGATCGTTGACGACGATAGCTCCATCCGTTGGGTGCTTGAACGCGCGCTCACCGGGGCAGGCTTAAGTTGTACAACGTTTGAAAGCGGCAACGAGGTGCTTGATGCCCTCACGACCAAAACCCCGGATGTGCTGCTGTCTGATATCCGCATGCCGGGAATGGATGGACTGGCGCTGCTAAAGCAAATTAAACAGCGCCATCCAATGCTCCCGGTCATCATAATGACGGCGCATTCGGATCTTGACGCGGCGGTCAGCGCCTATCAGCAGGGCGCCTTTGATTATCTGCCGAAACCGTTTGATATCGATGAAGCGGTGGCGCTGGTTGATCGTGCCATTAGCCATTACCAGGAACAACAGCAGCCGCGTAATGCGCCGATTAATAGCCCAACGGCCGATATCATCGGCGAAGCGCCGGCCATGCAGGACGTCTTCCGCATTATCGGCCGCCTGTCGCGTTCATCAATCAGCGTACTGATCAACGGCGAGTCCGGTACCGGTAAAGAGCTGGTTGCCCACGCTCTCCACCGCCACAGCCCGCGCTCCAAGGCGCCGTTTATCGCGCTAAATATGGCGGCCATTCCGAAAGATCTGATTGAGTCAGAACTGTTTGGCCACGAGAAAGGGGCCTTTACCGGCGCCAATACCGTGCGCCAGGGGCGATTCGAGCAGGCAGACGGCGGCACGCTGTTCCTCGACGAGATCGGCGATATGCCGCTGGACGTACAGACTCGTCTGCTGCGCGTACTGGCCGATGGCCAGTTTTATCGCGTGGGGGGCTATGCGCCGGTGAAGGTGGATGTACGCATTATTGCCGCCACCCACCAGAACCTTGAGCTGCGCGTCCAGGAAGGAAAATTCCGCGAGGATTTATTCCACCGCCTGAACGTGATTCGCGTCCATCTGCCGCCGCTGCGCGAGCGTCGGGAAGATATCCCGCGACTGGCGAGACATTTCCTGCAAATCGCCGCCCGTGAGCTGGGCGTCGAGGCCAAACAGCTGCATCCGGAGACGGAGATGGCGTTAACCCGGCTGGCATGGCCGGGCAACGTACGTCAGCTGGAAAACACCTGTCGCTGGCTGACGGTAATGGCCGCAGGTCAGGAGGTTCTGACGCAGGATCTTCCCAGCGAGCTGTTTGAAACGGCGATACCGGATAACCCGACGCAAATGCTGCCGGATAGCTGGGCCACGCTGCTGGGGCAATGGGCCGATCGCGCTTTGCGTTCCGGTCATCAAAACCTGCTCTCGGAAGCGCAGCCGGAGATGGAGCGCACGCTGCTGACCACCGCGTTACGCCACACGCAGGGGCATAAACAAGAGGCGGCTCGCCTGCTGGGCTGGGGTCGTAATACCCTGACGCGTAAGCTAAAAGAGTTGGGAATGGAGTAACAGCGCGGCGGCGAGTAAAAAATAGTCATCCAGCGCAAACTGCTGCTATTTTGTACTTTACTGTTGCCATGCGTTGAGTATGATCTTGCCCGGAAAGACGGGGGAGAAATCATGCTTGAATCATTTATTAATATTATATCGAGCGGTGTTGCAGCGGGTCATACGCCGCAGACGGCGGTAGCTGCCGTTCTGTGCGCGGCGATGGTTGGGCTGTTTAGCTGATAATACCCCCGCTCCTTCCTGGAGTGGGGGTATGCTTTATATCACGCGGGAAAACTGCTGCATCCGCGCTTTCTGGCGCAGATACGTATCAAAACACATGCAGATATTGCGTATCAGCAGCCGGCCTTTCGGCGTCACCTGAATGCCCTTCTCATCCACATCCACCAGCCCATCTTTGACCAGCGGCACCAGCAATTTCATATCGTCGGCAAAGTAGCTATCGAAGGTAAGATCCCACTGCGCTTCTACCGCAGCGAAGTCGAGACGGAAGTGACAAATTAGCGCCTTAATCACGTCGCGACGAATGCAGTCATCGCGCGTCAACGCAATACCGCGCCACAGCGCCGTTCCGGTTTCATCAACCTGCTGATAATACTGCTTCAGCTCTTTCTGGTTCTGCGCATAGCAATCGCCAATCATGCTGATCGCCGAGACGCCCATCCCCAGCAGATCGGTGTCTCCCTGGGTGGTATACCCCTGGAAGTTACGATGCAGGATACCTTCACGCTGGGCTATCGCCAGCTCATCATCCGGACGGGCAAAGTGGTCCATGCCGATAAACTGATATCCCGCGGCCGTCAGCGAAACAATCGTCTCCTGAAGAATGTCCAGCTTCTGTTCTGCAGAAGGCAGATCGACGTCTTTGATTTTGCGCTGCGCAGCAAAGAGCGTTGGCAGATGCGCATAGTTGAATACGCTCAGACGATCGGGGTTGAGCTCCGCCACTTTCTGTAGCGTATACGCGAAGCTCTGCGGCGTTTGCTTCGGCAGACCGTAAATCAGGTCGATATTGGTAGAGGTAAAGCCGATATCGCGCGCGTGGTTGAGTAGCGCGAAGATAAACGCTTCATCCTGCTCGCGGTTCACCAGGCGCTGCACTTCTTTGTTGAAGTCCTGCACGCCCATACTCAGGCGATTAAAGCCTTCGAGGCGTAAATGATCCAGGACATCGAGTTCGATTTCGCGCGGATCAACCTCAATGGAGATCTCTGCATCCGCGTTAAAATTGAAATGGGTACGCAGCAGCCCCATCAGACGACTAATTTGCGCCTTGTTTAAATAGGTTGGCGTACCGCCCCCCCAGTGCAGCTGACTAACTTTGCGGCCAGCAAAAAGCGGCGCGCGATGAATAATCTCCTGCTCAAGCACATCCAGATACTGGTCGGCCTTATGCTGCTGACGGGTGACGATTTTGTTGCAGCCGCAGAAATAGCAGAGTTTATGGCAAAACGGGATATGCACGTACAGCGAGAGGGGACGCTGCGGATAGCGGGCTACCGCCGCATCAAATTCAGCGGCGCCAAATTCTGGAGAAAACTCCAGCGCGGTGGGATACGAAGTATAACGCGGCCCGGAATAGTTATATTTCTGGATCAGGGCCAGATCCCAGTCGATTAACTGCACAGACATGCTCACTCCTTCCGATGGTACCGTCGGCGGGTACGCCGCCCCGGCCCAACCGCACCTCGGGTAATGAGCCGGTTGCGCAGCCATTTCTGACGCCGCGACAACCGTCGTAGTTTAACGAATAACCACAGCAGATAACATATAACCAGAAGGGTTATAAGCAGGACCGGGAATCCGATGGGGTGCAAACGTTAGTTTCCACCCTTCAGCAGGCGCATCATATCTTCTTTGCGCTCTTCCTCTTCTTCATCTTCGTCATCATCGTATGAGAGGCCCAGCTGCTGCATCAGCTCATCAATACGATCCAGCTTAGCGTCAACCCAGGCTTGCTCTTCAGCATTAAGGGTACCGCCCTCTTCCAGACGTTCCAGCAGCGCGTCCAGGCGCTCATCGTTCTCCAGCAAATCCAGCTCAGCCTGCGGTGAAAGCATAGGTTTCTCGCTCTTTGGTTTATGCTGCTTAATCGCCGGAGCATTTTCAGTTACGCCCAGCGGGATTGGTTTTTTACTGCCAATTCGGGGATCTTGCTGCTGACCTTGTTTTTTACCTGCTGAAGCGGTGTCGCCGCCGGTCGCACGACTTCCTGCCGCGTGGCCGCGATGCTTCTTCTGATGCTTGCGCTCGCGGGCTTCCTGGTTCAATTCTTCACGCGTTTTGCGATTTTTTTTACCGCGAGGTACGGATGTCGGTTTTTTCATGTTGTGTAATCTTCAGGCCGTTTTCTTCAGTATAGAATTGAGGCGGAATCTAGCAGAAAGCAAGCAAAGAAAAAAGGCGACAGATTACTCTGTCGCCTTTTTCCGCACTGATAACCCTTAATGGGCTTCTACTTTCCATGTTAGCTAACGACACACCCTGTCTTTCCTTTAGCTACCAACGATCCCTGTTACATCCATTTCCTTTTAAAACGTCTCCAGACGTTTGTCATCCTGACAATCCGTAGTCTTCGCCTCCTGGCGCTTCCTGACTCCTCATCCTGAGTCATAATCCTGTTAGCATCCTCGCCCTTGACCGCTACTTTACTGGTTTGCGGGAAACCTACAACCGACTGTACAGAAAAAAAACGAGTTTCAGAATTTTCTTTCATTTCAACGCAATGATTTATATAACTTTGTATTATTTTTAATCAGACTTTTCTCATGAATTTCTCATATAACCAATAGCCAATGTCTCACAAAGACTGTGGTTTTAACTTACAGCGATGAGGTGCGGTAAAAACAGCCTTTTTCTGTTGTTCAGGTATAATCCCCGTCAAAGCCTGATTTAACGGAGACGACCGTCTTGACCAACTGGAATTATCAACTGACGCATTTTGTCACTAGCGCGCCAGATATCCGCCATCTTCCTGCCGATACCGGTATTGAAGTGGCCTTTGCTGGCCGCTCTAACGCCGGGAAATCCAGCGCGCTGAACACGCTGACTAACCAGAAAAGCCTCGCGCGTACTTCGAAGACGCCAGGCCGTACGCAGCTTATTAACCTGTTTGAAGTCGCTGAAGGCAAGCGCCTGGTCGACCTGCCGGGCTATGGATATGCCCAGGTTCCGGAAGAGATGAAAATCAAGTGGCAGCGCGCGCTGGGTGAATATCTGGAGAAACGCCTCTGTCTGAAAGGGCTGGTTGTGTTGATG
The DNA here is from genome assembly GCF_009025755.1 of Klebsiella sp. RCJ4. Classification (NCBI taxonomy): domain Bacteria; kingdom Pseudomonadati; phylum Pseudomonadota; class Gammaproteobacteria; order Enterobacterales; family Enterobacteriaceae; genus Klebsiella; species Klebsiella sp. RCJ4. Next base: position 128,267 of record NZ_WCIN01000011.1, read on the forward strand.
GATATTCGTCATCCGCTTAAAGATCTCGATCAGCAGATGATCCAATGGGCGGTGGAAAGCGATATCCCGGTACTGGTGCTGCTAACCAAAGCCGATAAGCTGGCCAGCGGCGCGCGAAAAGCGCAGATCGCCATGGTTCGTGAAGCGGTCACCGCCTTTAACGGAGATGTGCAGGTCGAAGCGTTTTCTTCCCTGAAGAAGCAGGGCGTGGATAAACTACGGCAGAAGCTGGATAGCTGGTATAACGATATCCCTCCTCAGGAAGCCTCTGAAGACGGCGAATAATCTCGCTAACTTCTCCGGATAGCGGCGCGTGGGGCTCTATCCGGGTAGCCCGCCTCATCAGCATCGATACGCAAAAAATTTTCTTTCGCGCAATAAAAAACGCCCCGGTCATAAATGACCGGGGCGGCTAAAATATTCAGCCAAATCCGATTACGTGAAGTAAAAGGTCTGAAAGATAGAACATCTTACCTCTGTACCCTACGTCTTTAACTCTACTCTTCTTTCGGTTACGGATAAAGCATTTTTTGTAGTTTTTTTTCACTCTTTACATAGCAAATTCAAATGATCATCACAAAATGCGATAAGTTATGTTACTCACTTACAAGAAATGACCTTCCTTACCGAATACTTAGTGCGCTTGATCCCAGTTTTCTCCACTACCCACTTCCACCAGCAGCGGAACCGCCAGCGTCGTGCTGCTTTCCATCAGTTCGTGGATCTTTTTCGCAACCGCCTCAAGGTCGTCTTTATGCACTTCAAAGACCAGTTCATCGTGTACCTGCATAATCATCCGCACGCGCGGTTTTTCGCTTAATAACCAGCTATCTACGGCGATCATCGCGCGCTTAATAATGTCGGCAGCGGTTCCCTGCATCGGCGCATTGATCGCCGCACGCTCGGCACCGGCGCGGCGCGCGCCGTTGCTGGATTTGATGTCAGGCAGGTAGAGACGACGGCCATCAAGCGTTTCAACATACCCCTGCTCTTTGGCCTGGGTGCGGGTGCGCTCCATATACTCCAGCACGCCCGGATAGCGCTCAAAGTAGAGATCCATATACTTTTGCGCTTCTTTGCGTGGAATATTGAGCTGGCGCGCAAGGCCGAATGCGCTCATGCCGTAAATCAGGCCGAAGTTGATCGCCTTCGCGCTGCGGCGCTGTTCGCTGCTGACGCTCTCCAGCGGCAAACCAAAGACCTCTGCCGCCGTCGCGCGATGGATATCCTTCCCTTCCGCAAACGCGGTCAGCAGGCCCTTGTCGCGGGAAAGATGCGCCATGATGCGCAGTTCAATTTGCGAGTAGTCGGCAGAGACAATGAGATAATCTTCCGGAGCAATAAACGCCTGACGGATACGCCGCCCTTCTTCGTTGCGCACCGGAATGTTCTGCAGGTTCGGGTCTGTAGACGACAAACGTCCCGTTGCCGTAACCGCCTGGTGATAAGAGGTGTGAACCCGGCCCGTTTTCGGGCTGATCATCAGCGGCAGCTTATCGGTATAGGTGGATTTGAGTTTTGCCAGACCACGATACTCGAGGATGACTTTCGGCAGCGGATAGTCCAGCGCCAGCTCTTCCAGCACCTCTTCCGAGGTAGACGGCGCGCCGCCCGGGGTTTTCTTCAGCGGCTTAATACCTTGTTTTTCAAACAGGATGGTTTGCAGCTGCTTCGGCGAAGAGAGGTTAAACTCCTCACCCGCGATATCATACGCCTTCTTCTCCAGCTCAATCAGGCGTTTGGCTATCTCCTGAGAATGCGCATGCAGCACGGCCGGATCAATCTTCACTCCGTTACGCTCCACGCGGGATAGCACCGGCACCAGCGGCATTTCAATATTTTTAAAGACGTTCAGCGGGCCTTCATTTTGCTGAAGTTCAGGCCACATTTTGAGGTGCAGCTGCAGCGTGACATCGGCATCTTCCGCCGCGTAGCGGCCCGCTTCTTCCAGCGCGATCTGATTGAAGGTGAGCTGGTTTTTACCTTTACCCGCAATCTCTTCAAAGGTAATGGTTTTGTGCTTCAGCCAGCGATCGGAGAGGCTATCCATATCATGGCGGCCCGCCACGCTGTCAAGAATGTAGGATTCCAGCATGGTATCAAAGGCAATACCGCGCAGTTCAATGCCGTAGTTAGCCAGGATACCGCGGTCATATTTGAGGTTTTGCCCAACCTTCAGAACCTTGTCATCTTCCAGTAGCGGTTTCAGCAGCTCAAGGACACGGTCGCGCGGGATCTGATCCGGTGCATCCAGATAATCATGGGCAACCGGTACATAGGCCGCAACGCCAGGCTCAATGGCGAAGGATAAGCCAACCATATTGGCGGATACGTTATCGAGGCTGTCAGTTTCGGTATCAAAGGCAAAAAGCGGCGCTTTCTTCAGGCTCTCAATCCAGGTCAACAACGTTTCTTCATCAAGGATCGTGACATAATTTTCAGAAGAGAGCGCCGTCGCGGTTTCCTCCTCCGCATCGGCCACGTCAGTCACCGCTACAACCGCCTTCGCCGCAGGCTTAGCGCCTTTTGCCTGCATCCACTTGCCGGACTCTACATCGGTGATCCAGCGTTTGAATTCATATTTTTTAAACAGCGTGAGCAGTTCATCAGCGACGGGTTGCGCAACCAGCAAATCTTCACAGCCCAGCTCCAGCTCAACGTCCGTTTTGATCGTCGCCAGCTGATAAGAGAGGTATGCCACCTCTTTATTCTGTTCCAGCTTTGCGGCCATCGTTTTTGCGCCGCGGAAGGTCAGCCCGGCGATTTTTTCAGGCTCAGCATATAACGTATCAAGACCACCCAGCCCCTGCAGTAACGCCTGCGCAGTCTTTTCTCCCACGCCAGGTACGCCGGGAATATTGTCCGATGAATCTCCCATCAGAGCCAGAAAATCGATGATCAGCTCCGGTGGTACGCCGTATTTCGTCACCACTTCATCGGGGCCAAGGATAGTATTGGTCATGGTGTTAATCAGCGTAATACCCGGCGTAACCAGCTGGGCCATATCTTTATCGCCGGTGCTAATCAGTACCGGACGCCCGACCTTTTCAGCTTCGCGCGCCAGGGTACCGATGACATCATCGGCTTCTACGCCAGGAACAGCCATTAGCGGCAGGCCCATCGCTTTTACCATGGCATGCAGCGGCTCGATCTGCGCACGCAGATCGTCCGGCATCGGCGGGCGATGAGATTTATAGTGCTCAAACAGTTCATCACGGAAAGTCTTCCCCTTGGCATCAAACACGACGACAGCGTGGGTCGGTTGATACTGCAGGATCAGGCTTCGCAGCATATTCAGCACGCCATACATTGCGCCTGTCGGTTCACCAGCGCTATTCGTCAGCGGGGGGAACGCGTGATATGCCCGATAAAGGTAAGAGGAGCCGTCAACGAGGATGAGAGGGTTTTCTGGGATCTGAACCATAATTTCCGTGCCTGTTTATCAGATTATCGGTAAAGGATGCCACAGACGGGCATTAAATCCTGAATTTTTCCCGCATTTCGTCGAAAAGATTCTGCGATCCTTTCGATCGCGTTATGGGCTATCCTGTGGATAACTTTGTGAATATTTTTATAACGACAGCCAAACAATCGTTAATCAAATCATCCATAAACAAATTATTTCATATTTATCATTAAGTTATACACTCATAATTTGCTTTAATAACATCATGGCGACTCAATGTTCCATGTGGATATAAGATCCGAAAATTTTTCTGTTCTGGTAAGACCCGTTATTTACGCTATTTTCTGGTAAAATCAGCCTCTTGCGCCGTTTAAACGCGTTCTTTGACAGCCTAACTTTCTGAATAAATTAACTATGTCGAGATTACTCGCCGCGATAACGCTCCCGCTGAGTATCGCCCTGACTATCATAGTCACCATAATCTGCTCGGTGCCAATCATCGTCGCCGGGCTGATTAAACTTCTTGTGCCTATTCCTGCGGTCTGGCGCTCGATATCCATTTTTTGCAATTTCATGATGTACTGCTGGTGTGAAGGGCTGGCTCTGCTGCTGCGTCTTAATCCCTGGCTTAAATGGGATGTACAGGGCCTGGATGGCCTGAATAAGAAAAACTGGTATCTGCTCATCAGCAACCACCATAGCTGGGCAGATATCGTGGTGCTTTGCGTGCTGTTTCGCAAACATATCCCGATGAATAAATATTTCCTCAAGCAACAGCTCGCCTGGGTGCCGTTTATTGGGCTGGCCTGCTGGGCGCTGGATATGCCTTTTATGCGCCGCTATTCCCGAGGCTATTTACTCCGCCATCCAGAACGCCGGGGCAAAGATGTTGAAACCACTCGCCGCTCCTGCGAGAAATTCCGCGCGCATCCAACAACGATTGTTAACTTTGTCGAAGGCTCTCGTTTCACGGAAGAAAAGCAACAGCAGACCCGTTCGCCTTACCAGAATCTGTTATCGCCAAAGGCTGCGGGTATTGCCATGGCATTAAACGTGCTCGGCTCGCAGTTTGATAAGCTTTTGAACGTCACGTTATGCTATCCGGAAAACAACCAAAAGCCGTTTTATGACATGCTGAGCGGCCGATTAACGCGGGTTGTGGTGCGAGTCAGTCTTGAACCTGTGATGGAAGAGCTGCACGGCGATTATGTAAATGACAAAAACTTTAAGCGACGCTTTCAGCGCTGGCTAAACAGGCTTTGGGAAGAGAAAGATCGGCAGCTAACGGAAATAATGCAGCAGGCAGAGAAATAATTGTGGGCGCAGAAAAGAAAAACGCCGGTCAGTAACCGGCGTTTATTTTTTATTTCTTCTCAACGAGCTGCTTAACGGTATCGGCATACTGGGCAACAAATGCGTCCATGTTGCTGGTATCCATACCCTGCGGGTTTAGCTGGTATTTACCGTTAACGTACATAGCCGGCACGCCCTGCAGCTGGAAATCAGCGGCGGCTTTCTCTTGCTGAGCCACCAGGGATTTCACCACGAAGCTGTTCCAGGCTGCATCGTAATCTTCACCTTTAACGCCGGCGTCAACGAAGACCTTACGGATATCGGCCACGGTCTGGACGGTCTGGTTTTTCTGTACCGCTTCAAACATCGGCACGGTGATTTTATCTTCCACGCCCAGCGCCATCGCAACGGCCCACGCCTGAGTCAGATCCTTGCCTAACGGACCCAGGAACTCAACGTGGTATTTCGTCATTTTTACGCCTTCAGGCAGCTTTTTCTTCACGTTATCTGATACATGAAGAACTTCCTCAAACTGATAGCAATGCGGGCAGTAGAACGAGAAAAACTCGAGCACCTGCGGCTCACCGGCAACGGGCTTATCGAGGGTAATGTACTGCTTACCGTCGGTGATCTGGGCAGCGGATGCACTGAAAGCCAGAATCATACCAGCCAGCGCCAGCCAAATTTTTTTCATGATTAATTCTCTCCTGGATATATCACATTAATACATTGGCGTTAACTGAAGAGGCGGTTCCTGCAGAACCTTTACCTGCTCAAGAAAAGTTGTTGTCTGCCCGCGCCAGTAATCTTCCCCGGTTAACCACGGGAAGTTTTTAGGAAAAGCGGGATCTTCCCAGCGCCTTAATAACCACGCCAGATAATAAACTAACCGCATTGCACGTAAAGGTTCGATAAGGGCAATTTCATCGGTATTGAAAGCGCCGAACTCTTCATACGCTTCAATGATCATCTCAAGCTGCATCCGTTGCTCGGCTTTATCGCCGTTCAACAACATCCACAGATCCTGGATAGCAGGTCCATTACGTGAATCATCTAAATCAACAAACAGTGGCCCATCGCGCCAGAGGATGTTTCCCGCATGGCAATCACCGTGTAACCGTAAAATACTGGCGCGTCCGTGCCATTGCGCCATTACCGCATCAATCAGCTTATCGGTAGCGCTGAGAAAAGCCTCTTTCAGACCTGCAGGTATCAGCGGGGAAAGCTCAAAGACCTGGCGTGGCTCAAGAAGATACTCATTCGTCCCTATCTCCGGACGCGCGACAAAACGCTGTTTGCGTCCAGTTTGATGCAGACGGCCAAGGTAGCGCCCAACCCATTCCATCTGATCGAGGTTATCCGCCTCAAACTGACGTCCACCCAGGCTTGGGAATACGGCGAAAAAGAATCCCTGATGCTGATGAAGGGTACTGTCGTTAAACGACAACGGCGCCGCTACAGGGACTTCGTCCTGCACGAGCTGGAGGGAAAACTGATGTTCTTCGAGGATCTGTTGGGCTGACCAGCGCTCAGGACGATAGAACTTCACCACATAGCGGCGACGATCTTCGTCCTGAAACTGGTAAACCCGGTTCTCATAGCTATTAAGCGGTGTGAGACCGGAGTCCACCCGCATTCCCAGATCAAATAAGCCATCAATGATGGTATCCGGGTGAAGCGTCTGAAAAGTGAAAGCCTTATCGTGCATCCTGACATCCGATAATCGTACGAATGATACAGGATATCATCTCATTGCCGATTCCGCGGCAGCGCTTACAACCTTTTACTCTTTAATCACGCCGCGAGCGCGTAGCAGCGCGGTTTTAAAATCTTCTTCATAATCTTTCTGAATCCCGGGAATAACAGCTTCTTTTGCCGAGTCGCGCATCTTCAGATGATAAATCAGAATATCGTCGGAGAGATCGTTCAACTCACCGGTGTATCCGGCCTCTTTCGCCAGTTTTTGCAAAAATTGCATTAAATTCAGCTCGGGTTCTTTCTGCCAGGCTGGCTGGAGGAGTTCAATGACTTCATTCAGACGTTTACATTTCATAGCAATGCTCCTTACTCTTGATAGGAATACGTTAGCAGGGACAATCCCACAATGAAAGAGGCGATATTAATATGCAGGGCAAGGTCATAACCGGCGTCGTGCTGGCGGGAGGAAGAGGCTCGCGCATGGGAGGAATAGATAAAGGATTACAGCTGCTGAAAGGTAAAGCCCTGTGGCGTCATGTCGCCGATGCGCTGCAGCCGCAGGTTACAAAGCTGGTAATTAGCGCTAACCGCAATCTTGATTGCTGGCGAAGCAGCGGCTACCCGATTATTACCGACTCTCTGAACGACTTTCCCGGGCCGTTGGCCGGCATGCTTTCCGTAATGCATCAGGTTGAGGGCGAGTGGTTTCTGTTTTGTCCCTGTGATACGCCATTTATCCCATCATTTCTGGCGACGCGCTTAATACAGCAGAAAAATTCCTCTCCAGCCGTTTGGGTACACGATGGTGAACGTGACCATCCGGCCATTGCTCTGGTGAATCGCGAGGCGATCGGCGAACTGGAAACGTATCTGGCCGCAGGAGAAAGACGGGTAATGATATTTCTGCGCAAAATTGGCGGTCATAGCGTCGATTTTAGCGATGTAAAATCAGCATTTATTAACGTCAATACTCTCGACGATTTGCAACGTATGCAGGTGCCATCATGATCCCGCTTTTAGCCATCGCAGCCTGGAGCGGTACAGGTAAAACCACCCTACTGAAGTCGCTGATTCCGGCACTGCGCGCGGAAGGCTTACGGCCAGGGCTAATTAAACATACTCATCATGATATGGACGTGGATAAGCCCGGTAAAGACAGCTATGAACTGCGTAAAGCCGGAGCGGCTCAGACGATTGTCGCCAGCTCCCAGCGTTGGGCATTAATGACGGAAACACCCGAAGAGCCTCCGCTGGATCTGGAATGGCTGGTTAGCCGAATGGATGCATCAACGTTAGATTTAGTCCTGGTTGAGGGTTTTAAGCATGAAGCTGTGCCCAAAATCCTGCTTTTTCGGCAAAACAGCGGACATAGTATTGAAGAATTAGCTTATGACGATGACGTGATTGCCATAGCCAGCGATACGCCGGTCGAGACGTCGCTTCCATTGTTAGATTTAAATGATGTCCCGCAAATAGCCGCTTTTATTATGCAGTGGTTAAAGGGGTTTAACGAGGACCGATAGTTATTGCAGAGATATAGCCATGATCGCGCCTTCTGAAGGCATCTGCTGATAGTTTCAGGCGACAAAAACGCAAAAAGCCCATCCGTCAGGATGGGCTCTTCACTTGTTTGATGCCTGGCAGTTCCCTACTCTCACATGGGGAGACCCCACACTACCATCGGCGCTACGGCGTTTCACTTCTGAGTTCGGCATGGGGTCAGGTGGGACCACCGCGCTAGTGCCGCCAGGCAAATTCTTTGTGCTCAGTACGCAATTCTTTATCGCATCAGCTGCGTTGCCCGCGCTCGTAAAGTCAGTCACATACCTCAGTATGCTCCTTCCTTTCCTTCGCTTGTCGCCTTGCTGCTGCGCAAATTATTGCGTACTCAACTCTGAATCTAAGCTGAAAATCTCTCAATCCGCCAAAACATCTTCGGCGTTGTAAGGTTAAGCCTCACGGTTCATTAGTACCGGTTAGCTCAACGCATCGCTGCGCTTACACACCCGGCCTATCAACGTCGTCGTCTTCAACGTTCCTTCAGGACCCTTAAAGGGTCAGGGAGAACTCATCTCGGGGCAAGTTTCGTGCTTAGATGCTTTCAGCACTTATCTCTTCCGCATTTAGCTACCGGGCAATGCCATTGGCATGACAACCCGAACACCAGTGATGCGTCCACTCCGGTCCTCTCGTACTAGGAGCAGCCCCCCTCAATTCTCCAGCGCCCACGGCAGATAGGGACCGAACTGTCTCACGACGTTCTAAACCCAGCTCGCGTACCACTTTAAATGGCGAACAGCCATACCCTTGGGACCTACTTCAGCCCCAGGATGTGATGAGCCGACATCGAGGTGCCAAACACCGCCGTCGATATGAACTCTTGGGCGGTATCAGCCTGTTATCCCCGGAGTACCTTTTATCCGTTGAGCGATGGCCCTTCCATTCAGAACCACCGGATCACTATGACCTGCTTTCGCACCTGCTCGCGCCGTCACGCTCGCAGTCAAGCCAGCTTATGCCATTGCACTAACCTCCTGATGTCCGACCAGGATTAGCTGACCTTCGTGCTCCTCCGTTACTCTTTAGGAGGAGACCGCCCCAGTCAAACTACCCACCAGACACTGTCCGCAACCCGGATTACGGGCCCACGTTAGAACACCAGCCATTAAAGGGTGGTATTTCAAGGATGGCTCCATGCAGACTGGCGTCCACACTTCAAAGCCTCCCACCTATCCTACACATCAAGGACCAGTGTTCAGTGTCAAGCTATAGTAAAGGTTCACGGGGTCTTTCCGTCTTGCCGCGGGTACACTGCATCTTCACAGCGAGTTCAATTTCACTGAGTCTCGGGTGGAGACAGCCTGGCCATCATTACGCCATTCGTGCAGGTCGGAACTTACCCGACAAGGAATTTCGCTACCTTAGGACCGTTATAGTTACGGCCGCCGTTTACCGGGGCTTCGATCAAGAGCTTCTCCGCGAGGATAACCCCATCAATTAACCTTCCGGCACCGGGCAGGCGTCACACCGTATACGTCCACTTTCGTGTTTGCACAGTGCTGTGTTTTTAATAAACAGTTGCAGCCAGCTGGTATCTTCGACTGATTTCAGCTCCA
>NZ_WCIN01000012.1:0-116575 GCF_009025755.1 Klebsiella sp. RCJ4
ATCAGACAATCTGTGTGAGCACTACAAAGGCAGGTTCTTTAAGGTAAGGAGGTGATCCAACCGCAGGTTCCCCTACGGTTACCTTGTTACGACTTCACCCCAGTCATGAATCACAAAGTGGTAAGCGCCCTCCCGAAGGTTAAGCTACCTACTTCTTTTGCAACCCACTCCCATGGTGTGACGGGCGGTGTGTACAAGGCCCGGGAACGTATTCACCGTGGCATTCTGATCCACGATTACTAGCGATTCCGACTTCATGGAGTCGAGTTGCAGACTCCAATCCGGACTACGACATACTTTATGAGGTCCGCTTGCTCTCGCGAGGTCGCTTCTCTTTGTATATGCCATTGTAGCACGTGTGTAGCCCTACTCGTAAGGGCCATGATGACTTGACGTCATCCCCACCTTCCTCCAGTTTATCACTGGCAGTCTCCTTTGAGTTCCCGACCGAATCGCTGGCAACAAAGGATAAGGGTTGCGCTCGTTGCGGGACTTAACCCAACATTTCACAACACGAGCTGACGACAGCCATGCAGCACCTGTCTCAGAGTTCCCGAAGGCACCAAAGCATCTCTGCTAAGTTCTCTGGATGTCAAGAGTAGGTAAGGTTCTTCGCGTTGCATCGAATTAAACCACATGCTCCACCGCTTGTGCGGGCCCCCGTCAATTCATTTGAGTTTTAACCTTGCGGCCGTACTCCCCAGGCGGTCGACTTAACGCGTTAGCTCCGGAAGCCACTCCTCAAGGGAACAACCTCCAAGTCGACATCGTTTACAGCGTGGACTACCAGGGTATCTAATCCTGTTTGCTCCCCACGCTTTCGCACCTGAGCGTCAGTCTTTGTCCAGGGGGCCGCCTTCGCCACCGGTATTCCTCCAGATCTCTACGCATTTCACCGCTACACCTGGAATTCTACCCCCCTCTACAAGACTCCAGCCTGCCAGTTTCGAATGCAGTTCCCAGGTTGAGCCCGGGGATTTCACATCCGACTTGACAGACCGCCTGCGTGCGCTTTACGCCCAGTAATTCCGATTAACGCTTGCACCCTCCGTATTACCGCGGCTGCTGGCACGGAGTTAGCCGGTGCTTCTTCTGCGGGTAACGTCAATCGACAAGGTTATTAACCTTATCGCCTTCCTCCCCGCTGAAAGTACTTTACAACCCGAAGGCCTTCTTCATACACGCGGCATGGCTGCATCAGGCTTGCGCCCATTGTGCAATATTCCCCACTGCTGCCTCCCGTAGGAGTCTGGACCGTGTCTCAGTTCCAGTGTGGCTGGTCATCCTCTCAGACCAGCTAGGGATCGTCGCCTAGGTGAGCCGTTACCCCACCTACTAGCTAATCCCATCTGGGCACATCTGATGGCAAGAGGCCCGAAGGTCCCCCTCTTTGGTCTTGCGACGTTATGCGGTATTAGCTACCGTTTCCAGTAGTTATCCCCCTCCATCAGGCAGTTTCCCAGACATTACTCACCCGTCCGCCACTCGTCACCCGAGAGCAAGCTCTCTGTGCTACCGTTCGACTTGCATGTGTTAGGCCTGCCGCCAGCGTTCAATCTGAGCCATGATCAAACTCTTCAATTTAAGTTTGATGCTCGTAGAATTAAACTTCGTAATGAATTACGTGTTCACTCTTTGAGACTTGGTGTTCATTTTCGTCCGAGGACGTTAAGAATCCATGTCACTTTGAGTGCCCACACAGATTGTCTGATAAATTGTTAAAGAGCAGTGCAACGCGGCTTTCGCTCACCGTTGCGAGGTCCCGTATAATACGTTTTCCTCATTCAGAGTCAAGCGCTTATTTTTGCTTTTCTCTGCCGGCATTCATCGCTGAATACCGCTGACCCGGCGGGCTGTAAGCCGTTGTTCCGTGTCAGTGGAGGCGCATTATAGGGAGTAATTCTGAAGTGGCAAGAGGAATTTCAAAAAAAAACTCCACCCGCTTATTTTTCAACCAAAGCTGCAGCTGAGAATACATTATCGCCTGGTTTTTAAACAAAAACGAGCCCGGCGGGCCCGTTTTTGCTGTTTTGTGATTTACTGCACTGCCACTATCCGGTCGTTTTTCACAACCAGCTGCACTTCTTTACCCGGTATTAGCTCACCAGAGAGAATCTGCTGCGCCAACGGGTTTTCGATCTGCTGCTGGATAGCACGTTTCAGAGGACGTGCGCCATAAACCGGATCGTAACCGTTTTCGCTCAGCAGCTTCAGTGCCTCATCAGAGAGGTGAACTTCATAGCCGCGTTCCTCAAGTCGTTTATACAACCGCTGCAGCTGAATCTGCGCAATAGAAGCAATGTGTTTTTCACCTAACGGGTGGAATACCACCACTTCATCAATACGGTTGATAAACTCCGGCCGGAAGCTTTGGCTAACCACGCCCAGAACCAGCTCTTTCATGTGGCTATAGTCCAGGGCACCAAAACGTTCCTGAATGAGATCCGAACCGAGGTTAGAGGTCATGATGACGACCGTATTGCGGAAGTCGACCGTTCTCCCCTGCCCGTCAGTCAAACGTCCATCGTCCAGTACCTGCAGCAGAATGTTAAAGACATCCGGATGCGCTTTTTCCACTTCATCCAGCAGGATGACGGAATAAGGACGACGGCGGACCGCTTCAGTGAGATAGCCGCCTTCTTCATAACCGACGTATCCCGGAGGCGCCCCAACCAGACGTGAAACGGAGTGTTTCTCCATAAACTCTGACATGTCGATACGTACCATCGCATCGTCGCTATCAAACATAAAGTTGGCCAGCGCTTTACAGAGTTCTGTTTTACCTACACCGGTAGGGCCCAGGAACAGGAACGAGCCAATTGGACGATTAGGATCGGATAATCCGGCACGGCTACGGCGGATCGCATTCGATACCGCTTCGACCGCTTCGTTCTGACCAATGACGCGACTATGCAGCTCCTGCTCCATACGCAGCAGCTTCTCACGCTCGCCTTCCAGCATTCTGGCCACCGGGATACCCGTCCAGCGAGCCAGCACTTCCGCGATTTCCGCATCCGTAACTTTATTACGCAACAGACGCATCGTCTTGCCTTCGGATTGCGTTGCCGCCGCCAGCTGTTTTTCCAGCTCCGGGATTTTGCCATACTGCAGCTCGGACATCCGCGCCAGATCGCCGACGCGACGCGCCTGCTCAATAGCGATTTTCGCCTGTTCCAGCTCAGCCTTAATCGTCTGGGTTCCGGAGAGCGATGCTTTTTCAGCCTTCCACTCTTCTTCTAAGACTGAATATTGACGTTCTTTATCGGCCAGTTCCTCATTCAGCATATCCAGCCGCTTAATGCTGGCTTCATCAGACTCTTTCTTCAGCGCCTGCTGTTCCAGCTTGAGCTGAATGATGCGACGGTCGAGTCTGTCCAGCTCTTCCGGTTTTGAGTCAATCTGCATCCGAATGCTGGATGCAGCTTCATCGATCAGGTCGATAGCTTTATCCGGCAGCTGTCGGTCGGCGATATAGCGATGAGACAGCGTGGCTGCCGCAACAATCGCCGGGTCGGTGATCTGCACGTGGTGGTGCAGTTCATAACGTTCTTTCAGACCACGCAAAATCGCAATGGTATCTTCAACGGTCGGCTCCGCCACGAATACTTTCTGGAAACGACGTTCCAGCGCGGCGTCTTTCTCAATGTACTGACGATATTCATCCAGCGTCGTAGCGCCCACGCAGTGCAGCTCACCGCGCGCCAGCGCCGGTTTCAGCATGTTACCGGCGTCCATTGCGCCATCCGCTTTACCCGCACCCACCATGGTGTGCAGCTCATCGATAAACAGGATGACGTTGCCTTCCTGCTTGGCGAGGTCATTCAGAACGCCTTTTAAGCGCTCTTCAAACTCACCGCGGTATTTGGCACCCGCCACCAGCGCGCCCATATCGAGCGCCAGCACCCGGCGCCCCTTCAGCCCTTCCGGCACTTCACCGTTGACGATCCGCTGCGCCAGCCCTTCAACAATGGCCGTTTTACCTACACCGGGTTCACCAATCAGCACCGGGTTGTTTTTGGTACGGCGCTGCAGAACCTGAATCGTACGACGAATTTCTTCATCGCGGCCAATCACCGGGTCAAGCTTGCCCTGCTCAGCACGTTCGGTCAGATCGACGGTAAATTTTTTCAAGGCCTGACGTTGGTCTTCGGCTCCCTGATCGTTCACGCTTTCACCTCCGCGCATTTGTTCGATCGCCTGACTCACGTTGGCGGTTGTGGCCCCGACGGATTTTAAAAGGTCGGTCAGCGTGCCGCGTGATTCAAGCGCTGCCAGAACGAACAGCTCTGACGAAATAAAGTTGTCCTTTCTCTTTTGCGCCAGCTTGTCGCAAAGGTTCAGAATACGCACTAAATCCTGGGACGGTTGAACATCGCCGCCGGTACCTTCCACCTGCGGCAATCGGCTCAACGCCTGTTCAATATTGGTGCGCAACTCTCCGGCATTGATGCCCGCCGAAGTTAATAAAGGACGTATCGATCCCCCTTCCTGATTCAGCAAGGCGCTCATAAGATGAAGAGGTTCGATGAATTGGTTGTCGTGCCCGAGTGCAAGGGACTGGGCATCGGCAAGAGCAAGCTGGAATTTATTGGTAAGACGATCCAGACGCATAACTCCTCCCATAACAGGTCAAATTTGCTACTGGAGATTAAATGAGGTCATCCCTCAATTATTCAAGGTTAAAGACCTGAACTATGCAAAAATAAGTTTGCCTTCTGGATCGTCTTAGTTCGGGAGGTTATATCAGCCAGATGAAACTTGCCATACGACCCGTCGTCTTGTCGCGACGATAAGAGAAAAAATCATCTTTTTCGCTGAGGGTACAGCGGTCACCGCCAAAAATCTGCTCAACGCCAACGCTCGCCAGCCGCTGACGCGCAAGCTGATAGATATCAGCAAAATACTTTTCACCTGCAGGACGAAATGCGCGCTCCGCCTGAGCATCTTTTGCCATAAAGGCCTCACGCACCTCCGGACCAACCTCAAACGCGTCCGGCCCAATGGCAGGACCAAGCCAGGCCATGATGTTTTCCGGTTTATCGGCAAAACAGGCTACGGTTTCTTCCAGCACGCCTTCACAAAGGCCCCGCCAGCCGGCATGAGCAGCCGCGACTTCCGTTCCCGCGCGGTTGCAAAAAAGCACCGGCAGGCAATCAGCGGTCATCACCGCGCATACCGTACCCGGCACATTGCAGTATGAAGCATCAGCACGCTTTGACTCGTACGGCCCGCCGTCGAGCTTTAACACTGCCGTACCGTGAACCTGCTCCAGCCACACCGGGTATGACGGAAGACCGCCAGCGGCGAACATACGCCGACGGTTCTCTTCTACGTGCTGCAGATTGTCTCCGCAATGGGCTCCGAGGTTAAGTGAATCGTATGGCGACAAACTCACCCCACCAGCGCGCGTGGAACTACAGGCTGCCACGCCTTCCGGCATTGGCCATTGCGGTACAATCAGTTTAGTCATAGCCAGTCAATATCGTCTTTATGGGTTTCAAAATCAGCGCGCATGGCATCAATCAAATCAACCATATCCTGTGGAATTGGCGCATGCCATTCCATCTCAATGCCGCTGATCGGATGGTATAAACGCAGCATGGTGGCATGCAGGGCCTGGCGATCGAACTTACGCAGAGCGGTGATGAACTCTTCCGATGCGCCTTTAGGCGGACGCGGGCGCCCGCCATAGACCTGATCGCCCACCAGCGGGTGAGTGATGTGCGCCATGTGTACGCGAATCTGATGCGTACGGCCAGTCTCCAGGCGCAAACGCAGACGAGTATGAATGCGAAAATGCTCCATGATCCGATAGTGCGTCACCGCCGGTTTTCCCATGGGATGTACCGCCATATGCGTACGCTTGGTCGGGTGGCGGCTAATCGGTTCTTCCACCGTTCCGCCAGCGGTCATGTGACCAATCGCCACCGCTTCATACTCGCGGGTGATTTCGCGCAGCTGCAGGGATTCCACCAGGCGGGTTTGCGCCGGAATGGTCTTCGCGACCACCATCAAGCCGGTGGTGTCTTTATCAAGACGGTGCACGATCCCCGCACGCGGCACGTCAGCAATGGCCGGATAGTAGTGCAACAGCGCATTCAGCACAGTACCGTCAGGGTTGCCCGCGCCAGGGTGCACAACTAAATCGCGCGGTTTATTAATTACGAGGATGTCATCATCTTCATAAACGATATTGAGCGGAATATCCTGTGGTTGGAAACGGACTTCTTCTTCGATTTCAACATCGATAGCAATCGTTTCTCCCCCCAGCACTTTCTCTTTCGGCTTGTCGCTGACGCTGCCGTTTACCAGCACTCTCTGGTCAAGGATCCATTCTTTTATGCGCGAACGCGAATAATCCGGGAACAATTCGGCCAAAGCCTGATCTAAGCGTTGTCCGAGTTGATTTTCGGACACCGTTGCGTTGAGTTGTACTCGTTGTGCCATATACAGCTTCTTCGTTTTAACGTTGGGTTTTACGGCTTTGCCGTTTAATATAGTGTGCTATTGTAGCTGGTCTTAATCGGGAGCAGGAACAGAGATTCTCCCGCATAAACATTTTGAGGAAGTCAAAACGTCATGACGCGCATGAAATACCTGGTGGCAGCAGCCACACTGAGCCTGGCTTTGGTGGGTTGCTCTGGCTCAAAGGAGGAGGTGCCCGATAATCCGCCGAATGAGATCTACGCGACCGCTCAGCAAAAGCTGCAGGACGGTAACTGGAAACAGGCAATAACGCAACTGGAAGCGTTGGATAACCGTTATCCCTTTGGACCTTATTCCCAACAGGTACAGTTGGATCTGATTTATGCGTACTACAAAAACGCCGATCTGCCGTTGGCTCAGGCAGCTATCGATCGCTTTGTGCGCCTGAACCCTACCCATCCTAACATTGATTACGTCATTTATATGCGTGGTCTGACAAATATGGCGTTGGATGACAGTGCGCTGCAGGGCTTCTTCGGTGTCGATCGTTCTGACCGCGATCCACAACACGCGCGCGATGCCTTTAACGACTTCTCCAAACTGGTTCGTGGCTATCCTAACAGCCAGTACGCTACTGACGCCTACAAGCGTATGGTGTTCCTGAAAGATCGTCTGGCGAAGTACGAGCTGTCGGTCGTGGATTACTATACCGATCGTGGCGCATGGGTTGCGGTCGTTAACCGCGTAGACGGCATGCTGCGTAACTATCCGGATACGCAGGCCACCCGCGACGCGCTTCCGAAAATGGAAAACGCCTACCGTCAGATGCAGATGAACGCGCAGGCTGACAAGGTTGCGAAAATCATCGCGGCTAACAGCAAGAACACCTGATAGCCCTTAGATAAGCAAAACGGCAGCCGAGTGGCTGCCGTTTTTTTATTCGTTAAATTGTTAAGCTGAAGCGGTTTAGCGCCGAGTTAACTCATCAAATATGGCTCTCTTTCTTCCATTCCACAAGTAAAATCTCACCTGTTCCTGTCCTGTCTCACAAAACAGATTTGTTGACAAAAAGTGACAATAAAATGTGATTTAAATCACGCATTTTGACATTGGGCGAGGTATGCTGAGTTTACCAAGACGGGAAAGACAAGAGGTAAAATTTATGACAATGAACATTACCAGTAAACAAATGGAAATTACTCCGGCAATCCGCCAGCACGTCGCAGACCGTCTCGCCAAACTGGATAAATGGCAAACCCACTTAATTAACCCGCACATCATCCTCTCTAAGGAGCCGCAGGGTTTTGTCGCTGACGCAACCATCAATACGCCAAACGGGCACCTGGTCGCCAGCGCACGGCACGAAGACATGTATGCCGCAATTAACGAATTGATCAACAAGCTGGAACGGCAGCTCAATAAAGTGCAACACAAAGGGGAAGCCCGCCGCGCCGCAACGTCGGTGAAAGAGGCAGGCTTTGTGGAAGAAGAAGAGTAATCCTTAACTTAAGCTTGTGTCATGCCACGCGCCTTCGGGCGCGTTTTTTATTGACAGAGTGAAAACAGTACAGGTACTGTAATCCCCACTAACTCAAGGAATTCATCGTGAAACTGATCCCGTTTTTCTTCGCATTCTTTTTTACCTTCCCCTGAATGGGAGGCAATTCGTCGTGTGATAAAGAATGCGAAGACGAACAACAAGGCCTCCCAAACGGGAGGCCTTTTTTATTGATAATCAATAACAAGAAAGGCAACACATATGACCGAGGAAAACCCATTACTGGCCCTACGCGATAAGATCAGCGCTCTGGATGAGAAACTGCTTGCGCTGCTGGCTGAGCGCCGCGGCCTGGCCGTCGAGGTCGGCAAAGCCAAGCTGGCATCGCACCGGCCGGTGCGGGATATCGACCGCGAGCGGGACCTGCTGGAACGCCTGATGACGCTGGGGAAAAAACACCATCTTGATGCCCATTACATCACGCGCCTGTTCCAGCTGATCATTGAAGACTCGGTCCTTACCCAACAAACGCTGCTGCAACAGCACCTGAATAAAATTAATCCGCACTCCGCGCGGGTGGCATTCCTCGGACCTAAAGGTTCATATTCGCACCTTGCGGCTCGTCAGTACGCCGCCCGCCACTTTGAACAGTTTATCGAAAGCGGCTGCGCGAAGTTCGCCGATATCTTTGAGCAAGTGGAGACCGGCCAGGCTGACTATGCCGTCGTTCCTATCGAAAATACCAGTTCCGGCGGCATCAATGATGTTTACGATCTTCTGCAGCACACCAGCTTATCCATCGTGGGCGAGCTGACGCTGCCTATCGATCACTGCGTGCTGGTCTCAACGTCCACCGATGCGCAACAGATTACGACGGTCTACAGCCATCCGCAGCCGTTTCAGCAGTGCAGCCAGTATCTGAGCCGCTATCCGCACTGGAACATTGAATATACCGACAGCACCTCCTCAGCGATGGAAAAAGTCGCTCAGGCTAAATCGCCGACCGTTGCCGCCCTGGGCAGTGAAGCAGGCGGAGCGCTGCATGGTTTACAGGTCCTGGAACATTGTCAGGCGAACCAGACGCAAAACATCACCCGCTTCCTGGTTCTGGCGCGTAAAGCGGTGGAAGTCTCCGATCAGGTCCCCGCGAAAACCACGCTGTTGATGGCCACCGGCCAGCAAGCCGGGGCCCTGGTTGAAGCACTGCTGGTGCTGCGAAACCATAATCTGATCATGACCAAGCTGGAATCACGCCCCATTCACGGTAATCCGTGGGAAGAGATGTTTTATCTGGATATCCAGGCCAACCTGGAATCACTGCCAATGCGCAAGGCATTAAAAGAGCTGGCCGAGATAACGCGTTCAATGAAAGTGCTGGGCTGCTATGCCAGCGAAAACGTGGTACCGGTCGACCCGGTTTAACGTTCGATAAACGGCAATTTCTTCATCCCTGCCACGGCGACTGGCAGGGTGAAGATCGCGCCGGAAAGCGGATATTTCGCCACTTCGTTGGCATCCATATTCTCCCGCGTGGTGGTAATGTAGAGCGTCTTCATATCCGCTCCGCCAAAACAGACCATCGTCGGGCAACGCACCGGTAGACGATGCTCCTCCAGCTGCTCGCCCGTCGGCGAGAAACGCGCAATACGCCAGCCGTCAAACATCGCGCTCCAGTAGCAACCTTCAGCATCAATGGCCGCGCCGTCTGGAATCCCCTCTCCCGGCTGAAAGCGCAGGAAGACCTCACGTTTACCCGCCTCGCCCCGCTCATCGAGAGGTGTTCGATAGATAACGGCATTTGGCGTATCCGAGGTATACATCCAACGTTTGTCTTCGCTAAACGCCAGACCGTTAGCGCCGTGAATATCACACTGGATAACCTGCGGGGAGAGATCGTTATTGATGCGCACTAAGAGCGCGCCGTTGAAATCTCCCGGCCCCCAAAAAGTCCCGGCATAAAAGCGGCCATCGCGATCGGTTCCACCATCATTAAAGCGCGCTAATTGCGGGTTGCTGGGGTTATCGCAGACTTTGCGCTGTAGAAGACCATGCGCATCAGTGAGCCAGATACCGCTGCGTAAAGCGACGATAAAACCGCCCTTCTCGCGCAGGGCAAAACAGCCGGGCTCCTCGGGAAATTGCAGAACCTGATGTTCACCCGTCTGCACGTCGTAGCGATGAATCTCGCATTCCATAATATCGGCCCAGTACAATGCCTGTTCGGCTTCGCTCCAGGTCGGACATTCCGGTAAATGCCCGGTGTAATCAAACAGCGGTTGTGGTTCAGCCATCGTTTTCATCCCTATAAAAAAAGCCAGCGGGTCACCCCTCTGGCTTTATTGTATACGTGTTTGACGACTTACTGCCGATTATCATTTGCCTGGCGCAGCAACGTCCGGCTTTCGCTCTGGAAGCGCTGGGCATAGTCACCGAACCAGTGCTCAACCTTACGGAAGCTATCGATGAACGCCTGTTTATCCCCCTGCTCCAGCAGGCCGATAGCTTCACCGAAGCGCTGGTAGTATCGCTTAATCAGCGCCAGATTATTTTCCGAGGACATAATAATGTCAGCATAGAGCTGCGGATCCTGGGCAAACAGCCGGCCAACCATCGCCAGTTCCAGACGATAAATAGGCGACGACAGCGCCAGAAGTTGCTCAAGACGCACATTCTCTTCGGCCAGGTGCAGGCCGTAAGCGAAGGTCGCAAAGTGGCGCAACGCCTGAATAAAGGCCATATTCTGATCGTGTTCGACGGCGCTGATACGATGGAGCCGCGCGCCCCAGACCTGAATTTGCTCCAGGAACCACTGATACGCTTCGGGCTGACGGCCATCGCAGTACACCACCACCTGCTTCGCCAGGCTGCCGCTGTCCGGCCCAAACATGGGGTGTAACCCCAATACCGGACCTTTGTGCGCGGCCAGCATCGCCTGCAGCGGTTCCGCTTTCACCGAGGCCAAATCGACCAGGATACAGTCCGTCGGCAGCGGTGGCAGCTGAGCAATCGTTGCCGCCGTGATATGAATCGGCACGCTGACGATAACCATACCGGCATCGGCGACAATCTCTTCCGCCCGCGACCAGTCGTCTTTTTCAAGGATACGAACCTGATATCCGGAAAGCGTCAGCATTTTCTCAAACAGACGCCCCATTTGCCCGCCGCCGCCAACAATCACCACCGGACGCAGGTTCGGATAAAGCGTTTTAAAACCTTTATCGTTTTCGCTGGAATAAGACTCCCGCATGACGCGACGCAAAACATCTTCGATAAGATCCGGTGGGACCCCAAGCGCAGCAGCCTCCTCGCGCCGGGACGCCAGCATCGCCGATTCACGTTCAGGAACGTAAATGGGCAGGCCGTATTGGCTTTTAACCTCTCCGACTTCCGCTACCAGCTCCAGGCGCTTAGCCAGCAGTTCCAGCAGCGCCTTATCGACTTCATCAATTTGATCGCGCAATGCGGTCAGTTCAGCAACCATATCATCCTCTTACGCCAGACGAGCCGCCAGATGGCCTCGCAGATCCTTATCAAGTTCGCGGAGCAGTGCATCGGTGGTTTCCCAACTAATGCAGGCATCGGTCACTGAGACGCCGTATTTCATATCGCAACGCGGCTGCTCAGAGGACTGGTTACCTTCGTGAATATTGCTCTCAATCATCAGACCAATAATGGAACGGTTACCATCTTTAATCTGCGCGACCACGGATTCCGCAACCGCAGGCTGACGGCGGTAATCTTTATTAGAATTCCCATGGCTGCAATCTACCATCAGCGATGGCTTCAGTCCCGCCTGAGTCATCTCTTTTTCACACTTCGCAACATCTTCCGGGCCGTAGTTTGGCGCTTTCCCGCCGCGCAGAATGACGTGACCGTTCGGGTTGCCCTGCGTTTGCAGCAGGCACACCTGTCCGGCCTGGTTGATGCCGACGAAACGGTGCGGCATCGCGGCAGCGCGCATTGCGTTAATTGCCGTGGCAAGGCTGCCATCGGTGCCGTTTTTAAACCCTACCGGCATCGACAGGCCAGAAGCCATCTCACGGTGAGTCTGGGATTCGGTCGTACGCGCACCGATAGCAGACCAGCTAAACAGATCGCCGAGATACTGAGGACTGTTTGGATCCAACGCTTCCGTCGCCAACGGTAGCCCCATATTGACCAGTTCAACCAGCAGACGGCGCGCAATCTTCAGGCCGCCTTCCACATCAAACGAACCATCCATATGCGGATCGTTAATCAGCCCTTTCCAGCCAACGGTGGTGCGGGGTTTTTCAAAATAGACGCGCATGACCAGATAGAGGCTATCGCTGACCTCTTCGGCAAGTGCTTTAAAACGACGAGCGTACTCAATGGCAGTTTCAGGATCGTGGATCGAACAAGGGCCACATACCACCAGCAGACGCGGATCGCGGCCAGCGATGATGTTGGAGATAGTCTGGCGAGACTGCGCGATCTGCGCCTCCTGCTCAACGCTCAGAGGGAATTCAGCCTTCAACTGATCCGGAGTGATCAAAACCTGTTCGTCGGTAATGTGTACGTTGTTCAGCGCGTCTTTTTGCATGATTGCGATCCTGTATAGCTCGTTTGCGATAGTTATTGCCTCAGCGAGGATGACGTAACGATACCACACAAAGTAAAGATTTCAATCCATATTCCGTAAATTTTACTTTACACATAGAAATTAAATCGCGCTGTATTTCATTCAATATGTATAAAATTGTTTACAACTCATCATTAAACGCCAGTTTTTCCCTGCTTCCTCGAATTTCTTTTACGAAAAATCCTGGTAAGAATTATCTCAAAGCAGCGAGGCTGGCTAATGACGATTTTCCTCAACAATGCTATTCTTCGCCCGGGTTTCAGCAATCTGCATCCCCCACGCTATGACAATCTGACGGAACCGTAATGACTGTTCTTCACCGTCTCTTTTTGACTTTAGTACTATCACTCGTGGGTATCTCTGCTGTTGCCTCCGGACCGTCTGAAAATGTTCGGACAATCGTTTCGGGGATCGTGACTTATACTCGCTGGCCGCAATTATCCGGTCCTCCAAGGCTCTGTATTTTTTCAACATCACGATATATCCATAGCCTGGCCGAAGACGCTCCGGAAATATTGCCTTATAAACCCGTGATTGTTCGTAATACACAAGAAGCCTTACAGACGACCTGCGATGGTTTTTATTTTGGCAGTGAATCGCCGACCCAACAGTCTGAATTTACGGCCAAATATGGAAACCGGCCCCTATTACTTATTGCGGAACAAAACACCGATTGCTCTATTGGCAGCGCTTTTTGCCTGCTCATCAACAATGAGAGAGTCAGATTTTCCGTAAATCTGGATGTACTGACGCACAGCGGCGTTCGGGTTAATCCCGAGGTGCTGATGCTTGCCCGGAAAACATCACATGAATAAGGATTTTTCTCAGGCCCCGCGCCCCACATTTAAAAGAGCGCTGCGCCGTATCAGCATGATAAGCGTGGTGATCTCTATGACACTGGTCTGGCTGTTACTCTGCACCGCTTCCATATTTACACTCAAGCAATACGCCCAAAAAAACCTGGAACTTACCGCCGCCACCATGGGCCGTAGCCTGGAAGCAGCGCTCGTTTTTGGCGATAGCGCAGCGGCTGAAGACACGCTGGCCACGCTGGGCAGACAGGGGCAATTTTCTCAAGCAATTCTGGTCGATGGCCGGCAAAGACCCTTCGCCTCATGGCATAACGATGGTCTGGTCAGTCAGGATAAAATCAGCGACGTCATCAGCAAATGGCTCTTCCCGAAACCCACGGTGCAAACTATCCTGCACCAGGGAAAAATTATCGGTGAACTCCGTCTGACCGCGCTGGACAGATTGATAAGCTATTTTCTTGGTATCTCTATTATTGTGCTCACCGGCAGCATTTTTCTGGCTTCCTGCATCGCCTTGCTCCTTACCCACTCGCTGCATCGCGGCATTGTGGCAGCGTTACAGAGCATTACCGAGGTGGTACATGACATCCGCGAAAATCGCCATTTCTCCCGCCGGGTGCCCGAAGAGCGCATTGAAGAATTCCACCTGTTCGCCCAGGACTTCAATAGCCTGCTGGGTGAAATGGAGGACTGGCAGCGGCAGCTTCAGGCTAAAAACGCCCAGCTCCTGCGCAGTTCATTACACGACCCGCTAACCGGGCTGGCTAACAGAGCGGCTTTCCGGAATGTCATTAATGATCTGATAAAGGATGAAACCGCCCAAAGTCATTCTGCGCTGTTATTTCTTGATGGCGATAACTTCAAGCTTATTAACGACAACTGGGGCCACGCAGCCGGCGATAAAGTGTTAATTGAGGTCGCGAGCCGCCTGATGGCCTTTGTCGGTAAACAGCATCAGGCGTGGCGTCTCGGCGGCGATGAATTTGCCGTTCTGCTACGGGATGTTCATTCAGAAACCGAAGTTCGGGCACTGTGCAGCGCGTTGTCTGAACAGTTTATCCCGCCGTTTAATCTACACAATGGCCACACCGCCAGCCTCTCACTGAGCATTGGTTACGCTTTAACCTGGGAACATACCTCTGCGGAAAATCTGCAAGAGCTTGCCGATCAAAATATGTATCGGATGAAACACCAGCGCTTACAGCAAACGCAAAAATAAAAGGAATCACCATGATCGGAAAATATTTTGCTCCTGCTTTACTGGCCGCACTTTTTCTTAGCGGTTGCCAGGCTCCGCAAGGAAAATTCTCGGCAGAACAAATTGCAGCAATGAAGTCATATGGCTTTACTGAAACCAACGGCGACTGGTTATTAGGAATATCTGATACCATCCTGTTTGATAAAAACGACTATCATCTGCGTGCCGAAAGCAAACAGCAAATTCGCACAATGGCTTCACGTCTGGCGAGCACCGGAATTACCCATAGTCGCCTTGAAGGTCATACTGATAATTACGGCGAAGACAGCTACAACGAAATGCTATCGCTTAAGAGAGCTAACAGCGTGGCGGATGCCTGGGCCGAAGGGGCGAATATTCCGCGCGCAAACTTGACCACTCGCGGACTCGGGAAAAAGTATCCTATAGCCAGCAACGATACCGCGAAAGGGCGCGCTGAAAACCGCCGCGTCACGGTGGTTATCAGCACGCCTTAAACACCTATTCGACTGATTTAGCCGCTATCACCGCCGTTGCTGAGCGCCAGCGCAGATAATCAACGGCGAGACATAGCGCGAGGCTGCTCCCCATGAGCGGCAGCGCCAGGCCCAACAACACCGCAACAACGGCAGTCAGCAAACGAGCGGGCCACGCTAAGCCAAACCACGCCTGTATCAACGTATTGGCCGGGTTAAACGCCGCGCGCGCCGGGCGACGGATCCACCACAGCCGGTACCCCACCGCTATCATCACGCAGAGTGCGATTCCGAACGCGATAAGCAGTAGCTGGTTAGCAAGACCGAACAAAATTCCCATATGGAAATCAACGCCCCAGCGGGTCAGCTTAGCCATGAGCGGAAAGTCGGAAAAATGAGTGCGGTCCACGATTTGCATCGTTGCACCATCGATCGCGACAGCATCAACCCGGGTTGGCCAGCTTCTGTCGATTTCATTTACCGTCCACGCGCGCCCGGCACCCGATGGAGGTCGAATCTCCAGCTTGCCGGCATCCAGCCCCGCCGCGCGGGCAGCCAGCAGAACCGGGTCAAAATCCTCTACGCGCAACTGCGCCGTCATCTCCCCCATTGCTCCATGTCCCACATGATGTTCGGCATGCGGATCGTGAGCGGCCGGAGCGGCACTTTCCAGCCGGGTATTCACCTGCGGCGTCAGCCAGCCAAAGGCGGCACGCATCCTATCGACGTGACTACCGGCCCATTGCGACCAGGTTAAACCGGTCGCCGAGAATAACAACATACCGACCAGCAGCACCCAGCCGAGAGAAACGTGCAGGCGGCGGTTATTCTGCACGCTGTTATTTATGCGACGACGCGGCCGGGTCATCGACCACAGCGCAATCCCACCCAGAGCGGCAACCCACATCCAGGAGGCTGCCAGCTCGCTGTACAGTCGGCCGAAGTTACCCAGCAGCAAAGAGCGATGGGCATAATCAATCCACTGACGCAGCGGCAAAATACCGCTGGTGCCGTAAACCGGCATATCGCCTGTCACCCGTAGCGTCACCGGATCGACAAAAATTGCCCGCGTTTCCGATTCGCCAAGGTTCGGGTCAATAAACATCACTCGAGTCGTATCGCCAGCCACTATCCCCGGCCGAACCGCATGCAGGCGGAGGTTTCCCTGAATGGCCTCCGTCGCTACGGTAATTTGCGCGCTTAGCGGCTGTTTTTCCCCAGTCAACGTACCGTACAGAGCATCACGATAGAGCCAGTTTTCCAGCTGAGGGGTGGCGACATATAGCGTACCGGTCAGGGCCGCCACAAAAATAAACGGCCCGATAAACAATCCGATATAGAAATGAAGACGACGCAGCAGGTTCAGCCATGCCGCGCGCGAGGTGCAGGTAGTCATACTTTTCCTTTTTTTAAAGCAAAAGAGAACGTTGCGCAGTGCGCACATTATTTTTTATGTAAGGGAGAAAGCAGACGGACGCGGTGGCGCGCGGGTGTGGGGATAAAGCCAGGTAAAGTCATGCCAGCGTTTCCTCTCCGGGCGGGAAACCGGGGCTCGCTGGCGTCGAAGCATCAGGCTGAGCAGCAGCACCAGCGCGAAAATCAGGCCCGGAACATGAGCTAACAGTACGCAGTAGCCACAGGCTTCAGCATGATCGAGCGGCACGCTGTGCGCGTGTTCCGGCATCGAGGCATCGGTATGCGTCACGGACATCTGATGTGATGGCATACCTTCCGGCATCCCCATCATTGCGTGGTGCATGCCATTCATCGGATCTTTTTGCAGGGCGATGGAGATCAACGGCGCCACCACGATCAGCAGGATCGCAAACAGCGCCAGCCATACGGCCCGCCGTTGTAATGCTGAATGATGAAAAATATTGCTGACCACCGTCCCTCCCCATGAGGGGCGTATTGTAAATGATTCTCAATGGAATGGTTAAAATAAAGATAAAAAAAGGGCCGGCCCATCAGGCCAGCCCTCTCATTCAGGATGTCGCGAAAGCGAATCTTAGTTAAGACGCTCTTTGATACGAGCAGACTTACCGGTACGCTCACGCAGGTAGTACAGTTTAGCTTTACGCACAGCACCACGACGTTTGACAGAAATGCTGTCAACTACCGGAGAGTGAGTCTGGAAGACACGCTCAACGCCTTCGCCGTTGGAAATTTTGCGAACAGTGAATGCAGAGTGCAGACCGCGGTTACGAATAGCGATAACCACGCCCTCGAATGCCTGCAGACGTTTTTTGGAACCTTCAACAACCCATACTTTCACTTCCACGGTATCACCCGGACGGAAGGAAGGTACGTCCTGCTTCATCTGTTCTTGTTCAAGTTGCTTAATAATGTTGCTCATAATTTAATCTCTTATCCTGGGTAAACTGATATTGGGGGCTTACGCCATCCCATCATGTTTATGTTGCTGTTGCGCGAGTTCCTTTTTGAACTCTGCCAGCAACCTTGCTTGCTCTTCAGTCAGAGCCAGGTTTTCCAAAAGTTCAGGTCTTCTAAGCCAGGTACGGCCCAGCGACTGCTTCAGACGCCAGCGACGTATCTCAGCATGGTTTCCCGACAGCAATACCGGCGGTACTTCCATACCTTCTAACACTTCAGGACGCGTATAGTGCGGGCAATCCAGCAATCCTTCAGCAAACGAATCTTCGATTGCTGAAGCTTCATGACCCAGCACCCCCGGAATAAACCGGGAAACGGAGTCAATCAGCGTCATTGCCGGTAGCTCACCACCGCTGAGAACGTAATCGCCAATTGACCATTCTTCATCAATCTCGGTCTGAATTACGCGCTCATCTACGCCTTCATAGCGACCGCACACCAAAATCAGCTTCTGATTTGTTGCCAGTTCGCTGACGCCCGCTTGATCAAGCTTGCGTCCCTGAGGTGAAAGATAAATCACCTTTGCGCCTTCACCTGCCGCGGCTTTTGCTGCATGAATGGCATCCCGTAAAGGTTGCACCATCATTAACATCCCCGGTCCGCCGCCGTAAGGACGATCGTCCACGGTACGGTGCCGGTCATGAGCGAAATCGCGAGGACTCCAGCTCTGGATGCTCAGCAGGCCATTTTTTACTGCCCGGCCAGTTACCCCGTAATCGGTAATTGCGCGGAACATTTCAGGAAACAGGCTAACGATACCTATAAACACAAGCCAATCCCCATAGTGCCGTTTTTTACCGTTTATTCGGAGAATTTAAAAACCAGGATCCCAGTCTACTTCGATGGTACGAGTAGCGAGATCGACTTTCTTGATAACCTGCCCATCGAGGAACGGAACCAGCCGCTCCTTGATACCAAATGCATCTTTCAGGTTTGCCTTGATGACGAGAACGTCATTAGACCCGGTTTCCATCATGTCGATGACTTTGCCGAGGCTATAGCCTTCCGTAGTCACTACCTGGCAGCCCATCAGGTCTTTCCAGTAGTAGTCACCCTCTTCAAGCGCAGGCAGCTGCGATGAATCCACGACAATTTCGCAATTAGTCAACAGATTCGCTGCATCGCGATCGTCAATGCCTTTCAGCTTAATGACGATATCCTGATTGTGGTGGCGCCAGCTTTCCAGCTCAACAACCTGCCACTGACCCGCCTTCTGGATAAACCAGGGCTGATAGTCAAAAATGCTTTCGGCGTCTTCGGTGGAGGAAAACACTCTGAGCCAACCACGGATACCGTAGGAAGAACCCATCTTGCCCAATACAATCGGTTCAACAGGTGCTTGTGCGGTGTGTTGCTTGCTCATCATGACCACCGTGACAGATTAAGCTGCTTTGTTAGCGGCTTTGATCAGCGCAGCTACGCGATCGGAAACAGTAGCGCCCAGGCCAACCCAGTGAGCGATACGATCCAGATCCAGACGAGTTCCTTCTTCGGTCGCAGAAGCGATCGGGTTGAAGAAACCAACGCGCTCGATGAAGCGACCGTTGCGTGCATTACGGCTGTCGGTAACAACAACCTGGTAGAACGGACGCTTTTTCGCGCCGTGACGTGCTAAACGAATAGTAACCATAACATCCTCTTGTGTGAATAAAACACCGGGCCCCATCGAGGAACGGAGCCCGGTGTCATATTAAAAGCCCGAAAATTTTACTGATTTCTGGGGAAATTGCAATCAGCAGTTATAAACTCTGCTGTGGAAGGGCGACTCCGGTACCCTTAAATTGGGTACCGGAGTATAAGTCATAGCCAGAATGCGCCAACCATGTGTCAGAAAAGAAGCGCGCCCCGGCAGAAATGGCGACCAGCCTATCGGCCTCCGGGGAACCCTGGCGGCATCATTCCTTTCATTCCGCGCATCATCTTCATCATGCCGCCTTTCGACTTCATCTTCTTCATCATGCGCTGCATATCGTCAAACTGCTTGAGCAGACGGTTCACATCCTGCACCTGCATTCCGCAGCCTGCGGCGATGCGGCGCTTGCGCGAACCTTTAATAATTTCCGGTTTAGCGCGCTCTTTCAGCGTCATCGAGTTGATGATGGCTTCCATACGCACCAGAACTTTATCATCCATCTGCGATTTAACGTTGTCCGGTATCTGCCCCATGCCCGGCAGCTTGCCCATCAGGCTGGCCATACCGCCCATGTTTTTCATCTGCCGCAGCTGTTCAAGGAAATCGGTCAGGTCAAAACCGTCGCCTTTTTTCAGCTTAGAGGCCAGCTTTTCAGCCTGCGCGCGGTCGACCTTACTTTCGATATCTTCGATCAACGACAGGACGTCGCCCATGCCGAGAATACGGGAAGCGATACGATCCGGATGGAACGGCTCCAGCGCTTCGGTTTTCTCGCCAACGCCGAGGAACTTAATCGGCTTGCCGGTGATATGACGAATCGACAGCGCCGCACCGCCGCGGGCGTCGCCGTCCACTTTGGTCAGCACAACCCCGGTCAGCGGCAGGGCTTCGTTAAAGGCTTTCGCCGTGTTCGCCGCATCCTGGCCGGTCATCGCATCGACAACAAACAGGGTTTCTACTGGATTGAGAGACGCATGGACCTGCTTAATCTCATCCATCATCGCTTCATCAACGTGCAGACGACCGGCAGTATCCACCAGCAGCACGTCGTAGAATTTGAGCTTCGCTTCTTTCAGCGCGGCATTAACGATATCAACCGGCTTCTGACCCACGTCAGACGGGAAGAAATCAACGCTAACCTGCTCGGCCAGCGTTTCCAGCTGTTTGATCGCCGCAGGGCGATAGACGTCAGCGGAAACGACAAGGACTTTCTTCTTGTGCTTTTCACGCAGGAATTTACCCAGCTTCGCGACGCTGGTGGTTTTACCCGCCCCTTGCAAACCGGCCATCAGCACCACGGCTGGCGGCTGCGCGGCTAAATCCAGCGCCTGGTTCTCTTCGCCCATCGCGGCAACCAGTTCGTTGCGCACGATTTTGACGAACTCCTGGCCCGGGGTCAGGCTTTTGTTGACTTCATGACCTACCGCGCTTTCTTTTACGCGGTTGATGAAATCACGTACCACAGGCAGAGCAACGTCCGCCTCCAGCAGCGCCATACGCACTTCGCGCAGGGTATCTTTAATATTGTCTTCAGTAAGGCGTCCGCGGCCGCTAATGTTGCGCAGCGTACGCGACAAACGATCGGTTAAATTATCAAACATTGTCTCTCGCCTGAGGTGGAAACGGTCGGTCGCCGCAGCGACACAAAAACGGAATGGGCGCAGTATAACACGACATAAACGCGAATGTGCTGCAACGGTTGGAGCCAGAGTCGCGTGACGCTATACTGCTTCTCTTTACTATTTAGTCAACAGTCGACACACCTATGCCTGTTTTTGCTCTACTCGCCCTTGTCGCCTACTCCATCAGCCTCGCGCTGATCGTCCCTGGTCTGCTGCAAAAAAACAGCAGCTGGCGGCGGATGGCGATTCTTTCCGCAACTATTGCGTTGATTTGTCACGCCTTCGCGCTGGAGTCACGCATTTTTCCCGGCGGCGAAAGCGGGCAAAATCTCAGTCTATTAAACGTGGGATCGCTGGTCAGCCTGATGATCTGTACGGTGATGACCATCGTCGCCTCGCGTAATCGCGGCTGGCTATTGCTACCCATTGTCTACACCTTCGCCTTAATCAACCTCGCGTTCGCTACCTTTATGCCGAACGAATACATCACGCATCTGGAAACCACGCCGGGGATGCTGGTCCATATCGGCCTGTCGCTCTTCTCTTATGCTACGCTGATTATCGCTGCGCTTTACGCGCTGCAGCTGGCGTGGATTGACTATCAGCTGAAGAATAAAAAGTTGACCTTCAGTAGCGAAATGCCGCCGCTGATGAGCATTGAACGTAAAATGTTTCATATCACACAGATAGGCGTGGTTCTGTTAACCCTGACGCTGTGTACCGGGCTGTTTTACATGCACAACCTGTTTAGTGCGGAAAACATTGATAAAGCAGTGCTGTCTATCGTTGCGTGGTTCGTATATATCGTCCTGCTTTGGGGCCACTATCATGAAGGGTGGCGCGGACGCCGGGTCGTCTGGTTTAACGTGACTGGCGCGGGGCTGCTGACGCTGGCCTACTTTGGTAGCCGCGTATTGCAACAGTTCATGAGCTAAGTCTTTAAGGAATCCCAAGTGGAACATATCTCCACCACCACGCTGATCGTGACGCTGATCGTCATGGTGGTCATCTCCGCCTATTTCTCCGGTTCTGAAACCGGCATGATGACGCTGAACCGCTATCGCCTGCGTCATATGGCCAAGCAGGGCAATCGTCAGGCAAAACGTGTCGAAAAGCTGCTGCGCAAACCTGACCGTCTCATTAGTCTGGTCCTCATTGGCAATAACCTCGTCAACATTCTTGCCTCGGCGCTGGGCACCATTGTCGGTATGCGCCTGTACGGGGATGCCGGCGTCGCCATTGCCACCGGCGTCCTGACGTTTGTGGTGCTGGTGTTTGCCGAAGTGCTGCCAAAAACCATTGCCGCGCTCTATCCGGAAAAGGTCGCCTATCCCAGCAGCCTCCTGCTCGCGCCGCTGCAAATTCTGATGATGCCGCTGGTGTGGTTGCTCAACACCATTACCCGCATTCTGATGCGCATGATGGGTATAAAAACCGATATCGTCGTGAGCGGGGCCTTAAGCAAAGATGAACTGCGTACTATCGTTAATGAATCACGCTCGCAAATCTCCCGCCGCAATCAGGACATGCTGCTCTCCGTTCTGGACCTCGAGAAAGTCAGCGTTGACGACATCATGGTCCCGCGCAACGATATTGTCGGTATCAATATTAACGATGACTGGAAATCCATTGTCCGCCAGCTGACCCACTCTCCGCACGGACGCATTGTGCTGTACCGCGACACGCTGGACGATGCCATCAGCATGCTGCGGGTTCGCGAAGCTTATCGCCTGATGACGGAGAAAAAAGAGTTCACGAAAGAAGTCATGCTGCGCGCCGCCGATGAAATTTACTTCGTGCCGGAAGGTACGCCGCTCAGTACGCAACTGGTGAAATTCCAGCGCAATAAGAAGAAAGTGGGCCTGGTTGTTGATGAATATGGAGACATTCAGGGTCTGGTCACGGTTGAGGATATCCTCGAAGAGATCGTTGGCGA
The DNA here is from genome assembly GCF_009025755.1 of Klebsiella sp. RCJ4. NCBI lineage: Bacteria > Pseudomonadati > Pseudomonadota > Gammaproteobacteria > Enterobacterales > Enterobacteriaceae > Klebsiella > Klebsiella sp. RCJ4. The sequence continues at coordinate 22,614 of NZ_WCIN01000012.1, forward strand.
TTTTACGACTTCAATGTCGCCTACGCTTGCTGAAGAGGTGACGCCGCTTAACGACGGTTCAGTGATTATCGACGGTACCGCCAACGTACGTGAAATCAACAAGGCTTTTAACTGGCATCTGCCGGAAGATGAAGCGCGAACCATTAACGGTATTATCCTGGAAGCACTTGAAGAGATCCCCGCCCCGGGCACCCGCGTACGCATCGAACAGTATGATATCGATATTCTTGATGTTCAGGAGAATATGATTAAACGGGTGAAAGTGATGCCGGTAAAACCCATTCGCGAAAGCGTGGCCGAGTCATAGCAACCCTGGGACCTGGCTGAGGGGAATAGAAAAACGGCTACCTCGCGGTAGCCGTTTCGCTTATTTACTTCGCTTTCGCCACGGTGACCATCGCCGCGCGAATAGTACGCCCGTTCAGGGTATAACCCTTTTGCATGACGCCCAGAACGTTACCTGCCGCAACGTCTTCAGACTCAACCATCGCAATGGCCTGATGTACGTTCGGATCCAGCGGCACGTTAGTATCGCCAATCACTTCCACGCCGAACTTGCGCACCACGTCGAGCATGGACTTCAGCGTCAGTTCGATACCTTCAACCATCGGCGCCATATCCGGGTTAGCTTTATCAGCGACTTCCAGCGCGCGATCCAGGCTGTCGATGACCGGCAGCAGCTCGTTAACGAACTTCTCCAGCGCAAACTTATGCGCTTTTTCGATATCCAGCTCGGTGCGGCGGCGCAGGTTATCTTCATCGGCTTTCGCACGCAGCAATACTTCACGTTCGCGCTTCTGCGCTTCAGCAAGCTGAGCTTCCAGATTCGCAATTTTTTCATCGCGCGGATCCACCTGCTCAGCCGAAACCTCAGGCTCTACCGCCTCAACGTCGTCGTGCTGCTCCGTGATAATTTCTTCCGGGGCTTGCCCCTCAGGCGTTTTCTGTTCTTTACTACTCATGAATTTCTCCGCGTTTTTTTTCGCATTCATCTCGCTAACTTCGCTTATTATGGGGATCAGTTTCCTGGTTTCAAGGGAACGCAGCCAGATTGTCACTATTCATTTAACGCAAGGACATCCAGATCATGAAGAACCACTTCAAGTGTATAGGCATTGTGGGACACCCTCGTCACCCAACCGCGCTGACCACACATGAAATGCTCTGGCGCTGGCTGTCCGGCAAAGGTTATGAAGTGCTGGTTGAGCAGCAAATTGCTCATGAACTGCAGCTCAGCAATGTGAAGACCGGGACGCTGGCGGAAATCGGCCAGCAGGCAGACCTGGCCGTCGTGGTGGGCGGTGATGGCAATATGCTCGGCGCAGCGCGGACGCTGGCCCGCTACGACATTAACGTTATTGGGATTAACCGCGGTAACCTCGGTTTTCTGACCGACCTCGACCCGGATAACGCGCTACAGCAGCTCGCCGATGTCCTCGAAGGCCACTATATCGCCGAAAAACGCTTCCTGCTGGAAGCGCAGGTATGTCAGCAGGATTGCCAGAAGCGCATCAGCACGGCGATTAACGAAGTCGTCCTGCACCCTGGCAAAGTGGCGCATATGATCGAGTTTGAAGTCTACATTGATGAGGTGTTTGCTTTCTCTCAGCGCTCCGATGGCCTGATTATCTCCACGCCAACTGGCTCCACGGCTTATTCCCTCTCCGCCGGCGGGCCGATCCTCACGCCTTCGCTGGATGCTATCACTCTGGTCCCCATGTTCCCGCATACGCTGTCGGCACGCCCGCTGGTGATCAACGGTGACAGCACGATTCGCCTGCGCTTTTCTCAACGCTGTAGCGACCTCGAGATTAGCTGCGATAGCCAGATAGCGCTGCCGATTCAGGATGGTGAAGATGTGCTGATCCGCCGCTGTGACTATCACCTCAATCTCATTCATCCAAAAGATTACAGCTATTTCAATACATTAAGCACCAAGCTTGGCTGGTCGAAAAAATTGTTCTGATTTTATAGCCAGCCCCTTTACTGGATAAAAAACCATATTATACTGTACGAAAACACAGTAATGGTTTTTCATACAGGAAGGCAGCTATGTTGGCACAACTCACTATCAGTCATTTTGCTATCGTTCGTGAGCTGGAAATCGATTTTCACAGCGGGATGACCGCCATTACCGGCGAGACCGGCGCCGGTAAATCGATCGCTATCGACGCGCTGGGGCTGTGCCTCGGTGGTCGGGCGGAAGCCGACATGGTGCGCAGAGGCGCCAGCCGGGCTGATTTGTGCGCCCGCTTCTCCCTGAAGGACACGCCTGCCGCGCAGCGCTGGCTGGAACAGAACCAGCTTGAAAGCGGGCGTGAGTGTTTACTTCGTCGCGTCATCAGCGCAGACGGCCGTTCTCGCGGGTTTATTAACGGTACGGCAGTCCCTTTATCCCAGCTACGTGAGCTGGGTCAGCTGCTAATCCAGATCCACGGCCAACATGCCCACCAGCTACTGACTAAACCCGAACACCAGAAAACGCTGCTTGATGGCTATACCGGTGAGTACGCGCTTACTCAGCTTATGGCAGAGCGCTATCGTCAGTGGCATAAAAGCTGTCGCGATCTGGCGCAGCATCAGCAGCAAAGCCAGGAGCGCGCAGCGCGTGCGGACCTGCTGCAATATCAGTTAAAAGAGCTAAACGAGTTCAACCCGCTGTCGGGCGAATTTGAGCAAATTGATGAAGAGTACAAACGCCTTGCTAACAGCGGTCAGTTGCTGACCACCTGCCAGCATGCGCTGACGGTGCTAGCAGACGGCGAAGAATCCAACCTGCAAAGCCAACTCTACGTCGCGAAGCAGCTGGTCAGCGAGCTGGTTGGTATGGACAGTAAGCTCTCCGGAGTACTCGATATGCTCGAAGAAGCGTCTATTCAGCTTAGCGAAGCCACGGACGAACTGCGCCATTATCATGACCGCCTCGATCTCGATCCGAACCGCCTGTTTGAGCTGGAACAGCGTATCTCCCGGCAAATTGCCCTCGCGCGGAAGCATCAAATTACGCCCGAAGAGCTTCCTGACCTTTACCAGTCACTGCTGGAAGAACAGCGTATGCTGGATGATAGCGCGGGTTCTCTGGAATCACTCAGCCAGAGGGTTGTGGAGCATCATCAGCTGGCGCTGGATACGGCGAAACAGCTGCATGCCTTACGCCAAAATAGCGCCGATGAGCTGACTCAGCTCATTACGGAGAGTATGCACTCACTTTCGATGCCGCATGGGGTGTTCTCCATTGATGTCGCGTTCGATGAGCGCCATCTTACGGCTGAAGGCGCAGACCATATCGAATTCCGCGTCACCACTAACCCGGGTCAACCGCTGCAGCCGATTGCTAAAGTTGCCTCCGGCGGCGAGCTGTCTCGTATTGCGCTGGCGATACAGGTCATCACCGCGCGTAAGATGGAAACTCCAGCGCTGATTTTCGATGAAGTGGACGTCGGCATCAGCGGCCCTACGGCGGCGGTCGTCGGTAAGCTGCTGCGTCAATTGGGTGAATCAACCCAGGTGATGTGCGTTACCCACTTACCGCAGGTTGCCGGTTGCGGACATCACCATTTCTTCGTCTGCAAGGAAACCGACGGTGAAATGACCGAGACGCATATGCACCCTCTGGATAAACGCGCTCGTTTGCAGGAACTGGCCCGACTGCTGGGCGGTAGTGAAGTCACTCGTAACACCCTGGCAAACGCGAAAGAGTTGCTCGCCGCGTAAACTTTTTGATTTTCACAGAGTCATAGTGAACAGCAAATTGCCGACAGACCTGCAGCCGAAGGTTCCCAACCGGGCAAAGGTCTATTATCATCGGCATATTACAGATGAGCCACGTACTGCTCGGGCCCAAAAAGGAATCAAATCACTATGCGCTGTAAAATGCTGACTGCTGCCGCAGCGGTTCTTCTTATGTTGACCGCAGGCTGTTCCACTCTGGAACGAGTGGTTTACCGTCCTGACATCAACCAGGGTAACTATCTGGCACCAACCGATGTAGCAAAAATCCGCGTCGGCATGACGCAACAACAGGTTGCCTATGCTCTTGGTACCCCGATGATGTCGGATCCGTTTGGCACCAATACCTGGTTCTACGTTTTCCGTCAGCAGCCTGGGCATGAGAAAGTTACCCAGCAGACGCTTACCCTGACCTTCAACAGCAGCGGTGTGCTGACCAACATTGATAACAAACCTGCCCTGACGGCGGAGTAAAGCTATCAATACGCAAAAAGCGCTCAATGAGCGCTTTTTTTATATCTGCATCTTCGTGCGAAACGGTTACTTTCCGGCGCTTTTCTCTGCCCGCTGCCGGCGCAGCGCTTTTGGGTCAGCAATCAGCGGCCGATAGATTTCTACCCGATCGCCATCGTGGACCCGATCGTGAAGCTTAGCCGGGCGGCTATAAATCCCCACTTTGTTCTTCGTCAGATCGATATCATCACGCAGCGCCAGAAGGCCGCTGGCCACGATCGCCTGCTCGACCGTCGCGCCCTCCTCCAGCTTAACGCTTTGCAGATACTGCTTTTCCGGCAATGCGTAGGCCACTTCAACCACGATTTTAGCCGACACTGTAGACCTCTTTAGCGCGGGTCGTGAATGCCTGCACCATATTCATGGCCAGCTCTTTGAAAATGCGACCAAAGGCCATTTCAATCAGCTTATTAGTGAATTCAAAATCGAGATGGAACTCAATTTTGCACGCTTCCGGGCTTAAGGGAATAAACTTCCAGCCGCCAATCAGCTTTTTGAACGGTCCATCGACCAGACTCATCAGAATACTTTGGTTACTGGTCAGCGTATTTCGCGTTGTGAAGGTCTTGCTGATACCCGCTTTGGAGACGTCAACCGCCGCGGTCATTTGCGTCGGACCGAGCTCCAGAACCCGGCTACCGGTGCAGCCCGGCAGAAAATCAGGGTAGGACTTCACATCATTTACCAGTTGGTACATCTGTTCCGCACTGAACGGCACCAGGGCGGTACGGCTAATCTGAGGCATAGCAGGTTCCACATATAAACACGGTGTAAATAATATCATTTATCTGCTGCTAAAAAAAACGCTGTACCGCAACTCGTGCTAAGATAGCCCATTACGCCTCGCGGGAAGATTGAGGTACGACTGTTTTAAGACGATGACTTCAGGATACTATGACTAAGAAAAAAGCCCACAAACCTGGATCAGCCACCATTGCGCTGAATAAACGCGCTCGTCATGAATACTTTATCGAAGATGAATACGAGGCTGGTCTTGCCCTGCAGGGATGGGAAGTAAAATCTCTCCGCGCAGGTAAAGCCAATATTGGCGATAGCTATGTCATTTTAAAAGATGGCGAAGCCTATCTGTTTGGCGCCAACTTTACGCCAATGGCCGTTGCTTCCACTCATTACGTTTGCGACCCGACGCGTACCCGTAAGCTTCTGCTCAACCAGCGCGAACTGGATACCCTGTACGGGCGCATCAACCGCGAAGGTTACACCGTGGTTGCTCTTTCTCTGTACTGGAAGAATGCCTGGTGCAAAGTCAAAATCGGCGTAGCAAAAGGTAAAAAACAGCACGACAAGCGTACCGATATCAAAGACCGCGAGTGGGCGGTAGATAAAGCCCGAATTATGAAACACGCCGGTCGTTAATTCCCCTTCCTGTCAGGGTCAGTTTTGCTGGCCCTGATGCTATATCGTTGTTGATGCTGATTTTTCACCCAACCTGACGCCATAATCCTCAAAACGAGGACTGGTAAGCACATTCATAAATCTGTTATACTCACCGTACACATTGGGGCTGATTCTGGATTCGACGGGATTTGCGAAACCCAAGGTGCATGCCGAGGGGCGGTTGGCCTCGTAAAAAGCCGCAAAAAAATAGTCGCAAACGACGAAAACTACGCTTTAGCAGCTTAATAACCTGCTCTGAGCCCTCTCTCCCTAGCTTCCGCTCTTAAGACGGGGATCAAAGAGAGGTCAAACCCAAAAGAGATCGCGTGGAAGCCCTGCCTGGGGTTGAAGCGTTAAAACTAATCAGGCTAGTCTGGTAGTGGCGTGTCCGTCCGCAGGTGCCAGGCGAATGTAAAGACAGACTAAGCATGTAGTACCGAGGATGTAGGAATTTCGGACGCGGGTTCAACTCCCGCCAGCTCCACCAAAATTCTCCATCGGTGATTACCAGAGTCATCCGATGAAGTCCTAAGAGCCCGCACGGCGCAAGCCCTGCGGGCTTTTTTGTGCCTGCAATTTGTCCCGCGTAGTCCGAAGAGAACTAATTAAATCCGAACCTTTTAGGCCCATTGATAGGCCCAACGAAAAGCTCTATTGTTTTCGTTGGGCCTAAACGCAGGGAGACTCCCCATGGCAAGAAAAACCAAGCCGTTAACCGATACGGAAATCAAAGCTGCCAAACCTAAAGATGCCGATTATCAGCTGTATGACGGTGACGGGCTTACTCTGCTAATCAAGTCCAGCGGTAGTAAGCTCTGGCAGTTCCGTTACTATCGGCCTCTGACCAAGCAGCGAACCAAACAAAGCTTCGGAGCCTACCCTGCCGTCTCGCTTTCTGATGCACGTAAACTCAGAGCCGAATCTAAAGTTTTATTGGCGAAAGACGTTGATCCCCAAGAATATCAGAAAGAACAGGCGAGAAATTCTCAAGAGGCCAAAACCAATACTTTCCTGTTAGTTGCCGAGCGTTGGTGGAATGTGAAGAAAGCCAGCGTAACAGAGGACTATGCCGACGATATCTGGCGCTCGCTTGAGAGAGATGTTTTCCCAGCTATCGGTGATATCAGTGTCACTGAGATTAAGGCTCATACTCTGGTTAAAGCAGTGCAGCCGGTTCAGGCCAGAGGTGCATTAGAGACAGTCCGACGCCTTTGTCAGCGTATTAATGAAGTCATGATTTACGCGCAGAACACAGGCTTGATTGATGCAGTTCCCAGTGTAAATATCGGAAAAGCGTTCGAGAAACCGCAAAAGAAAAACATGCCAAGCATCCGCCCGGAGCAACTACCACAGCTAATGCAAACTATGCGTACGGCTAGCATTAGTATGTCAACGCGGTGCTTGTTCATGTGGCAGCTTCTCACCATTACCCGACCAGCCGAGGCCTCTGAAGCGAGATGGGATGAGATCGATTTTGATGCCAACGAATGGAAAATTCCTGCTGCTCGAATGAAGATGAACCGGGAGCATACGATTCCATTGTCTGATGGAGCCCTCGCTATTCTTGCAACGATGAAGTCTCTCAGTGGTGGCCGAGAATTTATCTTTCCCAGTCGCATCAAACCAACCCAGCCGATGAACAGCCAAACAGTGAATGCCGCACTTAAGCGTGCTGGATTGGGAGGCGTTCTCGTTTCTCATGGCTTACGCTCTATCGCCAGCACTGCTCTCAATGAGCAGGGATTTCCACCTGATGTTATTGAAGCAGCATTGGCTCATGTTGACAAAAATGAGGTTCGGCGAGCTTATAATCGTAGCGATTACCTAGAGCAACGTCGTCCAATGATGCAATGGTGGGCTGACTTTGTGAAAAAGGCAGATAGTGGTAGCCTCACTGAAGTTGAATTTACAACATTAAAGCTCACTGGATAGGAGAAATTCTTAATCCACAAAAGCAAAAAACAGGAGTGTGTGGTAATGACGCAATCCTGTTTTAAAATATCTTATTTCTTGGGCTACATGCATGATTTGACCGGAAGAGCATTGGCTCGTACTATCAGAAATAAATGTGAAGCAGCCTGCAATCGTACAGACTTGTTGAATGACGCCAAATGATGCAGACATGGGAGATTATGTTCTGGCTGCGACCTCTAATACCTGATAAACCAGCCTTCCATTGGTACGGGCACTTCCAGACACTATTATAATAAATCAGGGGAAAAATTTTGTTTACCCTTCGGGCTGCACATGAAGAGGCGAGTAGATTTAGAGAGCTACTCGAAAAATGTGATCCATCAACAACCTACCTCATACCTCACGACTTTCCTGTCATGAGTTGCAGGCTTTGCTCAATGCTGCTTTCCTTCCACTTTCTGCAATTATGGCCCGAGCTGGAATTGAAGGGTGTCACAGGAGCCACCGGTAAAAATGGCGTGATAACTCACTACTGGCTGGAAGTGGGGGATTACGCTATTGATATCACTGGGGACCAATACAACATCATCAACGCCAGTAAACTAAACGAAGATATCGTAAGAAGCAGGCCATTTGTGCCTGTTCACGTCGCTCACCGAAAGGACAGCTATCTCTATAATTTATTTAGAATTCAAGGGAAGGAACGTTTAATCTTTGGATTTCCGACAATCGGTGACGATTTCGTCGATGAGATGGAATGTGATTATCGCCAGCTTGTTGGCTGATGGTAAACATAGAACGAGGATAATAGTGCAGATCTGCGCTTATATCGGCAAATCTGCAACTGAGGTTCTACTGGCCTTACAGTGGCTATGACGTTATCTGACTTGTGCCTAAGTTCCGGTAACCGTCACTTAAATGTTTGGTGTTGTTCTTTGCCAGGTAAGCGACCCGTAGCAGGAAGTCATAATAATCAGGGCTTAACGTTAATGCGTGGTGTCGTGTGAACCAGGCTGTGTGGTTCTTCGGGAAATGAACCCGACTGGCGTAATCGGGATAATCAAGTCCAATAGCGCTGCACCAAGCTTTCTGAATACGAGTCGCCATATTATCAGCATCAGGTTCGGTATAATTCCCGAGATAAGCATAAACCTCTCTGTCAAACAACAGAACTAGGTGGTAGTGGGGATGTTCGCTGGTATTACGTTCTCGGGCCCAGATATAAGCGGGTAATGCAGGTTCACCAGCCCTGCCTGAACGCAGGTGCTCAGCCCGTAGCTGGCTTTTCAGGGAGTCTAAGGCTCGGGTGATAGCCTTCTCATCATCTCTTTGAAAACACAATGGTAAATCAGGTTCATCGGCAGCATGGGACTGAGCAAATCTCAAGACAGCAAACACGGCGAATATGCGGTTATTCTTCTCAAGAAAATCATATACCACCGCAAGCGAGCGACGAAGCATATATCGCGACATCCGGGATCTATATTTATTTTCTGCATCCAGCAGAAGGGATTCAAATCCTTTTTCAGATAACTCATTAGGTGATCTCATAATAAATTACTCAAGTAATTTTTGTTAGTGGGTAGCAGTAGGCTACCCATGTAATTAGGCGTACAGGTCCCTTTGCAGGGATGTATTATCTCTGCTGGTATCTGTCATATAGGGCTGGTTAGTTAACTGGTATACACGTATATGTTAACAAGATATACGAGGTATATTACATATACCGACTAGCTAAGCTAAGAAAAAATATTATCCGCGATAGTCGAACCCGCAACCAGCCAGGGATTGCCATCAAGGTAACCCCTTGATAAATAATAAATATTACTCTGAAGTTATTCAGGCTTAACAAGCTTGCTCATTGCCAGTGATCCAGACAGGTATACGGGTGTGTTAGTTTTCTCTGCCAGTTCGACAGGATGCATTTTTGAACCGGTAAATTTGACATAATTTATACCTGCTTCTTCGTATAATTGTACCTTTCCTTTAGATTCAAGCTTAGCCAATGCTGGCATCAAGCGCGCAGAGCATCTGGTTGATAACGGTCCATTTTTGATCATGACATTTCTACTGAAATTATAAGAACCATTTTGAACAAGGCGCGACTCCATCCAGAATAATATTTTTTCTTCATCACTCAACTCTCTTGTAGAATCAATTTTCGTGATGGCGTGATTGACAAACCAGTCCATCAGATTCAAAGCTGATAACAAATTTTCCTTTGTTATCATTGTCGAATCAGGGTCACCAGAAACTTGAAAAATGCCTGCCATTCTGAGCCCCTGCTCTATAATCCGAGCACCTATATCATCGTAGTGATACAAGGAGCCTCCAGGTTTCATCTTTTGCTGCAAACTTAACGAAGTTGCACCCAATAGCTCCTGAGCATCCGGGGTCAACGTCAGTGTTATTAACTCATCATCATTTTCTCTTCGCCTCACACCCGCTTTTAAATGCCGCGTTATCACTGAGTACAATTCAGAAAGCACTGACTCACTATGAGTATAATGGTCACTGATGATGCACGGTGTAGTAATCTGCTCCATGTCTATCATCAGTGTACGCGCCTGCAATCCAGTCTCTCTGATGTTTACTCTTTTCTGTCTGCTGGTATTGTTATAAGGTTGAGGTTGCATCATTAAAAAACATGAAAATACATAATTTTCAATAACAAAACTTTCACTGGATGCCCTGTCTATCGTGATTTTGTCTCCGCACCAGTATGTATTGAGAAGCGCGGGGTTGTTGAACACACTCCCCTTGTATACTGCTGTTGCCTCGTCATTAAAAAGCGCCTTATTTTGATACTCTAGCCCGATTGCTTTTGCGAGAGCTTCGCTTGTCGGATTCGTTGTGATAATGATCTTTCTTACTGGTTTATCCGGCTTTCGACCAATGTACTCTTCAAGCGCCTTACCCGTTTCGGTAGTATCTTCACCCTTGCTCAGAGTCTTTTTATAAAGCCTGTTTAATACTTCAAACTCTGCCTCCCAAAGAATATTTTTTCGCTCATATGCTTTAAGCTCAGCACGATAAGTATCTTCAAACTCCCGTTCCTGTTGTGCAAAAGGGTCCTTCAACAATCTGAATATTGTTGATTTTCCACTGCCAGATCTTGAAAGCAGCAGCAGATATAAGGCCAGAGGAAATCGCTGTTTATTCTTTAACTGAACACAGTACAAATCCTGACAGGCCAGCCCTAAAAAGGCTAATAACGTAACAAGGATTATTTCGATAGCCACTCCAGTTATGTAGTGCAAATGCGAAGCCCAATACCTGATGTGGCGTGGTAGTATGTCAAACTTCAGGTTAAGTTCATGATTAATTTTGCTTTTAAATTTATTGCTCATTGCATCATCCTTTTTTTGGTAAAAAAATTAAACTGTTCGGGAAGCGAGCCACTCGTCTACAGAGGTAGAGCGCCAGCCGACAGATGCAGCCCCAAGCCGGATCGGTTTAGGAAAATCAGCATCGTAGTAACGGGATTTTGGGTTCAATTTCTCGTAGATGCTGGATCGGGATATTCCCAGGAGTGCCGTCAATTCAGCCATACGCAGAATGCGCAGAGGCTGGTTAGAATGGTTCGTTTGTTCGCATGGCTTTAACATTGTTAGTTCCCCTTATTGGACGTCTTAGTCAGCGCTCGAACTCTCTCATACCATCTGAGATACTGTCCCCGTCATAAAACGGAAACCAACCGGAGGGAACGTGGGGACTCATGCTTTTGCTGATATGATGTATCGTCTTTACCAGTGCTTTGGCCTGTTTGAAAAGGATGACGAACGGCGTGAAGTGCGTGGAAACAGCAGTTTTTCCTTTCATCAGAATTTTTTTGATCAAGGCTATAACGATGTAATAAGAATAATTGACAGCAATGAAGTCTTCAGCCTCGAAGAAAGACGCGAAGTTTTTTACAAATACGAGCAACTATATAACGCGCTAATGCATATTCCGGTCTTTTCTCATCTAGATAATCGCCAAATCACAAAGCGCTACCTTCAGGTCGCATTGCCTCCCATAGTAGCATTAGACGTCTATAATTCTCTTCCCCCCGATGATGAAATGCATTTCTATTACCATATTCATCGTTTTTTGATCAGCACACACTGCCCACACGAAAGAGCTGATAAAAGAAAGATTTATGCAGGAGTGAAAGAATATCTACGGGAATATATTCGCACACTTGATTTTCACTACACGGATCATCTGACATCACTTATTAATTTCATTAATAATATTAAAGCAAGTAGTGGACAGAAGGAAGCGACTATAAAGAGAGTAATAGAAGATTGCCGTTCAGAGTATAATGAAAGCTACATTCCTGAAAAGAACATAAAAGTCAACTCACTAAATTTAAATAAAATTGAAAGGGCTTATCTGTCGCTTAACGTGCTGCTTGCATTCGAACGCAAGACCTCAGCAGTCACCGCGGTATCCATGCATTACCGACACACAGTGAACAATGGCATTAATTATAACAATAGTTATGGTATTTTGTGTCGATATATCTACTCTAAGGGGTATGACGAAAAACTGTTACATTACATTACTCTTCCATTTTATAATATGGCTATCCGGCCCGTTTCGGTAACTATAGAGGAAAAACCGTATCGTTATGTACACGAATTAAAATGGCTTATTTTTAACACTAGGAATAACACCAAATATTCTAAATGGGATTTAGCCGAAATAGCATCTTGTTTCAAATCCGCATCTAACTCAGATGTACTAATACCCTACTTCCAACTTTTGCAAGTCATCATTTTTCTCAGTCAGGATAAAACAGATGAAGCATTCCGACTTATAAACAAAATCCCATTAACTACCTTACCGATTGGTTACCTGCCCTCAGCCTTTTCAGTTATCAAACTGGCATTAAAAGTGAAACTGGAAAGAAAAAAAATAAGAAATAAAACATTACTGTCCGTGATAAACAGCACCTTGAGCAATCAAGGTGCTGTTACCGAACTTATTGCTGTAACTCAGGGAGAAACTGATAGTAATCTTGTATTATGCGCAGATAACATGACGATCATGCGTGCAATAAAAATGTACAACCACCTGATAAGAAAGGTAAGTTATTCATCTGAAGATTCACTATCTGATGAGTGTCCACAAGCTATATTCGGGATTCTTGATGAAATAGAATGTGCGCTGGGTAAATTAAATATCCTTATTCGCGAAACAGGTGATAGCATTGACAGTAATGAACTAGCCGGGCTTATAGTGAAAAATAAAACACTAACAACTCGTGAATTGAATGAAAACCTGGTTGGCGTACTTGATAAATGCACACTTTATAATTTCCTGAGTAGCATCAATGTTTTTATTAGTTATTTGAGATGCCCTGGAGAAGAACTAGGACACATCAGGATATTTTCCGGAGTAACAGAAAAGCCAAGACGTCTTCGGGGAAAGATATGTGAGGCTTTGAGGATTGCATCAGAAATACGTAGAGAGGGGGAATTTAAGAAGAAGGGAAAAACGACCAGACGTCAACAGAAAAGCGCTGGCGCAGTCCGAAAAAGCAAATGATGCTTTATGACTCCCCTGCTACAGCTGCTACACGTAGCAGCTGTAGCAGTTGCTAGGAAGCAAGATACACACTTTTGGCCTAAGCTAATACACATTAGATTACTCATTCAGGAGAAGACGAGTTGCTCCCACTATCGGCAATTCAAAACACTTCATCGGTTTAACGTTCTGTATTTCTAACAGTACCTGGGTAAGCTGGCATATCCAGCAAGATATGCTGGAAATACCCAAACGTCTGATGAGTCTCTTCAATTGCTTTTCTTTGTTTCAATAGAATTATATCCGTCCACTTCCGACGTAGTATGAGGCTTTTGTTCAGGTCAAGAAGCCACACTCAGTGTAATGCTAAAAAATTAGAGCCCTAAACGTTTCATTAGAAGTAAGCCATTCGATCTCAGCAAAAACGATGTTTCATCTTGCGATATATTCCATATCTCAGCTAATTTAATTGTTACAGTATTAGCCTCCCATGGCATTACATGCGCACCACGCATTTTCGCAAATGGTCCATCGCTCTCTGGGACCACTCGATCACGTGGCATCAGTGCTGCCAGCTTACGTCCATTAGCAGACTCCATCATTGTTGGTCCAACACTGAACCAACAGCCGGCATCGGCTGCTCTTCGAAGGACGGAAGGTGAATCGGTAAACCAGTGAAGAACCGCTGTGCCAAACCCAGGATTCACATCAAGAATATCTAAAACTTCCTTGGCTGCAGCCCGAGAATGAATGCTGAGAACTCGCCCACCTAGTCCTACACACTTTTCAACAATGGCTTTAAATATATTCTTTTGAAGTTCAAAGTACGGCCTGCACCGTGATGAACCATCCAGACCAATTTCGCCAATACCAGTGCAATCCTCCATTTGTGATAGCAACATTTCCAATTCGCTATGTTTTTTATCTGCTATCTCAGGGTGTAGGCCTGGGGAAATGAAACATTTCTGAGTGGTAGCCAGAACTTTCGAAGTTGCAGCGTATGCTCTTGGGCTAGTTGTAACCAGCCATACAAATTCGGTTCGCTGCAATGCTTCGATGTAGACTTTCTTGGCATTCGGATAAAGATCTAAGTGGCAGTGGAAATCCATCAAATTATACCGTCCCTTCGAAGCAAGGCAGCTAACTCAGCTAAACCCTGTTCAGCAACGTGACGATAATGAGGGCGATCCGCAGCTGACGCAAAGGCTAGTGTGGCCCCTAGGAAGGCATCAATCCCTTTTTTTTCGGCGGCGAGTACAGCACAAGCCACTGCCATTGGATCGTCAGCATTTGCTTTTCCTGCCAACGACAGATTGGTGAATTTATATCTTGTCGTATCAGAAATACCCCAACGCTGAATCGCAGCTTTACGAACCATACATGGCACGCATCGACCGCAGTGTGTTCGGTTGTAGGTACGGAAACGACCACAACTTGTCGAATCACATGCAAATCTTGCTAGCAGTGTTTGATCTGCACACTGTGCCAACATCTCTCCCTTCGTCATGAACCGATAGGGCATACACAATTGAGCATTGACGCCAACGGCATCAAGTAATTTTTGAAGGAAAGTCATGAACTGTGGATGTGTTGTTCTTGTGCTGAGGCTAGCCATCCTTCCCGGAAGCAATGGAGGATTGATACTTATGAATCCATTTTCTGGTACCAATATTTCGGCTCTTTTGACCGCTAACAATGATGTAGCGAGCACAGCAAGACCATAGAACGCCATTGAGCGAGCTCTGGTCGATGTTTCTTTTTTACCACTAAAAACGACTTTATGACTCCACTGTTGATGCCAGTCGCCTCCACCTAGTGCATCAGCATAGGCAACTTGCCGAGCAGAATCTTCAAAAGCAAGTTGTGACACAAAAATTGGTTTACGCCCTGCTGCTGTTGCATCTATACCACCTATCAGGCTATCAAGGCCTCCAGAAAGTAGTGACACACAATCTCGGTCGCACTCTCTGTGATTGCCTTTTGGTGGTGTTGGGCCGCCAGGCAGGAAGTGCAGCGTCCAAAAGTCACCAGAAAGAACTCGAAGCATTTCCTCTGCAATAGCTTTATTTGCTTCCCAAGGAACTGGATCATTAAGTGTAATATCGAGCTCAATTTGGCGAGTCCAACCATCAGCACTATTTTTGCGAAGAACAGCAACATCTGAGGCATAAACAGCAAAACAAAAAAGCATGAAATCCCACACTGGGATCGATGGGGCATAGCCAGCACTTTCTAGCTTACGCAGCCAACCAGAGGCAATACGTCCAATGCCGGGTCGTGATGATGCCTCTAGGAAGGTGAATGCACGAGTGCCTACTGGCACATTTTGGGGTAGCGAATTGATACTTGAGCAAAGAATTTTCATGATTCAGAGAACACCGTAAGGGCGTCTTGTAACGCCAAAGTCGCAATTTCTCGCATGGAATGTGAAGTACTGCCAGAACGTACCTTTTCCATCGATTTGTTAACAACAACCATAATGTAGTCAAGCACTTGTGCTAATCGCTGTTGTATGACGCTGGGTACATATTTTAGCTTTTCAAAAACCCTTCCGAGTTCAAGTTGAACCCGGTTGTAAACATCGTACGCCACTGTGAATGCCATTACATTGGCAATCTGGTCATCCGCAAGATTGAAGATATCAGCAGTGGGATCTACTTCATAAAGATGAGAGATGGCCTGATTCATTGCATGCTTGGCTGACTCTTCGTCAATACTTCCACCCGTGGGCAGCAGCTTTTGTACAACTTCTAGTGCAGTATCATGGGCAGATAGATTTCTCTGTTTTACCGAAGCAACCCACGCATCGATATCAGGGTCGGTCCCATCTCGGGCTGTTGCCAGAAAGCCCCCTAATGAAGCAGAAGCTATAGCGCCGGTGCGCATACGACTCGCCGCTTTTACTGAGCCGCCCATACCTTTTTTAATGAAACTCGAAATACCTCGCCGTAAATCAGATCCACTACCAGATTGCACGAAACCCGTGAGAGCCCTTCGTGCTTCCTGATAACGACCCGCTGGCGCTGCCGCCGGACTTTCTACATGCTGCGGTGTAGTGTTGTCATTCTCCGAGTCACTGTCATTTGCACCATCAGAGCCATCTTCGGGAGCTGGATTTGGTGATATAGGTTTGTCTGCCTGGCTAGAGTCAATGCCAGTTTCAGCATCATCTAGCCATGGTGGATCAAATGATGCGCCAGAACCGGCTCCTGCGCTTGAGGTCGAGGTACCCATTTATTTATTTCTTCCTTGCGTTTTCAATTGCACGTTTAACAGGTTTCGGAATCTGTTCGTCCCGTTCCCACTTAGATAAAACATCTTTCGCCCAGCTACACTCTGTCAAAGCTGAAACCAAGCCTGGGGCGAGCTGAGAAATAGGTGCCTGACTAATGAGTGCAGCGGCTCGAGCCCCGGTACTTGGGTGAATATGAGACACCTCGATAAGCATCAAGACCTCTTCGGCCTTTTGCCATAAACGGTTTGGTCGCCGAATTTCCCAGGCGCGAGCCATGGCAAGACCAGACTGCAGTTCACCAGCATCCATTATTTGCTGTTTTAATGCTTCGTTCGAATTTCGGGCTGCCACCAACGCATCACGTAATGCTTTACCTGCTACGTTCAGATCATCGGCACCAAAATCCCTAACGGTGCTATCTCTACTGAGGTGCAATATTGGTCGCATATCCATATCACCAAGCAGAGGTTTAAGCTGCAGCCACTCACGAACAAACTCTTTATCTCCAAATAGGGTGGGGAGCGTATTATCCGGGTCTTTAGCTGCCATCTCTGCGTCATGAAGAATGCTGACTCTGCCTTCGTTTTCGGCCGAAACCTTTTCTGCCAATGCATTCGCCGTAGCTTCGTCACACCGCTCGAGCAAATGCCACTTAGCCAGAATTTGTACATCCACATCAATGCCTTGTGGTTTAGCTAATGTCTTACGCAAAAACACGGTATTAAGAAATCGCTTAATCAGTCGTGGGTTGGCCTGGACTGTACTTGCACTAAAAAGTAATGGAGCCAACCTCTCAGCTAGCCCCATTAGGTCGAGCAACTCAGCATCCTCCTTTTCCACCAGCGTTTCGAGGAATGCAAGATCAACGGTTTTTCCCGTCCAAGTTTCTCGTAGTCGAGCTTCTACGCTGAGTTTAGCTTTCTCAAAACTCTCGGTTTTCAGCTGTCCGCTGCGGTGAGCACGTTCCAAAAATAGCAACGCGGTATATGCTTTAGTCTCGTTAGCGCCCAGTCTTGGTACTCGCAATGGAACTTGAATTAACTTGTCGAAATAATTAGTTGCGATATCGTCATCCAAACCAGTACCAGCAAAGTGGACACGGACGGCTCCACGAATAAACACATCGTCCGCGGCAATGACGAATGCACTTCGACGCAGAAACAGTAGCAACCGAATAGCCTCGAGCGTTGAAATAGCAGTCTTAGGTAGGCATCGATCAAGGTCATCGACAAAGACTACCAACGTGATATTCAGCTCGACGAGTAGCTCTTCCAAGGCTTCCCGAAAGGATTGTATTTCTTTTGGCAGCGAAACGGGTTTAGCTTCGTTCAAGAGTCCTTTGGTAGCATCTGATGCATCTTTGGCGACTGCGATGCCTTCATTAAGTGATTCATTCTGCAATGCACCTTTTCCAGCCTCGACAACTTTTCCAATTAGACCGACCGGAACCCCTGTGATCAAAGTGGCTGCAACTTCTCCACCAAGTTGAGCCAACCGTAGAAAATTAATGCGCTTGACGAGGGATTTTGCCTTACCTAAAAGTCCACTATTCTGAGCGACTACAGCCTCAAGTACTGCATCTCCAACCGTCTGTAGCAGCGCGGTACGTGCATCCTCAAAGCCTTGGTAAAGCCATGGATTGAAAGTTATCACTACATGTTTTGGTCGTTCCTCAGAGGCAATTCCCACTCCGACAGTCTGTTCCAGCGATAACTCAGATGCGATCATCCGTACAAGTGACGATTTTCCTGCGCCCCAGCCTCCCGAGATCCCAATCGAGATTGGCTCCCCACCGGTATCTTGAATGAGCTCCGCACATGCTTTTGCTACTAGGCGAAAATTAACGTAATCAACGGTTGTCTCATTGTCATGCCACATAACGTCCCCAATTATTTTTCTTCAAAACAACTGTTTACTAATCTCAGAAAGTTCTTCGACCCGACACCTGCTACCGAATTTATAGTATATGGGCAAGTTCCCTTTCTATTTGCAAGGTTTTTATTAGGATAAGGTAGATAATTGCTGTCGAACTCAAATTCATTACAAACATAAATTTTAGAGTGATTTCCATGGCCTTCTACGGGGGGATTACCTCACTCTGGTTAAGCGCTTCTGGCGTAGCCAGTGGTGCCGGGCTACGGCTTGGCAGACGTTGCTTTCCTTTTCGACGAAAACTCAGTTTCTGCAGACAGTAAATCCAGTGAACACGCTTATGGTTCTGACCTGCTCCCCGTTGATTAATACACCGCGATGTTAGTAATGTCTTCATAAGCCACATGAGGACATCCCCATGAAGAAGCGTTTTTCCGACGAACAGATCATCAGTATCCTCCGCGAGGCTGAAGCCGGGGTTTCTGCCCGTGAGCTCTGCCGTAAGTACGCCATTTCCGACGCCACCTTTTACACCTGGCGTAAGAAGTATGGCGGTATGGAGGTGCCCGAGGTTAAGCGCCTGAAGTCGCTTGAGGAAGAGAACGCCAGGCTCAAGAAGCTGCTTGCCGAAGCCATGCTGGATAAGGAGGCGCTTCAGGTGGCTCTGGGGCGAAAGTACTGACGACAGGCCAGAAGCGGGAAACCGTGGTGTTGATGTGTGATGCGACCGGTCTGTCGCAACGTCGTGCCTGCCGGCTTACAGGTTTGTCCCTGTCGACCTGCCGTTATGATGCTCAGCGTCCGGCTGCTGATGCACATTTATCAGGGCGTATTACTGAGCTGGCGCTTGAACGCAGACGTTTTGGTTATCGGCGCATCTGGCAGTTGCTGCGTAGGGAGGGCCTTCACGTCAATCACAAGCGGGTATACCGTATTTACCACCTTAATGGACTGAGCGTAAAACGCAGACGACGCCGTAAAGGGCTGGCGACCGAACGGTTTCCGCTTCTGCGCCCGGATGCACCGAACCTTACATGGTCGATGGATTTCGTTATGGACGCACTGGCCAACGGTCGCAGGATCAAGTGCCTGACCTGTGTGGATGATTTCACGAAGGAGTGTCTGACGATCACCGCTGCTTTCGGTATTTCAGGCGTTCAGGTCACGCGTATTCTGGACAGCATCGCGTTGTTTCGGGGGTATCCGACGACAATAAGAACCGATCAGGGCCCGGAATTTACCTGCCGCGCGCTCGATCAATGGGCCTTTGAGCATAGTGTGGAACTACGGCTTATCCAGCCAGGTAAGCCAACGCAGAACGGATTTATTGAGAGTTTTAACGGACGCTTTCGCGATGAGTGTCTGAATGAACACTGGTTCAGCGATATTCTTCATGCCCGGAAAACGATTAATGACTGGCGGCAGGATTATAACGAGTGCCGTCCCCATTCATCGCTGGATTACCAGACACCAGCTGAATTCGCAACGGACTGGCGAAACAGGAAATATGAAGAAAAACCAACCGACATTACTAACTGAAGGTTGTATCTAATCCGGGGGGCAGGTCAGTTCCAAGCGTTACCCTGCCTGCATATCATCAGGAACCCGGAAATCTCAAAAAGTGCGTGGAACTAAAACAGGTATGCTTACACCGGGGGCAGGTCAAACCGAAAGCTCAATTTATTTAAAAAAAAGCATAATTAACTCCGACCATTCAAAATGGTCGGAGGGGTATAAATTCCTATCAATTTAGCATTATCTCATTTGACATGAATAACGCCGCTCACCTATTTTTTGTCCTTTAGCTAGTTCATAGCAACCTAGAAAAATTTATTCGCTGCAATATAAATGCTACTTGCGCAGCGATAAAATTGCCCGTGCGGTTTCAGCACGGTTAGCAATTTGCATTTTTTGTATTGCAGCATCCACATCTTCACCACTTTTCTTATTCAGTTTAATCAGAAACTCAACAGGTAATAGCGAAGTTAAATTTTCAAGTTTTGATTCAGACCAATTGATGGTTGCAACAACCCCTTCAATTCGCTTAATCATTAGGTTTTTAAGTAATTCTAAACGCTCTGGCTCAACGGTTATATAACCAATCGGCAGGGTTAATGCACTATCAGAATTAGGTTGACCGTGGTATTGCACCAAAGCAATCACATCAGGAATTAAGAGGATCTCCAAACGATCAAACTTAGCCTCTGAAGTAAGGCCAATACCGGTAGGAAAACGACCTAAGTGTCGCTTACGTTCTTGACGTTTCTCACCTTCATCAGCGCTTGGGTGTAAAAGCGAAATGCGGGCAATCTTATCATCGGCATAATTACCAAGTATATCGCCTAGATCGCGATTAAAACGCGAAAGTTGACTGCCATTAGCTCCCCACAGTGGTACTTTACTGCTATACCACAGCGCTTTTGGAGCTGTTTTACCCACATAATCACGTAATGCATTATGCAACATACTAATGAACAGCTTAGAGTTGTGCGGCAAATAAACAGCCCCTAACATGCCGGTAGTCAATGAAGTACCGTAGCCAGTTTTCCGTTGTTCGCGAGCCTCTATCCAGCCGGAATAGTCGAACTTATAACCATTAGCAAATTGTAACAACACTTTATCATTTGCTAGTTTACAGAAATCTTCACAGTCGATACCAAATTCATCTAGTTTATGTTCTCCCAAAAAATCTGCGATATGAGCCTCCAGCTCGTTTGAAAGCGGCAGTCGGGTGTTACCTAAATATTCATAGGAGCGAGTAAATTTCTGCGGCTCAATGCTACCAGCAGAAGCATCGTAGCTAACCTCTATCTCTATTGGGAGCTGCACCATTTCATGCGAACTACAGCCCATTATCTTATATAATCTAGTCCTTTGACGCTCATACTCGCTGTTGCGGCTGAGCAAAAGATGGTGGCGAAACTGGGAGCTAAAAGCCTCTGTTACCGCAGCAGCATCTCCCCCGATCTGATGCCGAGGCAATAGCTCTGGCAGTCCAGAAGTAAAACGACGATTCGGTTGCGGTTTACATATCGAAAGAGTTAATAGATCGAATGCCACTTCCTCCGTACGTTCTTGATACTTAACTAAACTTGGCTTCCCACCATTACTAGCTGCATGCTTACGTAGGAATGAGCTAGCCTCAATATGCCCATCAGGGTTAATGTTGATCAGTCTGTTAGCCAGCAAGCCATCAAGCAATACCTCTCGCTCACGATCGGTTAGACCAAAGTAATTCTGTAACTCGCTGGGATAGAGCTGATCAAAAATCAGCAGCAAGCGACATGCAAACTGTTCAATTCCAGGCATCAGTTTTTCAGTGGTCAAAGCGCAGTTGATCTTGTAACTACGCGCAGGTAGTAAAACGGTAATCAGATTACCCAGACGTGGTTCTGACATTAGTTGTTATCTCCAAGCAGACTTTGACCACACAGGATTTGGTAGTTGGGTTCATCTACGGCAACCTGTTTACTAATAAATTCATGAACGTTTCCAAGTGCTGAATCATTATTGGTCTTTGACCACATACGCCTAGCTCCCAGAATCAATAACCTTTCTTGAGCTCGCGAAATAGCAACGTTTATTCGCGGCGCATCGCGCAGGAAACCTTGTAGTTTGTTGGGGTTATCGCGAACCAGACTGAGGATAATTATCTTGTTCTCCTGGCCCTGATATGAATCAACGGTATCGATCTTAATCAAACCACGTAACGATGCAGCCCATTCAGCCCGACTGATAGCATTGTCAATTTCCTCTTTTTGCTGACGATACATTGTGATTATACCAATAGGATATGGCTGCTCTGTGGTAATAGTTTGCTCAAGCTGTGCAATGCAGTCATCGCTCGACAATGACTGCAAAGCCTCTAACAGTAGCCGGACTTCTCGTTGATTATAGTAACGGCCATTACCCTTATGCTCTTCTGCACCTGCTTCATTAGGGCTCGAACTATCGATCCAAGTAACAGTTTTGTTCCAAGGACTTGGTAACTGGGAATACCAATCTGGCGAGACTTTCCTCGATGAATGCAGTTTACCGATATCTTGAGCGTAAAAGCACTCCGATACTAACTCGCCAATTGGTTCTACCATTCGATATTGAGTATCGAGTGTTACGCCGTCTGTTGCTTTAAAAGCGCGTTCAAAATCAGACTCGTAAAAGATCCCTTTCCCGAGTTCTAACTTCTTAGAGGCTAACTTAAGATGCTGTTGATGATAGAATGGTGGCAATTGTTTATGATCCCCTACCAGCAACACTCGCTTGCCTGATTGCAGCGCTACCATCAATTCAGCAGCTTGTGCTCGGCCAGCCTCATCAACTATTACCCAATCAAAACTAGACTCAGCTAGCTCTAGTCGACGATTCCCAACACCAACAAGAGTTCCGCAAACCAATCGCTTACTTTTGAACATAAATCGATCAAACCCAGCCTCGCCGCCGCGTAATACATCCATCCACTCTTGGCTCATTTCCAATAGCTGCAGAAAACGTTCAAGGTTCTCTGGATTGTTATAACTGCATTGTATGGCAATTTGCTCAGCCAACTGTCTTATCAAGGTCTCATCATAGACGAGAGTTTTCAGCAAGCTGTCATCGAATATTGAGTTAATAATTTCTTGTGTTCGCAGTTTAAGCTGATTGCTTTGTTCTAATAATTCAGTCAGTCGCTCTTGATGACTAATACTACTGCTCTTTGTCTGTTCTACTTTATCCAGCTCACGGCTATATTGGCCATATGTCACCATCAAGGGATTCAGCGTACGATGTAACTGACATAACTGTTTGACTAATAATGGAGCCATCCCTAGACGCTTTCCTAGGGAGCTAACTCGCAGGTCATATTCACGGTGAAATTTATGCTGAATCTGTCGCTGAAGAGCTTTAGTTGCAACACTTAGCATACCCTCATCAATCATAAGTTCATTACCAATACGTACTGTATCCAGTTCCATTCCTTTTGTATGGCAGAGCTCTCTAGCCTTGATGGCAACATTATCAACAGACGCATGGGATTGGCCGACCAGAAGAATATTATTCACACCGCAATGTTGATACAGATAGTGAATAAATTTTGAAATAAAGGTTGTTTTACCTGTTCCTGGCGGTCCCTGCAGAACTCCAACAGGTCCCAACTCGACCAACTGTTGAAACGCCATGAGCTGCTGTTCATTAAAACGTTGTCCAGGCTGATCATAAAGCTCGCGTAATGTCTCCGCGGATGGCCGCGGTTGCATTTGCTGCATGCAGGGTTTCTGGTGGTAATCAAAATACTGTGGCAGATGCTGGATCTCTGCTTTGTTTTCAATTACTCGTTGAAGGGCTCTTTGACGCAACTCTCTTGATGATTTGTCACGGATCGACTCCAATTGTAGCTGGCTGCCGCTACTAATTCGCTTACGAGCAGCATCGAAATCAAAGCGAATAGCCAATAGATTCGGCGTAGTCTCACTTAGTCGCAACTCCCCTAACTGCACTGATTCACGCTTATCTTTAATATAAACAATGATCTTATCATCAAGTTCAAAGCTGAGGTCAGCACCGGATTCCGTAGTATATGGGTAGAGTAAGCAACCACTTGGTGATTCCTGAAAGTCAGTTGAATCGATGTTGACTATATCTCGTAGGTCTACTTCTGTGTCAGACAATGCCTGCCACAACTCAACTGGACTTGACTCACTACTATCGAAGTCATCTTCATCCATCTCTTGATTAGGATTAGCCCGCTCAATGATGGCGTCAATTACTGGCTCGAGATTAAACAGTAGTTCAATAAAAGTATTGCGCTGATTAAGTGAGCCACGCTGTAATGAAAGTTGAGTATTAATTTTAGCTTGGGAATATTTACCAGCCTTTATACTTTCTTCGATCGATAATCCTTTTTTATACACTATTCTATTAATAGTGCGATTATCAGGATCCAGGTCTACCAATAGCCGCTCACCTAGGCCAGTGATGTTACAACGCAATTCATGCGCAAAGCGTGGGTTAGCTGACCAGTTACAGTGAAAATGATAGATCCCATCATTTTGTTCTAGAAGCTTCACTTCTTGCGGCCAATCATCTGCGCCCCAGCAAACAGGAATTACATTATCCTGTGACTCAGACTCCACAACTTGCTTAATCTCAGCTTGTTCCGGTGCTCGAAGTGACTGCAGCAAAGGATCGAGCGCGATAGGTATACCGTCAACGGTTTGCTTTGCACGTTCTAACTCAGCTTGCACCGGTACTGGCATATCTTCACTAAATAGCTCCTCCACCATACGATATACTGCAAAGCAATCTCGCCCAAAAGCATCAGTACTTTCAGGATTATCTGGCTGGTAGCGATTATCTGCAGTTAATTCATCACTGAATTCAAGCAATCCAATCAGAGTAATTGCTGTCTGCTCCCCGACTTGTACCAGCAGTTTCTCTGGGCAAAGATCTCCATGAGGTAACTGTTTTTCATGAAAAGCATGAATGGTGTTGATCAACGTCTCCGCAATTGTGAAACGTTGGGATTGTTCTAAAACGTTCTCAGCAATAAACTGTGACCACGGTAGACCATCCACATACTCGCTCACTACATACAAGCCGCCTTGTCCTAATAGTCCACAGGAACGCACCTTAGGAGTTGGCAGATTTATATGCGTAAGCTTATCGATTCGCTGCTTAAAAGCGTGGATACGGCGGTTAACACCAGGTTGCTGAGGATTCAAAATCACGCCATCCCACAATTTTACCTGCAGGGCTTTCCCACCTTGTTCACAGTGATAACTGATGCTGCCAGTCGTAGCAATGGCAGCAAGCGCAGGGTAAACCATAGGCAACTGTTCAGGAAGCGGAGGAAACTCAATTAACACACCAACGCTGTTCATCCCTTCGCGAAAGAATTTATTTTGCTTTAACTCTTGATAAATCTGGTTAGCTTCATCAAATTCTTGGCTATGTTCCTTAGTAGCCGCATTAAACTCATTGAGCATTATGTCCGCACGTGGAAAGCGTTTACTTGGCTCAAGGTTAAGAGCTTGTTCAAACCAGCTATTTAAAATGCCGCTAAAAGGATCAGTTAATGGAGCTCGCCATTCAGGCATCTGTCCAGGAGTCAGTAACGATTCGCCTGCAAAACAAATACGATAAGCAATTACAGCCAACATGAATACATCTAGGCGATAGGGCTCAACTGCTTCTTCAAAAGCATCTTCGGGCAGAGTATATGGAGCACTTTGCAATGTCGGACGTAATGCCTCTAGGCTATTATGTCCCTCCAGCGAGGCTGCGCCAAAACCAGTAACGACAATGCTCTTTTGATCCCCTGCGTACCATAGATTGTGCGGGTCAATATCACAATGGCCGATACCTAGGCTATGTAATTCAGAGAATGGAGCCAATAATGCACGAACGCGATCAATACGATCAGACTTACTCCATCCGTCAGCTTCGCTATCTAGTATCTCATCCAATCGGCTAAAACTACGGCGTAATTCATACAGCTCACGGGCATCATCAGTTATATCCTCCTCGGATAATTCCCTTACCGCACGCAACATATAATCCTGCATAGTTGCACTGCCATGACGAACCAAGCGACCGACTCGAGTCTCACGCAGCGCTATCTCAGACCATAATGTTTGCATTGCATTTGCCACACCCAGGGCATCAAAGTTCCACTGACGCAGCAGACCTCTGTGTTGACTATTGTCTTTGTGGGTAGCCCTGAATTCGTTGTAGACCATGTGAGGGTGACTAAAGAATGGCTTATCGTTCGCAAGATAACCGCTTTCTTTAAGTGGTAAAGGCCTGACTTTTGGGCCTTCAAAGAAGGACTTAATGATCGGTAATGCCTCATCTGAATTTGGCCGAGGCTTTCCCCCCTCAAAAAGATGAGAAAAGTTAGTGTCCTGCACCAGCTTTTCGTAATTTTTGGGGTTGCCTATAGTCAAGAATTCATCACGGGTATGAACATAGCGACTCTCACTTGATGGCAAGTTCTCAGGACCTGCAGTGCCACACAGCACTACATGAGCCTCAACATGCAAAAAGTAACCCAACTTACGAGATAGCTCTTCCTGCAACAAATCTTTTAGTCGCAGTGCATGCTCACGCTTGATCTGATAGGGACTTTTGCCTCGTGGCTTACCATTTTGCAGCCACTTACCCCCTTCGTATGTGATGTTACCATTCCACTCTTTAAGCTCGACTAATAGCAGCCGGTCAGCAGTAATAATTAGCGTATCGATTTCCATCGATCCTTGGCTATCAGTAACAACCAAGCCAGCATAGCCAAACCAACTATCTGGTAACTGCTTAACCATCATATCAACTGTTTTGGTTTCGCTGCGGTGCAGGCCTGCACCACCTACTATCTGATACTTCACGTTTTCTCCTGCACCACTATATTTTTGTTGGTGGTAGTCAAGTAAAAATGGATGTAGTTATCTCAGACATTGCATAGATTGTGCCTGCCTGATCCTAAAAAATGTAATTATGAAAGCGAACGCCAGAAATTTTATACCGTTCGCAATGAGAACGCATTCCAAAACTTTTCAAATATATATCATCATCTTGAACATATCACTATAACGGCGAATCCATAAGGATTCGCCGTTTTTGTTTTCTTTGTTTCAGGAGATATCATGAATAATCTGGGAGGGTTGCAGTCCTTGCAGGGCTCACTTAAGGGCTTACCAGAATGGGCCTCAGAACGGGTCATGCAGCAAATTCGTCAGCTCACAAACTACGAGCCAGTTATCGGCATTATGGGGAAAACAGGGGCGGGAAAATCGTCGCTGTGCAATGCCCTGTTTGCCGGTGAAGTGTCGCCGGTCAGCGATGTGGCGGCCTGTACACGTGAACCTCTGCGCTTTCGTCTGCAAGTCGGTGAGCGCTATATGACGCTGGTGGACCTTCCCGGCGTGGGGGAAAGTGGTGCACGCGATACTGAGTATGCTGCGCTGTACCGCGAACAGCTACCCCGGCTCGACCTAGTACTGTGGCTGATTAAGGCTGATGATCGGGCTCTGGCGGTGGATGAGCATTTTTACCGGCAAGTGATTGGTGAGGCATACCGGCATAAGGTGCTGTTTGTTATCAGCCAGTCAGACAAAGCTGAACCCACCAGCGGAGGAGAACGATTATCCACAGAGCAGAAGCAAAACATCAGCCGCAAAATCTGCCTGTTGCATGAGCTGTTCCAGCCCGTGCATCCGGTGTGTGCTGTGTCGGTCCGTCTACAGTGGGGACTACGGGTGATGGCAGAGCGCATGATCCGTTGCCTGCCGCGTGAGGCCAGCAGCCCGGTGGTGTCGCAACTGCAGCATCCCTTTCGCACAACGGTAGTCCGGGAGCAGGCCCGTGACGATTTCGGTGAAACCGTAGGTGCAGTACTTGATACCATCAGTGCTTTGCCCCTTATTCCCGCCCCGATGCGGGCCGTCATTCAGGCCGTGCGCGGCACAGTGGTGTCGGTTGCCCGTGCCGTCTGGAATTTCTTCTTCTGAATATTGCTTCTTAATCCGTCGTTTCCTGAGCCCTGCCGCCATTTGAGCGGCAGGGCTTTTTTGTCTTTATTTTCCATCATGAGGAGTCTGCTTATGACCCGTCTGGCTTCGCGCTTTGGCGCAGCAAACCTTATTCGTCGTGATCGTCCGTTAACCCGTGAAGAGCTGTTTCGTGTGGTGCCCAGCGTGTTCAGCGAGGATAAACACGAATCCCGCAGTGAACGTTATACCTATATTCCGACCATCTCCCTGCTGGACAGCCTGCAGCGCGAAGGCTTTCAGCCATTCTTTGCCTGTCAGACCCGGGTACGTGACCCTGGTCGTCGGGAGCATACAAAGCATATGTTGCGTTTGCGTCGGGAGGGACAGATTACCGGTAAACAGGTCCCGGAAATCATTCTGCTCAACTCGCATGACGGCACAAGTTCGTATCAGATGCTGCCGGGATTATTCCGTGCAGTGTGCCAGAACGGGCTCGTCTGCGGTGAGTCTTTTGGTGAGGTGCGGGTGCCGCACAAAGGAGATGTGGTGAGTCAGGTGATTGAAGGGGCGTATGAAGTGCTGGGGATTTTTGACCGTGTGGAAGAAAAGCGAGATGCCATGCAGTCGCTGATGCTGCCGCCACCTGCTCAGCAGGCTCTGGCACAGGCCGCGCTGACGTACCGCTTTGGTGAGGACCACCAGCCGGTTGCCCCGTCACAAATACTTTCCCCACGCCGCTGGCAGGATGAGAGTAATGACCTGTGGACCACCTACCAGCGTATTCAGGAGAACCTGATAAAAGGCGGGCTTAGCGGACGTAGTGTAAAAGGCGTGCGAACGCATACCCGTGCCGTGCGCGGCATTGACGGAGATGTGAAGCTTAACCGGGCACTGTGGGTGATGGCGGAAGCCATGCTCAGTGGTTTCCGGCCTGCGTGAGTTCACATTTTACCTCTGGCATGGTTATTAAAATGTGAATAAATGACACACCCTGTCATTTCGGGTGCACAGAACTTGCCGGTTAAATCATCAGAAATCCGCGCAGGTCTGATAATCACGGGCTTCATGCGCTTCCCAAATTAATTCCCGTCGTGGACATATCCTGTCAACCCTCTCCTTTAGAATCTTATTTCTTTCAGTCAGTTAACCATGCGGAGGAGCCTCCATGCCACTGACAGAGCGCCGCTACGACAGGCTGGCGGTCAGGCTGTCGCTGATTATCAGCCGTCTTGTGGCGGGTGAAACGTTAGAGATGCAAAAACTGGCGACCGAGTTTGATGTGTCGGTCCGTACCCTGTACCGGGATTTTCGCGAACGACTGATGTACCTGGACCTCGAATGTCATCAGGGATGCTATCGCCTGCGGACCGGTGCAGGTCCGCAGGGTGAACTGGATGTGCTGACTTTTGCATACCGGGCCGGGCTGGCCGATATCTTTCCGGGGCTGGACCGGCGTCTGGCGGGCGCACTGCTGGCATCGGATGGAACCCCTTGCCTGGTGTGGCAGTCACCACAGCCGATAACGACCACCAGCCCGCTGGTATTTTATCGACTGGTCAGCGCCATCACCGGCAGCCAGCGTGTATTGCTGCTCGCGGACGGTGAACGTTGTGACGGACTGGCCCCGTACCGTCTGATATTTCTCGACGGCTGCTGGTACCTCACCGGTGAACTTAACGGGCATATAACCGTGCATCCTCTGGCGACCATCCATGCAGTGACAATCCTGAACACCACTTTTACCCCTCGAAAACGACTCAGCCTGTTAACCACTCAGGCAGGCTTTATCCGGGCACTTCCTCACTTCAGCTGTATCCGTGAAGTTTTGTCACAGGCTGCCGATAACGGGGGATCGGGATGAGCTTTGGTTTAATGACCTCTGTTAACAAGGAAAAACAATGACATGGCATTACGAGATAAATGGCGTACGTCACGACAATGTGACCGAAGACGACATCACCGGCCTGATTGTTCACGGTGAACTGACTGCCGCCACTCTGGTTTGGCGACAGGGAATGACGGAGTGGCAACCGATCTCCGCCACCCCACTAGCTTCGGTGCTACTTCAGAGCGCCATACGCGAGCATACGCCCACAGCCCCTGACGCATCAGGGGCTTTATAAGGAGTCTTATAATGAAAAGAAAATCTTTCTCTGCAAATGTGAAATGGAGTTGGTTGGCATTGTCTGTGGCACTGATGGCCCCGACTGTAGTCCAGGCAACCGCCAAAACGGCGGTAGAAGCCAAGAACTGTCAGTCAGAAAACAATACATGCCCATATCCTTTCGACCTGTACAAAACCGACCCAGCGTACAAAAAGTCGTTTGATGAGACCATGAATCAGAATGGTTTACCGGCGATGCTCGACGAGATGAATGGTCCAGCGGGTCCGATGGAACCAGTAAAAATTGACGGTAAAGTCTACCTGAAAGGTTTTATGTGTGAAGACGGTAACTGTGGTAACCACAATCTGACATTCTTGTACCAGCCTGACCTCCATAACTTCGTGGGCTTCTACAGCAACGGTAAAGATGGGCAATGGGTTAACACCCCAAGTGATGGTGAGCTGAAAGTAATACGTGCATTAGTCAATGGGACTGCGGAACCAACACACACGCCAACCGCCACTACCACGTCCAATGATGCACCACCAGCGAATACCATCTGGGAATTTACCGGGGGTAACGGTGACACTCTGTGGAACATGTGCGGCGGTAAACATAACAGTTGTGTGATTGTTGGTAATACCAAACACGTGGCCGCCGTGTTAAATCACAAATCTGCAAGTGGGTGTTCATTAGGTGATTTTTACATCATTGACAGGGATGACCGTTCCTGGCAACAGCGAGATACTGGAACCTGTAGTCCAAATGCTTGGGTGCGCAAAGGCTCCATTAAAGGTGGTCAATATCTGTCTGTTGACATCGGCGTCGGTGATGAAACTGTTATCCAGTACCCTATCGGTTACTGGTCAGACATGAAAGAGTTTTCCGGCCCGAACCGACCATCCTGGGAAAAAGCAAAACAAGCTGCTAAGCAGTAGTGTTATCGTTACGACACGAAACATACCCTATTTTTCCTTCCTCTCTTTCAGTCCCCTGTCGCTTTTGCGACAGGGGATTTTGCTTTTAAGGTACACCGAATGTCTGAACCTAAATGGTTACCACCGGGACCTTTCATCCGACAGCAGGCCGAAGCGATTACCCGCCGATATCACAACATCGCCATTGAAGACGACCAGGACAGTCACTTCCGTCTGGTGGTTCGCGACCCCGAAGGCCGGATGGTCTGGCGGGCGTGGAACTTTGAACCGGATGCCGGTACGGCCCTCAACCGGTATATCGGGCAGGATGGCATTTGCAGAGCATTATCCACCGACTGACTGCAGTCATTTTTCAGACCCTGATTACCCCACCTCATACGCCAGCCATCGCCGCTGGCGTTTTTTATTGACGGAGAAACCCTATGACAACACAGACACAGCACGAGTTTGTTCCCGCTAACGAACCGCAGTTCACCCTCAGTGCCACGCTGGTACCCGACGAACAGCGTATCAACTTCTGGCCACAGCACTTCAGCTCCATTCCGCAGTGGATAACGCTGGAGCCACGAATTTTTGTCTGGATGGACCGCTTCTGTGACAAGTACAGCGGCGGTATCTGGTCGTTTTACACACTCAGCAATGGCGGGGCGTTTATGGCACCCGATGCTGAGGATGACGATAAATGGCATCTGTTCAACAGCATGAATGGCAATGGTGCTGAAATGAGCGCGGAAGCCGCAGGCATTGCTGTCTGCCTGATCGAATACAGCCATCACGCCTGTCGCACCGAATGCGATGCCATGACGGAGCACTATTATCGCCTGCGGGACTATGCCCTCCAACATCCTGAAGCCCACGCCATTCTGCGTATCATCGACTGACCGGAGGAACAACAAATGAAACAGCTTTCCTTTTTACCCGGCGAGATAACGCCACAGGACCGGCGTCTCATCCAGCGTGCTCTCAGGGTTCTAGACAGGCATTTGCATGAGCCCGGGGTGGCCTTCACCTCCACACATGCTGTCCGTGAATGGCTGCGACTGCATATGGCCGCACTTGAGCGGGAAGAGTTCCGGGTGTTGTATCTGGACAACCAGAATCAGCTTATTGCCCATGAGACGCTCTTTAGCGGCACGATTAACCGCACCGAGGTGCATCCCCGGGAGGTGGTCAAGCGCGCCCTGTATTTCAACGCGGCGGCGGTAATACTGGCGCATAACCATCCTTCCGGCGAGACGACGCCCAGCCAGGCTGACAAAGCCCTCACGCAGCGGCTGATTCAGGTACTTCAGATGGTGGATATCCGTGTCCCCGACCATCTGATTGTCGGTGGCAGGCAAATCTATTCGTTCGCAGAACACGGTCTGCTGTGAGGTATTAAATGAAAATTATCAGTAAACGCCGGGCAATGACGATATACCGCCAGCATCCTGAGTCCCGAATCTTTCGCTACTGCACCGGCAAATACCAGTGGCATGGCAGCGTCTGCCATTACACCGGCAGGGAAATTCCGGATATTCCCGGTGTGCTGGCGGTATACGCCGAACGCCGCCAGGACCGCAACGGACCGTATGCCTGCCTGATGAGTATCACCCTGAACTGACAATAAAGAGGTTATCAATGAGCAAAATCACATGGGGTCTGCAGCGAAATATCACGCCACACCTGGGAGCCCGTCTGGTGCAGGAGGGGAACCGGCTGCATTATCTGGCTGATCGGGCCAGTATCACCGGTAAGATCAGTGACGCCGAATGTCTTAAGCTGGATGTGGCATTTCCGCATTTTATCAGTCAGATGGAATTGATGCTGACCACCGGTGAAATGAACCCTTGCCATGCCCACTGCGTCATCCTGTATCACAACGGTTTCACCTGCGAAGCCGATACCCTTGGCAGTTGCGGCTACGTATACGTCGCCGTTTATCCCACTCAGCGCTAACAAATTTCACGAGAGCAAACATGAAAACTTTACCTGCAACAACTCCGCAGGCGGCGAAGCTATGTCTGCCGCCCGTGGCCGTCTGGCAAATGTTACTGACACGCCTGCTGGAAACGCACTATGGCCTGACACTGAACGACACGCCATTCAGTGATGAAACTGTTATTAAGGAACATATTGATGCCGGGATCACCCTGGCCGATGCAGTCAACTTTCTGGTGGAAAAATACGAACTGGTTCGTATCGACAGGAATGGATTTTCGTGGCAAGAACAAACCCCGTATATTTCCGTAGTGGATATTCTGCGAGCAAGGCGCTCTACCGGCTTGCTAAAAAATAACGTGAAATAAACGCTTAAATACAGAGCAGACTAAAGGAAAGCAAAATGCTAATCTCACCAACGAAGAGGCTCCTGCTATAACCTCCCCTCCCCTGCCAAAAAAACCTGACATTTTCTTTTAGGACCAACAATGGGACCAAATTGAAAATTGAATTGAAAGTTAAGTATTATAAAACAACTGGTTACACAACCAATTCAGACTCCGCCAGCCCACCAAAATTCTCCATCGGTGATTACCAGAGTCATCCGATGAAGTCCTGAAAGCCCGCACGGCGCAAGCCCTGCGGGCTTTTTTGTGTCTGTATCGGTCTGGCGGGAATGACTGAGGACCGCAGCCTTGTGGTGCCTTTTTGGGCTCCAGGAGAAAAGAGCCAAAAAACGCGGGTCCTAAAATGGCAAAACTCATTAAGAAGCTCATTGCAGCTAAAAGCACAAGCATGAAGCCTTCAGAGCAGGCATCCTGAATATCTGTAATGGGTCAGGCAACGGTTGCCTGCACAATATGAGAAACCGCCGCGACTATTCAGGCAAGGCAATCAACGGCATGGAAAAAGAGCTCTTCCGTCATGATGACATTCTCTTTTTCGCTCTGATGTTCGCGGCGGATAAACCAGCCCGTTTCCGGCGCCATGCTCAGGTAAAACAGCTGAGTGATTCCGGGAGCATTAACCCGCATTGTCATACAGCCCGTTTCCGCACCTCGACAGAGCTGTTCAGGTACGATGCTGACGTGACGATCGCCGTTCTGGAGCCGGATTGTGGTGATGTCATAACGGCATATACCGCTGTTCAGGCTATAGCCGATCGTGCTCAGATCATGAATATGCTTTGTTGATAGAATGACCTCAATGCCGGAACCCGCAAACCACTGGCTGATTTGCTGCACCAGCGCATCCATCCGGCGGCGGAATGCCTGAATTTCCGCCTCAGCGGTTTTATTGCCGGGCGGTGTGCTATCGGAGTTCTGCTGCACTTTCTTAAAAAAACGTTCTCTGGCCGACACGTTATCGCCCCCGTTAACTTTTAATACGTTGTGAGATATGCGCTGAGCGGCATTCTCTTTTTTCATCGCCGCTCCCGCCACCTTATTTTTCGTAAACAGATTAAGCGCACAGCACTGCGGCACGGGCGGGATCGATGGCAATCAGCTCGGCAAGCAGGCGGTCCATAGCAGACTGCAGGCGGTTTTTGTCGGTTTCACTGCGCCCGGCCTTCATGCGTAGCAGCCTGAGGTGGCGGGCTTTGACTTCGAACAGCAGACCTGTCTCCCATTGTGCCAGCGGAATTCCGGCAGCATCCGTGCCCAGTTCCGCCAGCAGGTGTTGCGCCAGCTCATTTTTGCCGGTCTGCTCGGCGATACGCGCCATCAGCAGGCGCAGCAGCCAGCGGCTGCGCACGCTGGTGATACCCGGGCGGTTCTGCAGCCAGGCCAGCGCCGCCTCCGGGCCGTCGCTGTCGGCAACCGCGAGGGCCTCCGGCTCCAGCAGCAGAATATCGTCATCGCCGGATGCGGTAGCGGCGCTGGCGGCAGTATCATCCCGCCAGCCTGCGGCGTTCTCCAGCACCTGCTGTTGTATCCAGTTCAGCGTGACCTCATCGGCAAACGGCGTGCCGTCGTTAAATGCCAGTCCTTCCAGCCCCGTCAGCCGGGTCAGCAGCCCTTTCAGGTCATTCTGAATAATAGCGGCTTCCGCTTCCCGCCCAGCCTTCAGCAGAGCCTGGTGGATATACCACTGCAGGTCCAGCCACAGATGATTCGCCCCACGAGAAAACATCCCGTCAGCCTGTTCCAGCAGTTCCGTCCAGCTCTGCTGGAGATACAACCGCTTCAGCAATGCCCGCTGGTCCGGCTTCGGCGGTTCAATACGGGTTCTGCCTTCTGCTGATAGCGGCGGCAGCTGATATAGCGTGTCGTGGCGGATGCTTTTCATCAGATGGTGAGCGGCCAGCCAGCCCTCCGGCTGGTCACCGAGATATTTCGCCAGGATACGCGCCTGGGTCAGCAGTTCCTGGCCAGAGGTGATAGGGCTCAGCGCCGGCGTATAGTTGTTTGTCTGAGAGGGCGAAACATCGCTGACGTTCTGCGGCACGACGGCATCCGGCCCGCCCGATTTCAACAGACGGGTCTCGAGGACGCCGCACAGCGCATCGGGGACAGTCCCCTCCTGCGCCTGCTCCATCAGCAATAATGCGCCGCTGATACGCAAGGCATCAGTACTGCCGGCCTCGGGGTACAGCGACAGGCTGTCAAGCATCCGCTGTCCGGCGAGCCAGTCAAATGCGGCCCTTCGGCTGCGCTCCCGCAGCGGGTGCAGCTGTTCGCCAAAACCCTGCATCAGCCCGGCCAGCAGTTCCAGTCCGTCCGCAAGACCGCTTTCGCCATCCCGGTGCAGCCGCGCCCACGCGTAATATGAGGCAACGCGAATATCTTTGGTCACGGTGGTGAGCAGTTTTTCGGCCAACCTACAAATCAGATCGCTATCCGCACCGGTGATCTTGTTCACCTCTTCGCGCATCAGCTGGAAATCATCATCGTAGCCGGGATCGTCCCCCGCGGGTTTATCGGCTGACAGCGGCTGCAGCCAGTTGTTCCACAACAGCAGACGTTGTTGCGTTTGTACCGCCAGCGCATCAGCAGCGGCCTGACAGACTGAAATCAGAGTATAAACATTGGCCATCAGTACATCTCCTCTCCGGTCAGCGCGGGGCCGGCTGCCAGCGCCGTTCGGGCCACGGAATCAGCCACCTGCGCGTCCAGCATATTCCCGGTGAATCCATTAAATAACGCACGCCGTTTATTGCGGGGCCAGCGCGCTGATTTCGTCGCGTAATTCCTGCGTCAGCGCCGGGTCTTTCAGGATTTTTTCGAACTCTTTTCTGAAAATGCGTGCCCTGGGCACCTCATTCTGGAACGTATCAGCCATAGCGGTCCCTTCCCGTGAGGAATAATGTGTTAAAGATAACGGCGTGTGATGACCAGGATATAGTAGAGCAAAGCGCCAAAAAATATCAACCTGCCGGCCCCAAAGTCCATTATAAGACTTTCCTCAGACATCTTAAGGCAAATGTAAAAATAAAACGCATCAGACAAACAAAGCCGGTATGTAATAACAACCTTTTGCTTACAATAAAGGCTAAGTGTATACCTGGCAGAGGAATATGAATTAAATTCATATCTGAATAGACAGAGTTGATTGATGCAAATCAATGTGCAAAGGAAATAAAGATCACTCCTGACACTGAAAAGATCGCGAATAGCAGAGTGTGAAATAAATTATTTTTTATGGTTTACAGGCTGTAAGCCGCCCAGCTCTGGGTATTAATATGGTCATAATTAATGACTGGTAAGATTAATATAAAATTCACAAATAATATCCGGCAGATATCAAGTCGGGATTCATTGGGAAAGGGACAGGATCGCAGTTCCGTCTTCATACTCGTTGAGAATGGTAATATGCTGCTTTTCACACCTCGCCCCGTATGACGAAGCGGCGCATTACGCCGGGGGAGGCCTCGGGCGTCACCGCCTTTGAGTCAAACCTCATGCAGCTGGATTGACTGCTGCCGAAAGCGATCGGTTGAAAGCGCGATGGGCAGCATTCTGCCCGCCAGGCGATAGTTGCAGTCAGATGTCCGTCCCGGACATCTGACTGCCCCCCTGGTATGCGGGCGATGGCTTTGCGGATACGCAAGTCGGCGGGGAGCCGCTATCGATCGCTCAGGGAATGAGTTCGAAGGTAATGGAGATTAAGGTATCCGGGTTCAGGTCCGCTGGCGTGGTGCTATACAGCGAGCCGGCCTGTCCATATAGCGTGACCGTTCCGCCTTTTAATCCGGATGATATTACTTTGGCCATTAGCGGATCGATTTGCTTATCGTAAACCATCTTTGAATTCATCGTATTGAGTATCGGCGTACCATCAAGCTTCTTCTCAAGGATATTCATAGACAAAGTCTCATTCGACTTGTACGGCTCCTTTCCTTTTTTATCAACTACAAAATATACGCCATTAGGCAAAATCTCATATTTTTTATTTTTGATTTTTACCATAATTCTTTTTTCAATATCGACGTACTTAGACGATAGTTGTTCGTTAAGCATGTTAACGATACTTTCTATTTCATTTTCTTTAATTTTTAGTTTTTTATTATA
The DNA here is from genome assembly GCF_009025755.1 of Klebsiella sp. RCJ4. NCBI lineage: Bacteria > Pseudomonadati > Pseudomonadota > Gammaproteobacteria > Enterobacterales > Enterobacteriaceae > Klebsiella > Klebsiella sp. RCJ4. Next base: position 59,724 of record NZ_WCIN01000012.1, read on the forward strand.
AGCGTCGTTAAACCCGGAAACCAACGCTGAAGGCGCCAGCTTGACATTATTGTCGGCCATTTTATTCACATCGGATAGCGCCTGGGTAAGGTAGAAAACGCCGAGCGCATAGGCATTTTTATGACTTTTATCCGCAAGGCTTAAATCACTTTGCTTGATGGCCAGGCTATCGAGCGTAGACTGTAATTTTTTATTTTTATCGTTTAAAGCAGCGACTGAAACATCATATTCTTTCTGCGCGGTTGCGGCGGCGGCGGCCAGCTCGGCGTTCTTTTTGGTCAGCGCATCAAGCGCGGTTTTCTGCTGACTTTCTCTCTCCGCGCGCTGCTTGTTCAGCATGGCGATCTGCGCCGACAGCGCGCGGGTGGTCTCATCCTGCTTTTTCTGTGCAGATTCGGCAGCGGCGCGCAGTTCCAGATTCTTTCCCGTCAGCGTATCGATCGTCGATTTCTGCAGGTTCTCACTCTGCTCCTTCTGCGTTTTCAGCGCGGCAATCTGCACCGATAGCGTGCGGGAGGTCTCATCCAGTTTTTTCTGCGCCGCTTCGACAGCGGCGGCCAGCTCGGCGTTCTTTTTGCTCAGCGCATCAAGCGCGGTGGTCTGCCCGCTTTCGTTCTGTGCACGCTGTGCCGTCAATGCGGCAATCTGCGCCGTCAGCGAGCGGGTGGTCTCATCCAGTTTTTTCTGCGCCGCTTCGACAGCGGCGGCCAGCTCGGCGTTCTTTTTGCTCAGCGCGCTCACGGCGGCAGTTTCGCCGCTCTCTTTCTGTACACGCTGTTCACCCTGAGCCTTCAGCGCGGCGATCTGCGCCGACAGTTCGCGCGTCGTTTCAGCGCGCTTTTTCTCCGCCGCTTTGGCGGCAGCGCTCAGCTCCGCATTCTGTTGCCGCAGAGCGTTAATCGTACTCTCTGTTTTATTCTGATGACTTTTTTTTCTGACGACGTCCTGCTTCTGAGGCGTTTTTTTATCAGGGCTATCGTTATTTTGCTTAGACGAGACCGACTCCCCGCTGGCGGCGCCTGAGGCCGGCGGATTGTTTATTTCGAGTTTCGATATATTATCAAGGAAGTCTCCCGGCTCAGCACGAGCAGGAAACACAACAATAAGGGTAAAAAGAGCAAATACAATCGCAGGACCTCGTAGATTGCATATATTCAGTTTCCCCTTATCGTCCATCATCTGGCCAGCCCATCCTTGAGTTCAGATTTTCTTGCCCGGCTTTCAAACTCTTTAATTAATTTCTGCGAAATGCTATTACACTTATCGTTTATCTTGTATTCAAAAAGCGGTGTAATCGTTGATTTTACGCTGGCGGAGGTTTGGTCTGAAACAGAAGCATAAAACTTAGCATCATTGATTAAACCATACAGCTCGTTTGAATCCTGCTGAAATTTTTTATCGAGCTTAACTAAAGCGTCGGCATCCTGGATACACTGCTGTAAAGCAGGAACCTGCGCGGGCTGTTCATTTTGAATGACATCTTTTTTTATGAGTGCGCTCTGCGGTTTTTTACCATTAGTACACCCCTGTAATAAACCTACAGAAATGCACACCAATGCCAATAAGCTATTTCTTATCATCTTCCCATCCATTAGAAAAAAATACGTCAAAAATATATTTGTCGATTGCAGCAGAAAAAATTTTAACAAACAACGTCAGGCGTTGGATTTAACATTAATTCAGAAAAAACACACAAAAAGGTCATTTTTTAACCAGATAAGGAATGGGAATTATCCAGGTGCAGGACGATATTTTTATCTAAGTTTTTTCTCACCACCATATGATTAATGGCACATTACCTTATATATGCCTGATATTGAGCGGTCTTTTTACAATTCTAATCAGGCATAAGCTCTTACTCATTCAATGCGAATCTCATTCGCTCCACTTCGGTCTGGCCACCGTATTCTTCTTGAGTAGATTGCGAAACTCCTTCAGATAGGGTTCGTTGCTGCGCCCGCGCTTGCATATCGCCGAGAAGGGAGATTGAAAGCCAAACTCATTGGGCAGCAGTACGCGCAGGCGATTCTCCTTAATCCACGGCCAGGCGTAGTGCTCGGGAAGGTAGCCGATGTATTTCCCGGAGAGGATGAGCAGCAGCTGCGCATCGACGGTTTCAACGGTCGCGCTGCCCTTGCTGAACCCGCGCCGCCGCAGATCGCTGGTATTCCAGTAGCTGCGCGTCACCAGCGGACACTGGCTGATCAGCTCTTTATCGAGCTGTCGACTGAAGAACATGGGATGCAGGTCGCTGCAGTAGAGCCAGTGCTGCTCGCGATAGAGCGGTTCGCTGATGATGTTATGCACCCGCGAGTTGTAGCTGCCGATGGCGAGATCGATATGGTTATTCAATACGCCGTTAAGCTGTTCCGCCGGGGTACGGATAATCAGCTTGATATGCACATTAGGAAACTTATCGCTAAAGCTGCGCAGCACGACCGGCAGCGACAGCGCGGTTTCCGTCTCGATGGAATCGAGCGTTGAGATACAAATCGTGCCGCTATGCTCGCCTTTCAGCAGCGCCGACTGGCGCTCCAGTTCATTCAGTTCGCTCAGCACGCGGATCGCCTGCTGTAAAAAATGCTGCCCTTTTTCGGTCAACGCAAAGCCGCCGCGCCCGCGCTGACACAGGCTAAAGCCAAGCTGGCCTTCCAGCTGCGACATCGCATTGCTGATCGCGGAAACGGAAATCCCCAGCTCCTGCTGGGCCCGGCCATAGCTCTCAAGACGGGCCACCGCCTCAAAAACCTGGAGCTGTCGAATGTTAAGCGTCGCGTCGTTAAGCATGGCGTCTTAGTTCACTAATAAATGAACTAAGTATTTGCGGCAGACGATTTAAAGTCCAGCACATCTTTCGCACTATCCCTGCTGTTGAGTTTTGTTTGTCAGATTCAGGAGCTGAAATGGATAACGTCTTTCATCAACCGCAGGGTGGCAACGAGATGCCGCGTTTTGGTGGCCGCGCCACGATGATGCGCCTGCCATTTATCGAAAATTTACAGGGACTTGATGCAGCGTTTGTCGGCATCCCGCTGGATATCGGAACCTCACAGCGTTCCGGAACGCGCTACGGACCGCGCTATATTCGTACCGAATCGGTAATGATTCGCCCGTACAACATGGCCACCGGCGCCGCGCCTTTTGATTCACTGTCGGTGGCAGATATTGGTGATGTACCGATCAATACCTACAACCTGCTCAAATCGGTGCAGATTATCGAGGATTACTACACCGGTTTAAATAGTTTTCCGCTTATCCCCCTGACGCTGGGGGGCGATCACACCATTACCCTGCCGATCCTGCGCGCGCTGACCAAAAAGCACGGTCCGGTTGGGCTGATTCACGTCGATGCCCACACCGATACCAACGATGAGATGTTCGGCGAAAAGATTGCCCACGGCACCACCTTCCGCCGCGCCGTCGAAGAGGGGCTGCTGGATCTTAAACGCGTCGTCCAGATTGGCCAGCGCGCGCAGGGCTACGCCGCCGGTGACTTCCAGTGGGGCGTCGATCGCGGTTTTCGTCTGGTTCAGGCCGAGCAGTGCTGGCACAAATCTTTGACCCCGCTAATGGCCGAAGTGCGCCAGCAAATGGGGGCTGGCCCGGTTTATCTCAGCTTCGATATTGATAGCCTCGACCCGATCTGGGCCCCCGGCACCGGAACCCCGGAAGTGGGCGGACTGACGTCGATTCAGGCGCTGGAAATCGTGCGCGGCTGCCGCGGCCTGAACCTGATTGGCTGCGACCTGGTCGAGGTCTCGCCCCCCTATGACGTCAGCGGCAACACGTCCCAGCTGGCCGCCAACCTGCTGTATGAAATGCTCTGCGTTCTCCCGGGCGTGAAATATCCATAGAGGAAAAACCATGCAGCTTAACGTCTTTCGCACGCTGTGGGGCGTAACCACTCCGTGGCAGCAAACGGTCAGCGAACTCCGGAGCGTCGGCTGCTGCGGCATTGAAGCGCGGGTTCCGCTGACGCCAGAAGAGCAGCGGGCGCTGGCCCAACGCATCGAAGCGTCCGCGCTTGAGTATATCGCCATTGTGTTCAGCGGCGGCGGCGTTATTCCGGCCCAGGCCGAGACGCCCGCGCAGCATCTGGAGCGCTTAAAAGAACGTTTTGCGGCGGCAAAAGCGCTTAATCCGCGCTTCGTCAATCTGCTGGCCGGTAACGACCGCTGGCCGCTGGCGCAGCAGGTGGATTTTCTCGGCAAAGCGCATGAGCTCGCCGCCGAATATGAGCTGTTCTGCAGCTTTGAAACCCATCGCGCCACATCGCTGTATAGCCCGTGGCTGACGCTGGAGATAATTCAACAGCTGCCGCAGCTGCGCTTTACCGCCGATATCAGCCACTGGATCGTGGTAAGCGAACGCCTGCTGGATGACCCCTGCGATGACTTCAGCGCCTTTATCGAACGGGTCCACCATATTCAGGCCCGCGCCGGGTACGACCAGGGGCCGCAGGTGCCGCACCCCGCCGCGCCGGAATATCGGGCGGCCCTGCGGTTTCAGCAGCGCTTCTGGGAACAGATCTGGCAATCGCAGCGCCGGCGCGGCTACCAGCACACCACGCTTACGCCGGAATTTGGCCCCGATGGCTACCTGCATCACCTGCCGTTTACCAACGTTCCGGTCGCCGACCTGTGGTCGCTGAACGCCTGGATGGCCCAGCGTGAACAGCAGCATTTTGTTGAATTCACCTCGCAAACTGAATAAGGAACGGAAGAAATGACCGCTGCAAAAAGTTCGTTTACTGAATTACCGACCATCGATATCAGCGACCTGGCCTGCGACGATCTCGTCCGACGCCAGGCGGTGGCCGACGCCATCGGCCAGGCGGCCCGCGAAGTCGGCTTTTTCTACGTTACCGGCCACGGCATCGCGCCTGAACTGATTGCCGGGATCCGCGCGGCGGCCAAAGAGATTTTCGCCCTGCCGATGGAGCGCAAGATGGCGTACTACATCGGACAGTCGAAAAGCCATAAGGGCTACGTTCCCGAAGGGGAAGAGATTTACGGCTCCGGCAAGCCGGATCACAAAGAGGCGTTTGATATCGGCTTTCAGGCCGCCGACGACCATCCGTTCGTCGTGGCGAAAACGCCGCTGATTGGCGCCAACGAGTGGCCGGACGTGCCGGAATTTCAATCCCGCGTGCTGGCCTACTATGACGCAGTCTTCGCCCTTGGGCATCGCCTGTTTGACGCCTTCGCTCTCGCCCTTGGCCTGCCGGAGGGCTATTTCAGGTCGATGGTTACCTGCCCGCCGTCAAAGCTGCGGCTGATCCACTACCCCTTTGACGCCAGCGCCGAAGATGTTCCCGGTATTGGTGCACACACCGACTATGAATGCTTCACCCTGCTGCTCGCCGACCAGCCGGGTCTTGAAGTGCTGAATGAAGATAGCGACTGGATCGACGCCCCGCCGCTGAAGAACGCGACCGGAGAAGAGGCTTTCGTGATTAATATCGGCGACATGCTGGAAGTCCTGAGCGCTGGCACATTTGTTGCAACCGCACACCGCGTACGCAAGGTGCCGCAGGAACGCTACTCCTTCCCGCTGTTTTTCGCCTGCGACTACCACACGCTGATTCGCCCGCTGCCGGGCTTCCTTGAGGCAGGCGAAGCCAGCGAGTATCAAGAACTGAGCATTGGTGAGCATATGTGGAGCCAGGCGTTACAGACCTATCGCTACCTGCGCGAGAAAGTCACCCGAGGCGAGCTCCAGCTCCCCGAACGCGCCCGCGGCACTAACACCTTTGGCCATCTGAAAAAACAAGCACAGCAAAAAACCGTAAATAACCCGTGAGGATAAATGATGAACAAAACGCTAAAAAAAATCTCGCGCCGTGTGGCTTTATCCATCGCCGTCACCGCTTGTTTTTCCCCGCTGGCTCAGGCCGCTGAGCTGCTGACCGAGGGCGTCTTTAAAGTCGGGATGGAGGTGACCTATCCGCCTTTTGAATCCTATGACAGCAATAACAATATTGTCGGCATCGACCCGGAGTTCGCGGCGCTGATCGCCGAACAGCTGAAGGCAAAACCGCAGCTTATCGACACGAAATTCACCAGTCTGATCTTAGGTATCGGTAAGAAATACGATGCGGTGATCTCCGGGATGTACGTGACGCCCGAGCGCCAGAAGCAGGCGGACGCCATCCCTTACGCCCTGTCCGGCGCGTCCATTATTGCGCTGAAAAGCAGCGCCATTCAGCCAAAAACGGAAGACGAACTGTGCGGCGTGAAGGTAGGTCTGCAGGCGGGTACCGCCTGGGTTTCCAGCCTGAAAACGCACTCCGACGAGTACTGCCTGAAAAACGGCAAACCGGCCATTAGTATTCAGGAATTCCCGACCGCGCCGGAAGCCTCCCAGGCTCTGCTGTCGAAAAATATCAACGCCCAGTTAGAAATCGCCCCGGCGGCGCAAATTATCGTCGAGAAAAGCCGCGGCCGCCTGGCCATTAGCTCGAACCGTCTGGTCTATCCGCTGCCGCTGGGAATTTACGTCGCCAAAGGCAACACCGAGCTGGCCGAGGCCATTAAATCAACGTTAGCCACCCTTAAAGCCAACGGCAAATATGACACCATCATCAAGAAATACAACTTAGAAAGCATCAATTAATACAATAATTAAACGGGAGTCGGTATGGAGTTCGATTGGGGATACTTTTTTTCATTATTTAGCGTTGGGGCATTCTGGCAGGCGTGTGTCACCGTGGTTGTCGTCAGTTCATTGTCCTGGTTTATTGGCCTGATATTAGGTTTTCTTTTAGCCTGCGCGAAGCTCTCTGGCCCGCGCTGGCTGAAGGTTCCCGTCGAACTCTATATTTGGTTTTTCCGCAGCGTACCGCTGATGGTCCTGCTGGTCTTTGTCTATAACCTGCCGCAGCTGTTTCCGGCCACCCAACCGCTGCTCGGCGTTCCGTTTATTGCCGGCCTGGTCTCGATGACGGTGACCGAAGCGGCCTACATGGCGGAAATCCATCGCGGCGGCCTGCTTTCGGTCGCCAGGGGGCAAAGCGAAGCCGGGCATGCCTTAAGCTTTAGCTTTATCGGGATTCAGCGCTTAATTATTATCCCGCAGGCGTTTCGTATTTCCCTGCCCACGCTGATTAACGAATACATCACCATCATCAAGCTCAGCTCGATTCTGTCGGTTATTTCGCTGCCGGAGCTGCTGCTGACCGGCCAGCGCCTGTACGCGCAGAATTTTCTCGTCATGGAGACGCTGCTGGCGGTCGCCATTTACTACGTTATGGTCGTCACGGTGTTTAGCTGGCTGTTCCGGGCGCTGGAAAACCTGCTGGATATTCAGCGTAAGCGCCCGCAAACGCTCAACGAGCATGAATGCGAAACCCTGCGCCAGAATCTGAAGCCGCCGGTACAGACGCAAAAAGCGCAGGCCGCCAGCGGCAACCCGCCGGCGCTGGATCTGCACGCCATCGAAAAATCCTGGGGCCAGCACCACGTGCTGAAAGGCATCGACCTGAAAGTGGAAAACGGGGAGGTAATCAGCATCATCGGCCCGTCCGGCTCCGGCAAGACCACCCTGATCCGCACCATTAACGCCCTTGAAAGCATCGACGGCGGCGAGATCATTCTTTACGGCGAGGATTACCTGAAGGGCGCCTCCGTTGTTGATAAACAGCAAATGCGCGCGGGCGTACGCCGCATCGGCATGGTGTTCCAGGGCTTCAACCTGTTTCCCCACCGCACGGTGCTGGATAACGTGATGCTCGCCCCGCTCTATCACAAGCTGCTCGACCGCGCCGCCGCCAGAGAGCAGGCGCTGTGGCTGCTGGATCGCGTCGGTCTGCTGGCGCACGCCGAAAAGTACCCGTACCAGCTCTCCGGCGGCCAGCAGCAGCGCGTGGCCATCGCCCGCGCCCTGGCGCTGAAACCGGACATCATGCTGTTTGATGAACCCACGTCGGCGCTGGACCCTGAACTGGTTGGCGAAGTGCTGAAGGTCATTCAGTCCCTCGCCCGCGAAGGCATGACGATGATTATCGTGACCCACGAGATGGACTTCGCCTTATCAATTTCTGACCGGGTGGTGATGATGGAAAACGGCGTCGTGCAGAGCGATATGCCGCCGCAGCGCATTCGCAGCGATGCCGCCGATCCGACCCTCACCCGCATTCGTGAATTTATGGGAGTGCAATAAATGGCAACTGAACGGGAACTACGCCAGCAGCTGGCCGCCGCCTATCGTCTGGCGGCGCTCTTCGGCTGGGAAGACACGCTGTATACCCACTTCTCCGTGCGCCTGCCCGGCGACGGCGAGCCGCGGTTTTTAATTAACCCCTTTGGCATGATGTTTGACGAAGTCACCGCCAGCAACTTAATCGTGGTCGATATGCAGGGCAAGGTCGTCGAGGGCAGCGCCCCGGCAAACTCGGCGGGATTTACCATTCATAGCGCGGTCCATATGGCCCGGGAAGACGCCCACTGCGTGATCCACACCCACACGCTGCCGGGGATGGCCGTTGCCGCCTGCGCAGACGGGCTGCTGCAGCTTAACCAAATCAGCACCGAATTTTATCAACGCGTCGGCTACCATCCTTATGAAGGCGTCGCATTCGATCTCGATGAACGCGTGCGGATCCAGCGCTCGCTCGGCGAGAACATCGCCCTGATCCTGCAAAGCCACGGGCTGCTGTCGGTCGGGCGCACCGTCGCCGATGCGTTTTACATCATGTACTACCTGAACCGCGCCTGCGAGATCCAGATGGCCGCCGCGCAGCTGGCGCCGCTCGGCCCCATCCATACGATACCTGAACCGCTGAGCCGGCACGCCGGTGAGCAGCTGATGGGGGTTGAACATGAACGCCAGCTGGTGTGGCAGGCGTGGCTGCGGCGCCTCGACCGCCTTGATACTTCTTATAAGAGCTAATGCCTATGACCCAGTTCACCATCGTCGTGGATTGTAACGATCCTCAGTACACCCGGGAGCTTTGCGCCGCGTTCGCGCTATTCCCGGAAGTGAAAGCGGTTCTGCCCGAGGACCCCGCCGCCCGCGAGGCGCAATACGCCTGCTGCTGGTTTCCCGACCCGCAGCTGCTGGCGCGCTCGCCTCAGCTGAAGCTGATCCAGGCCGCGTCTGCCGGCGTAGACCATTTGCCCGCCAGCGTTTTCGCCAGCGACGTTCCGCTCTGCCGGGTGGTGGATGAAGATTTTCGTCACGGTATGTTTGAATACGCGCTGTGGGGCGTGCTGTGGTTTCAGCGTCGCTTTGACCGGGCGCTGGCCCACCAGCGCGAGCGCGTCTGGAAGATGTATCCGCAGCGAGCGGCGGCCGATTATCACGTTGGCGTCATGGGCCTCGGCGAAATTGGCGGCTATATCGCCTCGCAGCTGGCCGCGCTGGGGTATCGGGTTTCCGGCTGGGCGCGTAGCGAAAAATCCCTTGCCGGCGTGCGCTGCTACCACGGAGAGGCGCAGGCTGGCGAATTCCTTGGCCAGCTGGATGCGCTGATCAACGTCCTGCCGTTAACCGGACAGACGCGAGGTATCCTCGCCCATCCTTTACTGCAGCAGCTGCCCGACGGCGCGTCGCTGATTAACTGCGGCCGCGGCGAGCATATGGTGAATCAGGACGTGCTCGAGGCGCTGGATAGCGGCAAGCTGTCCGGCGCGGTGCTGGACGTCTTCCCCGTCGAGCCCCTGCCCCAGGAAGACCCGCTGTGGCAACACCCGCAGGTGGCGATCACGCCGCATATGGCCTCCATCGCGCAGACGGAGGTGATTGCCCGCCAGCTGCTGGACAACATCCGGCGGCAGCAGCAGGCGCTACCGCTGAAAAACCTGGTGAACAAACGGAGCGGTTATTAACCTTGCGCGTCAACGGCGGGATGTTCGTGGGTTAAGCGTTGCTCCGTCTGGTTGATATGATGCTCAATGACCGCCCGGCGCGTATCGTCCGGCGGTAATCGTTTTAGCAGCAACCGCCACGCCGTCAGCGCCTCGCTGAAATGCGCCTGCTCTGATGCACTGAGCGCGTAGAGATTAAGCAGGCGGTCGTTAACGCGCTGGCTCTCCATCAGCTGGCGCACCAGCGCACCGCCCCGCGGGTCAGATACCCGCAGCAGCGCCTCCGCATAGCCAAATGCCGCGCGATCGTTCTCCGGGGCCAGCGCGTAAGCGCGAGCATAGGCCTGAGTCGCCATAGCGGCGTTATCCAGGACCCTGCCGAGACGCCCGAGCATAAGCCAGTCCTCAATAGAAGCGTCCGGATTTTGCCACAGCGTCGTGCGTAGCCCGAGGGCCAGACGCCGCAGCTCGTCTTCATCAAGCGGCTGCGCCTTTGGATCCTGCACCCGCGCCAACAGAGCCGGCGTCTGAGCCACCGCCTGCTGCCAGCGTTGCACCTGCTGATAGTGGCCGGTCTGGCTATAGCTGACCGCACCTACCGCCAGCGCAAGCACCGCGCCAGGTATAAAAATCCACGGCCCGGCGGATTTATCCTCCGGCGCCCGGCCGTCAGAAAACGTCTCCTGCCCTGGCCTGACGCGGCGGCTGGAGCGGGCCACTATAGCCCAACCGCCCATGGCGATCGCAGCGGCCGGCACGACCCACAGCAGCATCGTCAGCGGGGTTAATGGCGGATCGTAGGTGACGAAGTTGCCGTAGCGCGCCACCATGTAGTCCACAATATCGCTGTCGCTTTTTCCTTCCTGCATAAGCGTAAAAACTTTCTGCCGCAGGTCGGCCGCGATCGCGGAACTGGAATCCGCAATGCTATTGTTCTGGCATTTCGGGCACCGAAGCTGCTCCGTGAGCAGGCGAAACCGCTGTTCCTGCTCCTCGTCCTTAAACGGCATGACATCAATAGCGGCCAGCGCGTTTGCGCAAAGCAGCAGCATCAGCGCGCTCAGTAATAATCTCATGGCGCAGCCTCCCGGCTAAACTTCTCCCACAGCGGCCTGAATTCGCGCTCCCACACCCGATCGTTAAGATCCCCCGCGTGGCGGTAGCGAATGATCCCCTGCCCATCGATCAAAAACGTCTCCGGCGCGCCGTAGACTCCGAGATCCAGCCCGAGCATCCCGTCGCCGTCAAACAGGCTCAGCGCGTAGGGATTGCCCAGCGTGTTCAGCCAGCCAATTGCTTTCTGCCGATCGTCTTTGTAGTTCAGACCCACCACGCGGATCCCCCGCGCGGAAAGCTGATTCAAATACTGATGCTCTGCGCGACAGGTCGGGCACCAGGTCGCCCAGACGTTAAGCAGCAGCGGTTTGCCCTGGGCCAGCGCATCCGACTGAAAATGCTGCCCGGGATCTTCCAGCGCCTCAAGACGGAAAATCGGTACCGGTTTTCCGATCAGCGCCGACTCCAGGCTATTGGGATCGTCCCCTTTCACATTACGCGCCAGCTGCCACAGCAGCAGCATCGCGATAGCCATAAAAATGGCCAGCGGCATCAATAACGTACAGCGCTTCATCTGGCCTCCGCGCCAGGATATCCGCGGCGCGGGCGATAGCGCGGATCGCACAGGCACAACAGCCCGCCCAGCGCCATCAGCACTCCCCCGGCCCAAATCCAGCGTACGAACGGTTTATAATAAAGGCGTACGGCCCAGGCGCCGTTGCCCAGCTCTTCGCCCAGCGCGGCATAGAGATCGCGGGTGAATCCGCCGTCAACCGCCGCTTCGGTCATCATGGCGCTGCTGCTGTGGTAAAAGCGCTTTTCCGCATTCAGTATCGCCTGCGGTTCACCGCGTCGCATGACGCCAATCACCGCGACGGCGGAGCGATAGTTTGGGCCGATCGCCTCTTTGACCTCACGGAAAGAAAAGCGATATTCATGGACATCGACGCTGTCGCCCACCCGCATGCGCACGTCGCGCTCCACGCTGTAATTTTGACTAAAGGCGATACCCACGAGGGTGACCGCCAGCCCGAGGTGGCCTGCGACCATTCCCCAGTAGCTGAGGGTCATCCTGGCGCCGCGTGAAACCCGCAAAGCGATCTCTACTCCCGCCAGCACAAAGACCCAACAGGCCATCGCCAGCCCGACCACCGTCATGGCGACAATCTTATCGCCCAACCACCACGGCAACAGAAGCGACAGCGCCAGCGTGCTTGCGCAGGCAATAACCAGCAGCCTCCTGAACTTACGCGGGCGATCGCGCCCCCAGCGCACCAGCGGGCCGATGCCCATCAGGAGCGCAAACGGCGCCATCAGCCAGCTAAACATCGTATTAAAGAACGGCGCGCCAATCGAAATACTGCCGAGACCCAGCTGTTTATGCACCAGCGGCAGCAGCGTACCCAGCAGCACCGTGAGCATAGCGGCCATCAGCAGAACGTTGTTGCCGAGCAGCAGCGACTCGCGCGACCAGAGCGCATTATTTACCCGAGAGCGGACTTTATAGCCACGCATGGCGAACAGCAGTAAAGAGCCGCCAATGACCAGCACCATAAAGGCCAGAATAAACATGCCGCGCGCCGGGTCGGAGGTAAAAGCGTGAACCGAGACCAGCACGCCGGAACGCACCAGAAAGGTCCCCAGCAGACAGAGCGAAAATGCGCAGATAGCGAGCAGAAGCGTCCACGCCTTGAAGCTGGCGCGCTGTTCAGTGACCGCCAGCGAATGCAGCAGCGCGGTGCCGGCCAGCCATGGCATCAGCGACGCGTTTTCCACCGGATCCCAGAACCACCAGCCTCCCCATCCCAGCTCGTAGTAAGCCCACGCGGAGCCCAGCACAATACCGAGCGTCAGGAAGGCCCACGCCGCCAGCGTCCACGGGCGAGAGAAGCGAGCGAAGGTGCTATCCAGCCGCCCGCTCAACAGCGCGGCTATCGCCAGGGCAAAACTCACCGAGAAGCCCACATAGCCCATATACAGCAGCGGCGGATGGAAAATGAGCCCGGGGTCCTGCAACAGCGGGTTCAGGTCGCGCCCTTCAATGGCAAATTCCGGCAGGGTACGGGCAAACGGGTTGGAGGTGAACAGAATAAACAGCAGAAAGCCAACGCTAATCGTTCCCATCACCGCCAGCACCCGGGCGACAATATCAAGCGGCATTCGCCTGCTGCGCAGCGCTACCGCCACTGTCCAGCCGCTCATCAGCAGCACCCATAACAGCAGCGAACCTTCATGTGCGCCCCAGGCTGCGGCCACGCGGTACCGGACCGGCAGCTGAGTATTGGCGTTACTGACCACGTAGCTCAACGTAAAATCGTTGGTAATGAAGGCGTTAATCAGCACCATAAAGGCGCCCATAATGAGGATGAACAGCAGAACGGCAAATACCCGGGAAGAGGCCATCATTCGCCTGTCCCCCCGCGCCGCGCCCCACAGCGGATAGACGGAAAGCAGTAGCGCGACGCCAAGCGCCAGGCACAGCAGCCCGTTGCCGACTTCAGGCATCATAAGGATGTGTCCCTGTAGGCGCTATCCGGGCGACGATGGTTGCTCTCCATCGCTTTTTCCACGTCTGGCGGAGTGTAGTTCTCATCGTGTTTGGCGAGCACTTCTTTCGCCTGTATCCGGTTGTGCGCATCAAGCTCGCCCTGAACCACCACGCCCTGCCCTTCGCGGAACAGGTCCGGCAGAATGCCTTCGTAGCTGACGTCCACCGAACCTTCGGCGTCATAGATGCTAAAACTCACCTGCAGCGAATTCGCATCCCGCTTCACGCTGCCGGGCGCGACCATCCCACCGACGCGCAGACGCTGACCCCGCTCGGGCCGCTGCTGCGTTTCGCGCTTGCCGTAGAGGATTTCGCCAGGCGTATAGAACAGGTCGATACTGGAACGCAGCGCATAGAGCACCAGCGCGGTGGTCAGCGTTAGCCCGGCGAGCACCGCAAGGGCGACCCACAGCCGGTTTTTGCGGCGAATATTCATGTCGCCTCCCGCGCCGCGCGCCTGCGGGCTTCACGGGCGCGCTGCCGGGCGATATCGCGCAGAATGACACGATGCAGGGTCGCGCTGTGCGCGACCAGCGCCGCCAGCGGAAGAACGGTCAACGCCACCGCCAGCCAGACGTAAAAGGCATAGCCGCCCATGGCCAGGAAATCACTCCAGCTTGTAAATGCGCTGCTCATCGACGACCTCTTTTTAAAATCAGTTCACTGACCCACGGGCGACGTTTTTCCATGAGCAAAATCAGATTCCGCATGCGCATTAGGGCCAGCGTGATAAACAGCAGCAGGTAGCCGATAATCGCCAGCCGCAGCGGCGCGCGCATCGCCGGAGCGATGCTTTGCTGCATATTCGTTGAGCCCTGATGCAGGGTGTTCCACCACTCAACCGAGTAGTGAACTATCGGTAAATTCACCACGCCAATCAGCACCAGAATAGCCGCCGCGCGCCCGGCCAGACGGCGATCGTCAAAAGCGTGCCACAGCGCTATCGCGCCGACGTAGAGAAACAGCAGAACCAGCTCAGAGGTTAATCTGGCATCCCAAACCCACCAGGTTCCCCACATTGGCTTACCCCACGCGGAACCAGTCACCAGCGCCACAAAAGTAAACACCGCCCCCACGGGCGCCATCGCCGCCAGCGCCAGATTGGCCATTTTCATCTGCCAGACCACGCCGAAGAACGCCGCGGCCGCCATCAGGGCATAAATGCCCATAGACCACATTGCCGCCGGAACATGCAGATAGATAATGCGATAGCTCTCGCCCTGCTGATAGTCCGCGGGCGCAAAGCCAAATCCCCAGACCCAGCCCGCGAGCAGTACCAGCGCGCTGGCGCCGCCCAGCCACGGAGCGACCCTGCCGCAGAGCTGATAAAGCCGCGGCGGATTCGTCAGTTGAATCCCTGTTTTCCTCATATTTCAGTCACCAGAAATAAAGTTAAATCCATTGATAAGCCCGGGCTGAATCCCTGGCGCCGCAAACCTGATAAGCGCCATCCATCAAAAACCGCGCTAGTGCAGACTGACGCGTAGCGCCGCCGCCGTCGCAAAGGGGCTTAACGTTGCGCTGCCCGCCAGCAGCGCGCCCAGTATCGCCATATACCCCGCCACGGGCAGATGCATGGAGGCCGCATCCATCGCGGCGGTAGCAAAAATAAGTAAGGGAATAGTCAGCGGCAGAACCAGAATGCTTAACAGCGCGCCGCCGCGCTTAAGTCCGACGGTGAGCCCCACGCCCGGCGCGCCAAGGAACCCCAGCGTCGGCGTCCCTAATAGCAGGGTCAGCGCCATAATTTTCCAGCCATAGACGTCCATGCCCAGCAGCAGAGCCACCAGCGGCGACAGGATCAGCAGGGGCACACCGGTGACCACCCAGTGAGCCATCACTTTAGCCACGACCACCGCCGGCAGCGGCAAAGGCAGCAGCATCAGCTGTTCAAGGCTGCCGTCCTGTAAGTCGTCGCGAAACAAGCGCTCGAGCGCCAGCAGCGAGGAGAGCAGCGCAGCGACCCAAATAATGCCGGGCGTCAGCCGCGCCAGCAGCTGCGGCTCCGGACCAACGGCGAGCGGAAACAGCGTAATGACAATCAGAAAAAACCACAGCGGATTGGCGATTTCCGCGCGATGGCGAAACGCGACCCGCAGTTCAAGGCAAAAAATCCGCCACATCACGGTTCCGCCCTCTCGCCGCGCAGCGCAATGCGTCGAATCCTGTCGGATGCCGCGCTAATTGATTGATGGGCAGTGAAAATGACGATGCCGCCTTGCTCCGTGTGCTGCGCCATGCGCTGAATCAGGCGTTCGACGCCCTCCGTATCGACGGCGGTAAAAGGTTCGTCGAGGATCCACAGGCGGGCGCGGGTCAGCCAGAGGCGCGACAGCGCCACGCGCTGCTGCTGACCGGCGGAGAGCTGGTTAACAGGAATATCGTCGAAGCCGGCAAGCCCGGCCTGCTTAAGGGCCTCCCGGCACTGGGCGATATCATCGTGTTGATGAAGAAAGCGCAGGTTTTCCATGGCGGTCAGCCTGGCTTTGATTCCCGGCTTATGGCCAATCCACAGCAGGTTTTGCTGGTAGCTATCGCGAACGCGATGCAGAGGGCGGCCTTGCCAGTAGATTTCTCCGGCATCAGCGCGGGCCAGCCCGGTAAGCAGGCGCAGGAGAGTGGTTTTCCCCGCACCGTTGCCTCCGGCTATCTGCACCCAATCGCCCGCCGAAACGCTGAATGAAAAATCTTTCATCAGCGTCCGACCATCGCGTTCGCAGTGCAGTTTAATGGCCCTGAGCCAGCTCCGGGAACTTTCGCTCATCATCCCGTTATTGCCCCGGCTGATACGGCGTATAAACACCGGTCAGGCTATGCAGAAAAGCGACAATATCATCGATATCTTTTTGCGCTAAATCCGTACCGACCTGATAGCGCAGCATCAGTTTTACTGCGCCATCAAGCGTCGGAACATCACCGCGATGAAAATAGGGCGCGGTGAGCGCCACGTTGCGCAGACCCGGCACTTTTTGGCGTAATTTATCCCGTACCTCTTTCGTCACATTCATTCGGCCAATATCAGCAGCCGTGATTTCACCAAAATTAAAATCACGCTTCAGCCCCAGCGGTTCAAAAGAGCGGCCGCCGAGAATAATACCGCCGTGACAGGTAGCACATTTATTATCTTTAAATAGCTGATAGCCATGTTTTTGTTGCGCGGTCAGCGCGTCTTCATCACCGCGCAGCCAATTATCAAATGGCGCGTCGGGGGTAATTAATGTTTTTTCAAATTCAGCGATAGCGTCAGTAATGCGTTCACCGCTAAAACCTTGCGGATAAACGGCTAAAAAATCCTTTTTCAATACGGGATCTTTATCCAGTTTATTAATAATGTCTTCCCAGGATTTTGATGCCATCTCAATGGGGTTTAACGGCGGGCCACCGGCCTGTTCTTGCAGCGTTGATGCCCGTCCGTCCCAGAATTGCTCAATATTAAAGACGGAGTTAAATACCGTTGGCGCGTTAATTGGCCCAACAGCGCCCCCCACGCCGATAGACGTTTTTCTGCCATCGACCCCACCCGCGTTTAACGCATGGCAGTGTGCGCAAGAAATGGTGCTATCCCCGGACATTCGCGCGTCGTGATAAAGCCGAAAACCCAGCGCAGCTTTACGCTCATCAACGGGCAGCTTTTTAGGGATCGGCTGGAGAGGTTCATTGCGATGCTGCGCGGCGGTATCAGCGCTGGCGTAGTAGCGCTCGCGCTGGTGCTTAATCCAGTTGAGTATCTCAATACGTTCGCTGTCGCTAACGCCGCCGGCCCAGTGCAGCGCGACGTATCGCGTAGGCGGCATCGTTTGATGCTGCATAACCCACTCAATCTTGTTTAATTCACTTTGTGAAACGGGTTTATCGTCAATCAGTGACGTACGCACGGATTGAAGGTTAAAGGATTTGTATCCCAGCTGTACGTCATACTCCATCAGCTGTTTGGCAACGGGAAAAACGGCGTAAAAGGGCAACTCCGCCGAGGGCGTATGGCAATAGTCGCAACCTTTTTCACTAAAAAAAGAGAGAACTTTATTATTCTCGGCAACCGCCGAGAGCCGGACGTCGTTTTTTTTAATACGCTGACTGTCGTAATACCAGATATAGCCTGACAACCCTAAATAACATAACACGCCTGCGGTAATGACCGAGGCTGTAATGGTCGCAATTTTCTTCATAAGATCATTCCTTTGAGGCATTGCAGCTGAGATAATGACGTTTTATATTTATAGTTTCACGTAACATCATAGCGGTGACGGCGCCGTGGATATTGATTAACGTCAAAGCCGATGACAGGCAGGACCTATAGATATAATAAACACACCCTATCATCACTATATTATTCTGCGCTGCGCGCGGCGGCGAAAAACCTCACTCCCTTGCTCAATCCTCCATGTATTCATTCTTATTATATAAACGGGTAAAACATTAATAAGAGGATTCACATTAGCGTGTTTCCATTAAGCAGTAAAAAAGAGAGATGAATTTTATCTCACCCTACCAATTCATATTTTAAATTTGCTCTCGCGGCAGAAATAAAAAGCGGAAAAATAATTCCGCCTGCGTTTGAAAAGCTAAGAGGATTAACCCCTTAGCGTTGGGCGTCGGCCTGCCAACAATGCGATCAGCGCAACCGCAACCGGCACCAGCGAACCCCACAGCACGGCATTCCAGCCGAAGAGGTTCATCAACGCGCCCGAGGAAAATGAGCCAATCATCATGACGCCGAAGACAATAAAATCATTCAGCGATTGCACCTGAGTTTTCTCTTCCGGCCGGTGGAAATCCATAATCTGCGCCGACGCGCCGGTAAAGCCGAAGTTCCAGCCGATACCCAGCAGGATCAGCGACAGCCAGTAGTGCATCACGTCGATACCGGCGAGGCCAACCATCACCGACAGCAGCAGCAGAACTAAACCAGCCGCGTTAATACGCCGGGCGCCGAAGCGATTAATCAGCTTGCCGGTAAAAAATCCGGGACCGTACATGGCGATCACGTGCCACTGAATGCCCAGATTCGACGCCTGCTGGGAGATCCCGTGCATATGCATGGAAAGCGGCGCCGCGGTCATCAGGAAGTTCATCACCATATAGGATATTGCGCCGCTAAAAACCGTCCGGGAAAACCCCGGCTGGCGCACGATTTCGCCCAGCGGGCGCCCGCCCGATTTGGCCTGCGCCGCCGGCTCGGGGGTTTTTACTCCCAGCAAGACCAGCGCGGATACCGCCGCCACCAGCCCCTGAGCGATAAAGGTCATCGCAAAGGTGTGCGGCGGCCACAAATTCATGGTCGCGGTAACCAGCATCGGGCCGATGATCCCCGCCGCCACGCCGCCGCCCATGACCAGCGAGAGCGCCCGCGCGCGCCGCTCGCCGCTGACGCCGTCGGTAGCGGCAAAGCGAAAGGACACCGCCACCGCCGCATAGGCGCCGCCGAAAAAGGCCGCGAGACAGAACAGTCCGAACGAAGCGATCGCGACCGCCAGCGCCGCCAGCGCTCCCGTCAACACGCCGGCGCCGGTACCGACCATAAAGACCGTTTTGCGCCCGCGTCTTCTGGCCAGCGCGCCAAACGGCAAAATACAGGCCGCCATCCCCAGCACAAAAATGGTGATGGGCAGCGTGGCCAGCGTCGGCGAGGGCGCGATGGCGTTGCCCACAATCGCCCCTGTGGCGTAAAACACCACCGAGTTTGCTCCTGCGAGCGCCTGCGCCGTCGCCAGGCGAACAATATTTTGGTTTTGCTGTCCGACGGGCAGCGTTATCTCAGCGCTCATGACTCTCTTTATCCTGAATTCGTTTGCGTTATGCCAATACCCTGACTGACATAATGAACGTAATCAGACATGACGACCAGCCATCACGCCGCCATCAATATCCCAAACCGCGCCGGTCACCCAGCGGGTGCTATCGCTGAGCAGAAACGCCACGGTTTGCGCGATATCATCAGGCGTGCCGACGCGGCCAATGGGATGGAAGCCGTCAAAGCTGTTCATCACATCCTTCACATCCTCTTTAGGGATAAACCCTTCATATATCGGCGTATGCACCACCGCCGGCGATACCGCATTGACCCGAATCCCGCTGCCGCCCAGCTCAATCGCCAGATTTTTGGTCAGCGCATGCAGACCCGCTTTCGCCATGGAGTAGGCTGACGACGGCGTTGCGCCGATGGCCTGCTGCGCCCACATCGAGCCGATATTCACAATCGAACCTTTGATGCCATTAGCCAGCATATTGCGCACCACCTCACGGGTGATAAAAAACGTCGCGCGGTTGAGATGCATATACCGATCGTAGTCAGCCATTTCATGTTCGATAAACGGCTTCGGGAAGAAAACGCCGGCGGCGTTGACCAGCAGGCTGATATCCTGATGTTCCGCGTTAATAGCGGCCATAACCTGCTGCATACCGCTTTCGCTCGTCAGATCAGCGACGATAACATCCACCTTCCCCGCTGCCGCCAGCGCCTGACGCGCCTGTTCGGCCTTCTGCCGACGATTGCCCACCAGCACCACGCTGCCGCCATTCTCCACCACCCGTTTGGCCGTCGCCAGCCCCATACCGCTGGTCCCGCCAACCACTAACAGTTTTTTCCCCATAAACGCCGTATTCATCATTCACCTCTTCACGCTTGATTTGTGTGGCCTAAGCATGCCTTTCCTGCAGCGCGCTGACGAATGAGAAGAAATAGCCCAACGACAAAGAAAATCTATCTTGATGACCTATACTGAGACGCAAATTCACTGAGGGATATTCACCATGCGTTCGCTTAACCGACTGAAATGGCTTCACGCATTTGAAGCCACCGCCCGCCACGGCAGCTTTACCGGCGCGGCGCGCGAGCTGGGCGTGACGCCCGCCGCCGTCGGGCAGCTGGTCAGAGCGCTGGAAGAGTGGGTCGGCCATCCGCTGCTGCACCGTACCCGTAGCGGTAAAGAGCGTCTCACCCTGGTGAGCGAGGCGCAGGCGGCGCTGCAGGATATTACTCAGGGGCTGGATAAGCTGGAGAGCGGACTGAATAAGCTTCGCGGCCGCCGGGCGCGTTCCGTGGTGGTGATTACCGCCTCGCAGGTGCTGATGATGAACTGGCTGATGGAGCGCTTAAACCGCTTCTCTGAAGTCCATGATAATATCGACCTGCGCCTCAACGTTACGGAAAAGCTGATGGACGTGGCCCACGGCGAAGCGGATTTGGCGGTACGCTGCGGTCGCGGCGACTGGCCCGGGGTCAATAAAACCTGGCTGATGGATGAAGAAGCGGTGCTGGTGTGCAGCCCGCTAATCGTCCCGGCAGACAAAACCGCCTGCGGCGAGTGGCTGGCGGCGCAAAAGCTGATTCATGATGATACGCCCTATCCCGGCGCCAGTTTTCCATCATGGGCGGAAGTGCTGGAGGCCGCTCAGGCGCCAACGGCGCGCGATAGCGGGTTGCACATTAACTCAACGTCGGCGGTCATCCTGGCCGCGCTCAGCGGGCGCGGCGTCGCTATTGTTCGCCGGGCGCTGGTACAACAGCTCCTCGCCACCGGCCAGCTCGTTCAGCTACACCCGGCCCGCCGCTGGCCGCTCACCTGGTCCTACTATATTGTGACGCCCCAGCATGCGGTCATGCGCCCGGAAGTGAAGGTGTTTTATGACTGGCTGCTTCACGATGTGCTGGCGGAAAACCCGATGCGCTGAATATCTTCCGCCACACCCGCATAGAAAACCTTTATTGCTTTATGGTTTTAGCTGGTCATGAATGCGCCACTTCTGTTTCAGCACGTTTTTGTCCTGGCTGGCCAGCCACTGGTTAACCTTGTCCAGCAGCTGCGGGTTATCTTTATTCATCATATAGACTTTGAAGCTGGCGGTGCCCGGGAACGGCTGCTCATTGGCCACGCAAAACACGCCCGGCTCATTGCTCTGGTAATAGACGCCCTCAATCAGGTCGGTCA
The DNA here is from genome assembly GCF_009025755.1 of Klebsiella sp. RCJ4. Classification (NCBI taxonomy): domain Bacteria; kingdom Pseudomonadati; phylum Pseudomonadota; class Gammaproteobacteria; order Enterobacterales; family Enterobacteriaceae; genus Klebsiella; species Klebsiella sp. RCJ4. The sequence continues at coordinate 81,062 of NZ_WCIN01000012.1, forward strand.
CCATCATATCCGCCGTTTTCTGCCGCAGCGCTTCAAGATTATCGATATTGTTTTTCACCCGAATAATCTGCGCCTGCTTGATATGTTCATCGACAAAGCTTTGGTTGGTGCCGCCCGGATTCACCACCACCTTCACGTTTGGCTGGTCGATTTTTTCCAGGCTACCGAGCGCCGGCGCCGCCGCGCAGTTAGCCAGCGCAATCTTGCCGTTCGGCACCACCGGCTGGCTTAACGCGAAATCTTTCGCCCGCGCTGCGGTTTCCGTCACCCCGCCCATGGCGATATCAAACTTATCGGCCTTCAGGTCGGCGGAGAGCGTGGGCCAGCTGGTCGTCACAAAGCTCACCTTTAGCCCAAGCCGCTTGCCGAGATCTTTCGCCATATCAACATCGTAGCCCACCAGCTCCCCGGCTTTATTATGAAACGCCAGCGGCGCGTAATCGCCCGGGACGCCGACTTTAAGTTCACCGCTTTGTTGAATGCTGTTCATGTCGCGCGCCTGGGCGCCAAAGGCGACGGCAGCGATGACGAAAACAAGACCTGACTTCAACTTCATCGTTATATCCTTGTTCAAATGTGAACCGTTTATGATTACACCGCGCTGCGCAGCGGATGCTGTTTATTGTTTATAAAATCTTTAATCATGGATACCGTCAATACCGGCGGCGAGAAAGGCGGCATCGTTCCTTCGGCCACCCGCCCGGCGAGCTGCTCGCAAAAGCGCTCAACCTGATTAACCGGATACCCGGCAATATCCTGGGCGGAGTAACGCCACCATCTTAGCGCCATCAGCTGCTCAATAATCGCCTCGCTAAAGCGCATGCGGATGATCTTCGCGGGATTACCGCCGACGATGGCGTACGGTGCGACGTCTTTGACCACCAGCGCGTTGGCGGCAATGACAGCCCCATCGCCAATAGTAATCCCCTGCGCCAGGGTGACATTCTGGCCAATCCACACATCGTTGCCGATGGTTATCGGCCGGGGCGTTTTCGCAAAAGGATAAAACTGGTTGGGCCTGCCGCTATCGGCAGCCAGCGTCGCCATCACGCCGGAATGATGGGCATAAAACACCGGGCTGGCGCTGGCCCACTCCAGGGGATGTCGGTCGCCGAGCACCTGTAACCGATCGGCAATCGACGTGTAGCGCCCCACGTTAATCAGCGCCGGCAGCAGGGTTCGCGTATAGCTAAAGGCGCCCAGCGAGGCCAGCCGTTCGCCGCAGCGCCCCCAGTAGGTGGTATAAGCCTCGGTGGCTAAGTTTTCCGGTATCTCAATCGACAGGTCGTCACGGTAAAAGGCGTGGCTACAGGCCAGCGTCTGCCCGCCGACAAAAATCCGCTGCGCCTGCAATAGTGGCTTAAGCTCCCCAAAGGCGATTTTCATTATCGATTTTCCCGCACAAAAGTATTCCCGGACAGCCGCTTAATCTCTCGATCATTGATAGCGTACCGATCCGCTCGCCGTGCGAAAAATCGTTATGACTTCTCTTTTTTGTGAGCGACAGCGCGAAAGCGACGGTCAGTTATACTCCAGCGCAAACGTCACCATGCTATTGGCGGTACCGGCGGTTACCGCGTCATCCGTCTGTACGTACTGGGCGTTAAAGTTGATATTTTCCGCCGCACCCGCGCTGCTGGCGGTAATCCGCTTGAGTACAGGTAAGTTACTGGCCTCATTGATTTTGACGCCGGTTCCGACGGCGGGCGCTGGGGCACTGTTATTGCCGTAGGTGAGCCTGACGCCCACACCGCTCGCGGAGGCGTTTGCTTTACTTAGCGCCAGTGTATCCGTCCCTCCGGATGGCGAGGTGACGCCAAAAAAGCCGATGCGGATATCGGTTGGCGTGGAGCAGAAGACCGGTATGGAGAAGCGCTTCGCGACGCCGCCGGTGGTGTTTTTGCCCTTAAACTCCGCTTTATTTACCGTGCCGAGGCTAACGTGAATATTCGCGGTTGAAACCTGACAGCTGCCGCTGCTGCCGATATCGACATTCAGCGCCGCCATATCGAGCGTGACCGGCGAGCTGGCGACAAAACCGCTGCGGCTGTCGGCCTGCTGCTGAATAGTGAGTTCGCCAATCTGCGGCTGCGCCGGAACGTTTGCGTGGTTGCCGCTGACCAGGGCGACATTACCGGTCTTATAAAACGTCACAAAGACTTTCACCACAATCTGCTGCTGGTTCAGCAGATTAGCCATCTCATTGCTGTCGCAAACCGTCACGGATTCCCCATTACCGGCCGCATGGCTGCCATCAATAAAGCGAACGGCGCCGCCGCTGCACTGGAAGCCCAGCGAGTATCCTATGCCGTCCAGCGCTGAGGGGAACACGTGCTGACCGCCGATTGACAGCGGCGTTGAGGCCGTTTTTAGCTGCCGATAAACCAGACGCTTTGCCGCCGCTTTCGGCACCTGAAGATCGCAGGAGAAATGAATCCCGCTGCCGTTATCCGCCATCATACCGGTCATCTGGGTATTCAACGGCAGCGTGGGCAGGTACTTGATATTCTGGACGTTCACGGTCATCTGACCGATATCTCCTCTACAGGTTTCCGCCCAGCCGCAGTGGCTATAAATCCCCGCCATCAGCAGGAATAAAAACGATATTATGCGCAAAATCACCTCTGTGCAGACCTACTGGCAGAGGCCAGAGACGGTTTTAACCGGACTCTGCCCCTGCTGTACGGTATCGGTAAGATGGAAATGCAGCGCGCATCTCCGTGAGAGATTGTCGGCGTTCCAGGCGGCATCGAGCGTCCCTTCTTGCGGAATACCGCTCAGATAGACCTGCCCGCCATCCGCCACCATGCCGCCCGGCGCCGCGCCCCGATCGTCTTTTGCTTTACGCAAGCGAACGCTGGCGCCGAACGGCAGCGGGCCGTGGCTATCGCTGAGGGTAAACAGCACGCGGCTGCCGATGTGGGTCTGATAGTTTGCCTGCACCACCGCCCCGCCGCCGGGGATCACCGTCTGCCCTTCAAGTTCAACATCGGCATCGTCGGCCAGCGATTCGGTATCGAGCGTAATGGTGTTTTTGCGATACGCCGTCAGCGAGGGCACCACCGCATAGCCCCGCCAGTCGGTATGCACGTTGCTGCCGTTCTGAATCGCCACGTCGGCGGCTCCCGGAGCGCGTACGATGGCAAAGCTTTCGCCGACGGTCTGACCCAGCGTCACGCCATGAGGATGGGCGACGATGGACCCCGATGCGCCCCAGGTCAGCTGATGGCTTGCGCTATCGCGGCGATAGCCGAGCTGCGCGGTTCCATAGCCGCCGTGGTAATCGAGCGATGCGCTGCTGTTGCTGCCCTGGCCGCCGTTAACGTAGCCCTGCTGAAGGGAGTAGTAGAGATTGGGATTGCGCGGAAGCGAACCGTACAGCGACGCCTGCTGCGAGGTGCGTCCGTTACTGTCGGAGGTAGTGCTGTAGCTAACCGCGCTCTCGGACAGCGGGCCGCCAAGCGGAATGCTCAGGTTCAAGGACCACGAGCGATCGTCTTTTTGGCGATCGGATGACTGGGTGTAGTAATAACCCACGCCCCACGAAACGCCTCGCCAGGCGCTGTAAAAACCGAGATGGATCGTTTCATCGCGGCTCTGGCGGTGCCAGTACTCCTGCGACCAGGCGGAAATCGCCAGGCTGCTCATACCGCCAAATGCCTGAGAAAGGGAGACCTCTTCGCGGCTGCGCTTGTTATCCAGCAGACCATTGCGGCTCTCAAGCGCGCTGGCTTCGCTGAAGTCGTAATAACCGCCGGAGGAGTAGCGATAGCTGGCGAGGCTAAATGAGGTGCCGGTGCCGGCAAAATCCTTCTGGTACTGCACCCGTACCGAATGGCCGGCCGAGCGCTTTCCCGACGGCGTCGTGGTGTTCGCCCATGTCGCATCGCCTCCAAGCGATCCGAGCTCGCCAAAACCGCGCCCGACGCCGAGCGCCCACGACTGGTAATCCTGCGCCAGCTGGCTACCGCCGTAGAGCGTGAATTCAGCCGGTAGCCCATAAAAGAGCGTACCCTGCAAAAACGTCGGCGAACGCGCCTGGCTCTGCTCCGAATGGTAGCGTCCGGCGCTCAGGCTGAATTTCACGCGTCCTTCCCGCAGCATAAACGGGACGGCTGAAAAAGGCTGGGTAAAGGTCCGCACCGAACCATCGCTCTCTTTTACCTGCACCTCGAGATCGCCGCTTTGCGCCGTTGGATAGAGGTCGTTTATCGCAAACGCCCCCGGCGAGACGAACGTTTCATAGATAACGTAGCCATGCTGGGAGATGGTGACTTTGGCGTTGCTGTGCGCCATTCCGCGGATCGTCGGGGCGAAGCCACGCTGGCTATCCGGCAGCATTTCATCATCGGACATCAGCTGAACGCCGCGAAACTGCACGCTGTCGAAAACGTCGCCGGTCGTAAAGGTATCGCCCATCCGCAGCAGGCTTTTGAGTGACTTCAGGTCGCGCTGTAGCCAGGTACTCTGTGAATTCCAGCGCCGGGTCCGGTCATACTCCATCGACGAGACGTTACGAAGGCGCCAGGCGCCGAGGTTAACCCCGCTGCGTAGATTCAGGTAGCTGGAGCGGCTGCTGTCATCCGTCTGCCGGGTTTGCGACCCGGTCAGGTTATAGTTAACAAACGCCGCCGGGATACCATCATCCCAGCGCGCCGGATCCACGTATCCGCGGCTTTGGGCGTTCATGGCCGCCTGGGGAATACTTAAGTTCAGACGCTGAGTGGCGAAATCAAAACGGCTGCTGGCATCGGGGATGTAGCGCTCGATGCGAGTAAACGTTTCTCCCTCATGCAGGGTATTAAACGCCGGGAAAGCGCTGACGTTGACGCCATATTCCGCCAGCTGCGCCGGGGTTAACTGCGGCCGCAGTTCGCCGTTGCTGTCGACAAATGTCACCTCGCCCTGGGCTATCTCCTGGTTATTCACCCAAATGCTGACCGGGTATGTCCCGGGCTGCTGGCCGCCTGCTTTAGCAAAATAGTGTAAATCAGCGGTCTTTTGCTGCGGATTGGCAAATTCTAATGCCGCCGGATCAAAGTAGTCCTCCGCCCGCGCGATACCGCTTTGGTACAGCAGAAAAAGCGCCGTCGGCAATAATAAAATCCCGCCGGTTGGCGCCGCGATCGCCGAATAAACGGAAGTCATATCCGAAGTGTTATTTTTCACAATATCCTGACCAGGCGAAGCAAATTAATTACTGTTGCGCGTAATCCGTAATACCACCGAAGTCATTAATGGCGCGCCATTTAACTACCCCGGAATGAGTAATCGGCCACGCTTTATGGTCAAAGGGGCCAATCATGCCGGGTTGCGGAATATCTGTACCGCCAACCGAAATAACAAAAAAGGAGACAAAATAGGGCGTCGGGTTTTGGGCAACCAGCCTGGAACCGTCAATGTTAAACGTCAGCTTGCGCCATGCATCGTCAGGCTCGCCCGCCAGACCATTCGGGCGATAGAAGATCTTAAACTTTGATTTAATATTGACCTGAAGCTTGTTCACTTCATCTTGTTTCGTTGGAGCAATACTTTTCACATTGAGCCAAAAAACGGATTCGCGATCGGTGGGCAGCGTTCCACCAATATAGTTAATACGCAATACGTTCTGCTGTTCAGGATCGAGACGGAAAAGCGGCGGCGTCACAATAAAAGGCACCCGGCTTTTATTGTTTTCCGCATAGTTTTCCACCCACGATTGCACCAGATAAGGTGAATGAGTATCAGCGTTGGTGACCGATATTGCGGCTTCACGTTTCCCTTCCTGATAAACAACACGGGTTCCTCCCATGACAATACCGGCCTGTGCCGCAGTTGATAGCAATAAAAAGGCTATCGCGGCGATCGTTCGTTTCATAATGACTACCGTCCGGGAATAATAAAAGCGGGTATCACTGCCTGAAGCTGATAAATAATCTGCATTAATTATGCCGACCCTATTTCAGCCGGGCGGCGGCTGGCGGCTTACCCGGCGTGGGAAGCCATGAATAACCGCAGCTTTACCCGCTTCCAGGGTATTAGTTGTAAACCATATTGAAGTTGGCCGTACCGTTGGCAGAACCGGCGGAAACCGCGCTGGTTGAGACATAGTCAGCAAAGAATTCCAGATCGGCGGTACCCGTTGCCGCGCCGCTCGCGCCAGCGGTAACGCTGTGGCCGCGTGAGACGGCGCCGAGATCAACCGGCGTCGACTTATCATCTTCATACAGCTTTATCGCTACCCCACTTGCGGTACCGTTTATCGCCAGCAGATCGCTATTGTTGGTATCGCGGGTACCGTCAAATAGCACCGAGACGGTGGTAACGGTAGAAGGACAATCTTTCACTTTGATATGGAAGGCGGTTTTGGTCGTTTCAGAACCTGCGCCGGTAAAATAGCTGCTCGCCCATTTCCCCAGATCGACGCTCTGATTTGCGCTGGTGCTATCAACATTACAGGAGGAATCGGTAATCGATCCGGTAAATTCTACCTGCCCACCCGTCCCCTGCGTGCCCGCATTAGAACCGGGATTAACGGTCATTGCCGATCTGGCGGGTTGTGAAGGCGAGGATAATGCGCTAGCGGACACCAGAGCACCGACAAACATTGCCATAATACGAAATTGCGTTTTCATTATTCATCTCATCTCTAACTTATATTTTCGACAGATTGCGCGCGAGGGCTTAAGCCCCGGGCAAATCTGCGTGCAGATCCTCCATGTTAATAATATTCGCGTTCCGTCCGCAGGACATCAGGCAGCAAAAATAAGCTGCTTAATTGGCTATTTTGATAAAAAGAAGTTCTTCGGCGAAATTCATAAACCCTTTATTAAGGTAACAAATAAATACTATCCCTACCGATTACAAATCGCAATATTTTGTTATGTTAATGAAATGCTGTTTTATTTTACATATAAAGATAATATTAAAAACATTATGCGCATTGTTAATTAATGCAACCAAAAATCACGATGCAATAACATCAAAAAGCAACATCAGGCGGCGTAATTTAACAATCCCCCCCTAATTTCACCGCGATTTTTCGGCAATAATTCTGTGAGCGGACTGGGTTTTTATAGAATATTAGGATAAATCTTAGATTGGCTTTTATCTTATTTTCGTTATCGAATAAACAATAATCACGCGAGTCATTATAAGCAGGAGATATTGATGACAAGTGTATTTCATCTGAAAGCCGGAGAGGAAAGATGAATAACAATACTTTCCTTGTGGAATAATAAACCCGCAATCAATGCTGAAGATTGCGGGTTATCCTAAAATAAATAGCTGACAGGGACGATCAGAACAGGCCCAGCGGCGCGGTACCGTAGCTCACCAGCAGGTTCTTCGTCTGCTGATAGGCATTGAGCGCCATCTTATGGGTTTCGCGCCCTACGCCGGACTGTTTGTAGCCGCCGAACGCGGCGTGCGCAGGGTAGATGTGATAGCAGTTGGTCCACACCCGACCGGCCTTAATGCCGCGCCCCATGCGATAAGCCAGGTTGGTATCCCGCGTCCACACCCCGGCCCCAAGGCCAAACTGGGTTTGGTTTGCAATAGCCAGCGCCTCGGCTTCATCTTTAAAGGTGGTGACGCCGATAACCGGGCCAAAGATCTCCTCCTGGAAGCTGCGCATATCGTTGCGGCCCTGAATCAGCGTCGGCTGAATATAGAAACCGTTATCCAGTTCGGCAGAGATGCTGGCGCGTTCGCCGCCGGTCAGGATCTTTCCGCCTTCATCGCGAGCGATCTTAATATAGGAAAGGATCTTATCGAACTGCTGACGCGACGCCTGCGCGCCGATCATCGTATCGGTATCAAAGGGGTCGCCGCGGCGAATTTGCGCCACCTTCTCCATGACCCGCGCCATAAAGGGCTCGTAAATAGACTCCTGAATCAGCGCGCGGGACGGGCAGGTGCAGACCTCACCCTGATTAAAGAAGCCCAGAACCAGGCCTTCAACCGCCTTCTCGATATACTCTTCTTCGCCTTCCATCACGTCGGCAAAGTAGATATTCGGCGATTTACCGCCCAGCTCAACGGTGCAGGGGATAATGTTTTCCGCCGCGCAGGCCATGATATGGCGGCCTACCGGCGTTGAGCCGGTAAAGGCGATTTTGGCGATGCGTTTACTGGTTGCCAGCGCTTCGCCCGCCTCTTTGCCAAATCCCTGAACCACGTTAAGGACGCCCGCCGGGAACAGATCGCCAATAATCTCCAGCAGCAATGTAATGCTGAGAGGCGTCTGCTCTGCCGGTTTCAGCACCACGCAGTTGCCCGCAGCCAGCGCCGGAGCGAGCTTCCAGGCGGCCATCAGCAGCGGGAAGTTCCACGGAATAATTTGTCCGACCACGCCGAGAGGCTCATGGAAGTGATAAGCCACCGTCGTTTCATCAATCTCCGCCGTGCTTCCCTCCTGCGCGCGCAGGCAGCCGGCGAAATAGCGGAAGTGATCGACCGCCAGCGGCAGGTCGGCGTTGAGGGTTTCGCGGATCGGCTTACCGTTATCCCAGCTCTCCGCTACCGCCAGATATTCCAGATTGGCCTCAATACGGTCGGCAACCTGCAGCAGCAGATTAGCGCGGTGCTGAGCCGACGTTTTGCCCCAGGCGTCGGCGGCCCGGTGCGCCGCATCAAGGGCGAAGTCGATATCTTTGGCATCAGAACGCGGAAACTGCCCGATGTTGCTACCGTCGACCGGGGAGGTATTCATAAAGAATTCTCCACCGATGGGTTCAACAAATTTACCGTCAATAAAGTTACCGTAGGCTGACTTCAGTGAAACCAAAGCGCCCGGTGTGCCAGGATGAGCATAACGCATCGCGAATCTCCTTCATGTAGGGTTGAGGGCAGCGGCATATTAGTTTTGTACGGCGGCTCGCTGCGTCTCTCGTCTATTGCAGGGGTTATGCCATTTTTTATATTTTAAAAAAGAAATTAATTTTCAATAAATTAGATAGGTCACGTCACTTTCTGTCGCACAGAATCTCTCTTATGTGTCGCAAATCGCAACACCACGAAAACCATATAGCTACAATATTGCAACACAAATTAAACGACGAGGTGTCCCGTGCCAGGAAATCCGTTTGCCCTGACGCCAGAGATCGAAGCGAACCCGCTGCTCAGCGACTCCTGGTGCCGTAGCCAACGCTATGGCCTCGACCCCGCCACGGATGACTTCCCTCGCCTGCACGCCAGCGAACTGGCCGACAGGCTCGCCAGACACAGCCGCCTGCAAACGCTGGCCCAGCCGGTCGTTAATGAGCTATCCCGCAAAGTCAACGCTCTGCAATCCGTCGTGGTTCTCTCTGACGCCAGCGGTCTGGTTTTGCAAACCTTTGGCGATACGCACGCCATGCAGAAAGCGCAGCGCTTCGCTTTAGCGCCGGGCAACCTGTGGAGCGAAAGCGGACGCGGAACCAACGCCATTGGCACCGCGCTGGCGATTGACGACAGCTGCGAAATCGATGGCCGCCAGCATTTTCTGACCAGTAACCAGGGTCTTTATTGCGCCGCCGTGCCGCTGCAAAGTCCCGATGGCAAAATAGCCGGGGTACTGGATATCTCCGGCCCGGCCCGGTACCCGCACGACCGCACTCTGGCGTGGGTAAAAGGCGCCGCGAAGCAGATAGAATATCTGTGGGTTAAACAGAGTCTGCATCCGCAACAGTGGCTGATGAGCCTGCATCCTCAACTGGAAAAGCTCGACGGCGTCGACGAATGTCTGCTGGTCTTTACCGACAATGTGCTGATGGCGGCTAACCGGCTGGCGATGCGCGAGTTCTCACTTAACGCAGATCGGTTCGGCCACCTCACGTTCCAGCAGCTTTTTCCGCAGCTGCGGCAAACCGCCGTCAGCGTACCGCTGCCGCTCGTCGCCGGAGATCGAAACTACTATTACCGTCTACGCGCTCCCGTGACCGCTGGCGTGGCGGTGACCGCGCGCCCCACCCTCGAGCTGCCTTTCTCCAGCCAGCGCGAAGGCGAAAAGCTGCTGCGCCTGCTTAACGCCGGGATTGGGTTGTGTATCGAAGGCGAAACCGGCTGCGGCAAAGAGTACGTCAGCCGTACCCTGCACCGGCACAGCCGCTGGAGCGGCGGCAAATTCGTCGCCATCAACTGCGCCGCGCTGCCGGAATCACTGATTGAATCCGAGCTGTTTGGCTACCAGCCCGGGGCGTTTACCGGCGCAAACAAAAACGGCTACATCGGCAAGATTCGCGAAGCCGACGGCGGCGTACTGTTTCTTGATGAGATTGGCGATATGCCGTTAACGCTTCAGACCCGGCTGCTGAGGATCTTACAGGAGAAAGAGGTCACGCCGCTTGGCGCCAGCCAGAGCTCGCCGGTTAATTTCGCGGTGATTTGCGCCACCCACCGCAATCTGGCGCAGCGCGTCGCGGAAGGGACCTTCCGCGAAGACCTGCTCTACCGCCTGCGTGAGTTTGCTTTAACGCTGCCGCCCCTGCGCGAATGGCCTGAACTGTCCGGGTTTATCCAACGATTGTGGCGCGAGCTGGGCGGAGAAAAGCGTCGCATCGCGCTGGCCCCGGAAGTTGTGCAACACCTGACGTCTCATCCCTGGCCGGGCAACGTCCGCCAGCTGCAAAGTGTGTTGAGGGTACTGCTGGCCCTCGCCGAAGAGGGTGAAACGCTGGGGATAGATGATTTGCCCCAGGAGTATCGAAGCCCGCCCGCCGCCCGCCCGCTGCGCGGGCTTCAGCAGCACGATGCGCAGCTGATTGCCGACACGCTGGCAAGCTATAACGGCAACATCAGTAAGGCCGCGCAGGCGTTAGGCGTCGCGCGCAGTACGCTGTATCGCCGTGCGGCCCGTCGCGGAAGCCATAGCGCATAGCCTTCTGATTCGCTCAGGGCGTGAAGCGCGGCGGCCATAATACCGCCATTAGTATTACCAGGTTTCAGCCGCGCTATTTTGTCACTGCGGCAGCCATTGCTGGCGTAATACGCTTTTTTATTTTAGACTTTACTAAATTTAGAAAAGACTAAAATAAATGAATACACACGAACAGCTACAGGCCAGCGCCGGCGAAGCCGCCGCGCTGCTGAAAGCCATGAGCCATCCCAGCAGGCTATTGATTCTGTGCATGCTATGCGATGCGCCGGGCACCAGCGCCGGCGAACTGGCGCGGATAACCGGGCTGAGCCCCTCCGCAACTTCCCAGCATCTGGCGCGGATGCGTGATGAAGGCCTGATCGGCTGCGAACGTCAGGCGCAGCGCATTCACTACTTCATTACCCGGCCAGCGGTTCAGCAAATCGTCGCCGCACTCAAGTCAATCTATTGTCCTTAAGGAGCCTTTATGCCTATTGCTACTCTTTCGCCTGCCGAAGCCCAGGCGCTCGTCGCCCGGGGCGGCCGGCTGATCGATATCCGCGATGCCGATGAATACGCCCGCGAGCATATTCCCGGGGCGGAGCTCGTGCCGCTGGCGACGCTGACGAATGGCGCAGCGCTGCACGCCAGTCCCGAAGAGACGATTATTTTTCACTGTCAGGCGGGATCGCGCACCCAAAATAACGCGGCCCGTCTGGCGCAGGCCGCCGCACCGGCGCAGGTAAAGCTGCTGGCTGGCGGAATTCAGGCGTGGAAAGCGGCCGGTCTGCCGGTGAAAGAGGATAAATCACAGCCGCTGCCGCTTATGCGTCAGGTACAGATCGTCGCCGGCGTCCTGATTTTGCTTGGCGTCGCTTTAGGTTACGCTTTCAGCAGCGGCTTTTTTCTGCTTAGCGCCTTCGTCGGCGCCGGCTTAACCTTTGCCGGTATTACCGGGTTTTGCGGTATGGCGCGTCTTTTGGCTTTGATGCCCTGGAACCGTCGCTAGCCTCTACCTTTTTGAGAGACTGTTGGTAACGCTTTTGCTGAGCTATGGTTATGTCAGCGAAAAGATTCATCAGCACACAGGAGAAGCAGTATGTTTTCAGTCGGTGACCTGGTACAACCGCGCGCGGGTGGGCCAAAACTTAAAGTCGTTGAAGTCCAGGACGATCGCATTATTGCCGTTCAGGCAAGCAACGAGCAGGGTGAGAAATATACGCTGAAGGCCGCCGATGTGACGGCTTATAAAGAAGACGGCGATTTTGGCGTGTGCTGATTAAGCCGGCTAACGATAACGGTGGGTCTCCCCACCGTTTTCAATATTAGATCAGAAAGCTATCGAGGGATTTTCCCTCAGCCACCGCTTTAGCCAGCGGCTTCGGCATACGTCCCTGCCCGGTCCAGGTTTTCTCGGCGCCGGTATGGTCGGTAAAACGATATTTAGCCGGACGCGGCTGGCGCTTTTTGCTCCCTTTCGGGGAAGCGCTATTGTAGCCCGCTAATTGTTCAGGGGTAATGCCGTCAGCCATCATTAATTCCAGCCAGGTATTTATTTTTTCCTGATGTTCTGCGCGCAGCGCCTGAGCCGCCTGCTCCTCAGCGCGTTTTTCTTCAGTGACGGTCCTTAGCTTTGCCAGCATATCTTCAAGCACGTCAATGGAGAATTCACGGGACATGGCGCGAAGTGAACGGATATTATTCAATTTCTCTAATAGTAATGACATATAATTCAAAAAATTCCCAAATAGCAAATGAAACAAAGATTACGGCGCTAGTTTAATTGATATGATAATGTATTTCCAGCCTTTCACTAATTCCTGATATAGCACCGGAAATGTTTAGCAATTAATAAGGCAAACAAATCGATAAAAGCGAAATTATCAACACTGAATAAATTCTTTTGCAAATAATACTATTCGCCAGGCAACGTCTTTATCTTATTACCTGTATGCTCAGCAGGTTATCCGTATATTTACGGTTGCGCCTCGCAGGGCGCTACGGGCGTTTATAGAATAGTCATGCAAAAAATCCGAATGCCCACCCAGCAGACAAATCAGCATATAATGCTACCATTCCTCTTTTATACGTGTAAAAAACGCCAAAAGTGACACAACTCACACCACTACGCGATTCTGTCGCGAAATCCCCCCTCACAACCCGGATTGGCTCTCATCTATATGACGTATTTATTTTACAACCAATTGAAAAACAATAAAAAAATCAACAAAGAGAACAAAAGTAGCGTAACGAACAAAAAATAGCCTGACGCAGAGTATTTTATCGACCAAAAGCCTTTAAATAAAAATTTATAGCTAGTTGCCTCTTTTAATGCAGAGATATAATCTACGCACATCAAAACAGGCACCCAAAAACGCTGAATAACCGCGAATCTTTTGGCATTATCGACTTCATTTTCGAGGAGCATACCAATGTTCTCTGCGCAGTCCCGCTTGCGTCATGCGGTAGCAGACACCTTTGCGATGGTGGTGTACTGCACCGTTGTGAACATGATGATCGAAATTTTTCTCTCCGGAATGACTTTCCAGCAGTCGTTATCTTCGAGACTGGTGGCGATTCCGGTGAACATTATTATTGCCGTGCCTTACGGTTTTTATCGCGATTTCGCGATGCGCCAGGCGCGCCGCATTAGCCCGTCCGGCTGGATGAAGAATATTGCGGATGTGGTGGCCTATGTGACGTTCCAGTCGCCGGTATACGTCGCGATTCTGCTGGTTGTCGGCGCCGACTGGCATCAGATCGCCGCGGCGGTAAGTTCCAACATCGTGGTATCGATGATGATGGGCGCAGCGTACGGTTATTTCCTCGACTACTGCCGCCGCCTGTTTCGCGTCAGCCCCTATCAGCAGGCCAAAGCCTGAGTTGATACAAAAAAGCGACTGGTTCAGCCAGCCGCTTTTTGTCAGCTATACTGCGTTTCGCCAAACAGGCCACTCAGAAAACGCTCAAGCGCCATGCGCGAACTGAACCCGTGTGGAATACCATAATGCTGCTGAGCATCGCCCGCTAAATAGAGCGGGAACTGCTCGTAGTGATCGCAGGTTTTGATATCCGACGCGGGCTCCGCAAGCGTTGTGCTGCGCTCTTTTAAAGCCGGATGAATAATTAACGCGGTACGCCCCATACGAGCTTCACGGTTCACATAAACATAATTATCGCCACGGCGATAGCCGTACGCTTTTTGCGTCACAACATCCATGGTGAAGCCGGCTTTTTCAAGAACACGCGCCACCTCATCGGGTCTTAAATACATACTCATTCCTCATTATCTTTTACCGCACGTTAACCTTACCTTATTCATTAAAGGCAACGCTTTCGGAATATTCCATAAAGGGCTATTTACAGCATAATTCAAAATCTTGTCCTACACTTATAGACTCAATGGAATTAAGGGAGAAACCAATGGCCAACCGAGCAAACCGCAACAACGTAGAAGAGAGCGCTGAAGATATCCATAATGATGTCAGCCAATTAGCGGATACGCTGGAAGAGGTGCTGAAATCATGGGGCAGCGACGCCAAGGACGAAGCGGAGGCCGCGCGTAAAAAAGCGCAGGCGCTGCTGAAAGAGACCCGCGCGCGGCTTAACGGCAATAACCGCGTTCAGCAGGCGGCGTGCGATGCCATGGGCTGCGCTGACAGCTACGTGCGCGATAAACCGTGGCAAAGCGTTGGCGCCGCAGCTGCCGTTGGGGTATTTATTGGCGTATTGCTGAATTTACGTCGATAATAAAACAGCCAGACCCATGAAGATAACAAATACGCGTCTACCCCTGCACTGCAGGGGTTTTTGTTATCTCTGCGGGTAAAGCGCGACATAAAGCTTACGCACAGCCTGATTCGCCATTTCGGCCGACGTCAGGTTGGTGAAGCTCATTATCAGCCCCCCTTCTCCCCGAGTCTCCATCCGCCAGTCGCTCAGCGCCTGTACGGCCAGACCAGCCCGTCTGGCGCGCTGCGCCAGAGGCCGATCGTCTCCGGCGACCCTGACCACCATCTGGATCCCGCCCGCCTGAGGCACGACGGTGAATCCCTGCGCCCGCAGCGCCGACTCAAGCCACAGTCGGCGCTGGGCATAGCTGGCGCGCATTTTCTTCAGATGCCGCCAGAAGTGGCCTTCGCGAATAAAATCCGCCAGCGTCTGCTGCCACAGCGTCGGCACGCTACAGCACATCAGCGCGGCCTGTTCACGAAACGGCGCCACCAGCGGCTCAGGCACCACCAGCCAGGCCGCGCGTAATGCCGGGAACAAAGACTTGCTGAACGCCCCGGCATAGATGACCCGCTGCGGGGCGTCGAGGCTTTTCAGCGGCGGCAGCGGCTTACCGTGATAGCGGAATTCGCTATCGTAATCATCTTCGATAATCCACGCGTTATTCTGCGCCGCCCATAGCAGGAGCTGTCTGCGCCTGGCCAGCGATAGCGCCACGCCGAGCGGGCTTTGATGAGCCGGGGTCAGCAGCGCGAAATGGGCACTCGGGTAATGCCGCTGCGCCCAGGGAATATCCATCCCGTCGTCGTCGACCGGAACGGGATTGATCGCCACCCCCTCGTCGTTCACTACCGGCCGGATCAGCGGAAACCCCGGATCTTCCATCCACATTTGCTGGCCAGGCCGCGCCAGCGTGCGCAAAATAAGGCGCATCGAGGCCGCGTAGCTACCGGTGATCAAGACCTGCTCAGGCCGACACTCAATACTGCGCGACAGACGCAAATAATCGACGATCGCCCGGCGAAGCGTCGGTTCACCGCTGGGATCGCCTGGCGCGAGGTCAAAACGCGTTTGCGTACGCAGACGCCGACCCATCACGCGCGCCCACAGGCCGCGTGGAAACAGATCCAGCGCGGGCAGCCCCAGCTGAAACGGCAGCGGCGCCGCGGGTTCATCGCCCTCGACGGGCTGAACGGACGCGTTTTGCTGCGGCAGCAGCCGATCGCTGACAAAGGTCCCCGCCTGTCCGCGCCGCTCCAGCCATCCCTGCGCCACCAGATCTCCCCAGGCGTTCTCAATCGTCGCCCGCGACACGCCAAGCTCCTGAGCATAGACCCGACTTGCAGGCAGCCTGCTGCCCGGAGCCAGCTCGCCGCGCTCAATCGCCTGCTTAAGCTGTCGGGCAATGCGCTGGTAATGCGGAATTTTTTTACCGTCCATCATGGTCTGCTTTTTTCATCGCAATATGGCTATCTTATGCAGTCCATTATAGTGCTATTTTCCTCGCGTCTTAATGAGGAGAGTAAAATGAACACACTACGTCAGCCGTACAATGAACTGAGCCCGGAAGTCTATAACGCCCTGGTTCAGGCCAAAATTGCGCTGGAAAAAAGCGAGCTGGATGGCGCGCTGATCGAGCTGGTGTATTTGCGGGTATCGCAAATCAACGGCTGCGCCTTCTGCCTGGAGATGCACAGCAAAGCCCTGCGTAAATCCGGCGTCGCGCAAAACAAGCTGGACGCGCTGGCAGGCTGGCGGGTGAGCGCCCATTTCAGCGATGCGGAACGCGCGGCGCTGGCGTGGGCGGAATCGGTGACCCATATCGCCGAAAGCCATGCGGAAGACGCCGTTTATCAGCCGCTGCTGGACCATTTCAGCGCCCGCCAGATCAGCGATCTGACCTTCGCCATCAGCCTGATGAACGCCTTTAATCGTCTGGCGGTGAGTATGCGCCTGTAATTTCACGGCAAGAAATCCCGCCCCCCGCCGGATCCTCCCGCGGGGGTTAACCTTTACAAAAACCATATATATTGAGTTGTTGAACTTTTAAATAACTACATCTAGTATTTCCTTCAACGATAACCCATAGCACGCGACGTCAATTTTACGTCGTACTGTTATCTTAAATGGAAATACGAATCATGCGCATTACTATTTACACTAAAAACGACTGCGTGCAATGCCATGCCACTAAACGGGCCATGGAAACCCGCGGGTTTGAATTCGACATGATCAACATCGACCACCACCCTGAAGCCGTCGATATGCTGCGCGAGCAGGGTTTCCGTCAGCTGCCGGTGGTGATTGCCGGAGAGACCCGCTGGTCCGGCTTCCGTCCCGATATGATCAATCGCCTGCGCCCTACAGCGTCAGCGGCCAGCGTATGAGCCTGATCGTCTACTTCTCCAGCAGTTCCGAAAATACGCACCGGTTCGTCCAGCGTCTGGGGCTGCCCGCCGTGCGTATACCGCTTAACGAACGCGAGCGCATCCAGGTAGACGAACCCTACATTCTTATCGTCCCCAGCTATGGCGGCGGCGGCACGGCGGGCGCGGTCCCCCGGCAGGCGATCCGTTTCCTCAACGATCCGCATAACCGCCAGCTCATTCGCGGCGTCATCGCCGCGGGCAATCGTAATTTTGGCGAGGCCTACGGCCGGGCAGGCGACGTCATCAAGCAGAAATGCGGCGTACCGTATCTCTATCGCTTTGAGCTGATGGGCACCCCGCAAGATGTCGACAACGTGCGTAAAGGAGTAAGCGAATTTTGGCAACGACAACCGCAGAACGTATAACCACCGAGGCGCCGGATTTCCACGCCCTCAACGCGATGCTGAATCTCTACGACAGCAACGGCCGCATCCCGTTTGACAAAGACCATCAGGCGGTAGCGGCGTTTATGGCCAACCACGTTGAGCCGAATACCGTGCCCTTTACCAGCCAGGACGACAAGCTGACGTGGCTGGTCGCCGAAGGCTATTACGACGCCAGGGTGCTGGCCCGCTACGATCGCTCGTTTATTCTTGCGCTGTTCGCGTACGCTCAGGGCTACGGTTTTCGCTTCCAGACGTTTCTCGGCGCATGGAAGTTCTATACCAGCTACGCGCTGAAAACCTTCGATGGTAAGCGCTACCTTGAAGACTTTGGCGACCGCACCTGCATGGTGGCCCTGGCCCTGGCGCAGGGTAACGAGGCGCTGGCCCGGCAGCTAACCGATGAGATCCTCTCCGGACGCTTTCAGCCCGCCACGCCGACGTTCCTCAACGCGGGTAAACAGCAGCGCGGCGAGCTGGTCTCCTGCTTTCTGCTGCGCATCGAAGACAATATGGAATCCATTGGCCGGGCGGTGAACTCGGCGCTGCAGCTATCCAAGCGCGGCGGCGGCGTGGCGTTTCTGCTCTCCAATCTTCGCGAAGCCGGGGCGCCAATCAAGCGCATCGAGAATCAGTCCTCCGGCGTGGTGCCGGTGATGAAAATGCTGGAAGACGCCTTCTCCTACGCCAACCAGCTCGGCGCGCGCCAGGGGGCCGGCGCGGTCTATCTGCACGCCCATCATCCCGATATCCTGCGTTTCCTTGATACCAAACGCGAGAACGCCGATGAAAAAATCCGCATTAAAACGCTCTCGCTCGGGGTGGTGATTCCGGATATCACCTTTCAGTTAGCGAAAGAAGATGCGCAGATGGCGCTGTTCTCGCCCTACGACGTCGAGCGCCTGTACGGTAAACCGTTCGGCGATATCGCGGTAAGCGAAATGTATGCACAACTGGTGGCCGACGCGCGGGTCAGCAAGCGCTGGATCCGCGCCCGCGATCTGTTCCAGCGGCTGGCGGAAATTCAGTTTGAATCCGGCTATCCGTACATCATGTTTGAAGACACGGTTAATCGCGCGAACCCGATTGCCGGGCGCATCAATATGAGCAACCTGTGCTCGGAGATCCTGCAGGTTAACGCGCCTTCTACCTTTGACGAAAACCTGGATTACGCCAGCATCGGCCAGGATATCTCCTGTAACCTCGGCTCGCTGAATATTGCCCATACCATGGACTCTCCTGATTTCGCCCGCACGGTTGAGGTCGCGGTGCGCGGTCTGACCGCGGTGTCCGAAATGAGCGATATCCGTTCGGTACCGTCGGTCGCGGCGGGCAATGCCGCCTCGCACGCCATCGGCCTTGGGCAGATGAATCTGCACGGCTATCTGGCGCGCGAAGGTATTGCCTACGGCAGCGAAGCGGGGCTGGATTTCACCAATTTCTATTTCTATACCATCACCTGGCACGCGCTGCGTACCTCGATGCTGATAGCGCGGGAAAAAGGCACGCGTTTTGCCGGATTCGAGCAGTCGCGGTACGCCAGCGGTGATTATTTCCGCCCCTACCTGGAAGGCGACTGGCAGCCGAAAACGGCGAAAGTCCGCGCGCTGTTTGCCCGTGCCGGTATTGTCCTGCCCGACCGCGATATGTGGCGGCAGCTGCGCGATGACGTGATGCGCTACGGCATTTATAACCGCAACCTGCAGGCGGTGCCGCCGACGGGCTCTATTTCGTACATCAACCACGCGACCTCCAGCATCCATCCGATCGTGTCGAAGATAGAGATCCGCAAGGAGGGGAAAACCGGACGCGTTTACTATCCGGCGCCGTTTATGACCAACGACAACCTGGCGCTGTATCAGGACGCTTACGAAATCGGCCCGCAGAAGATCATCGACACCTACGCCGAGGCGACGCGCCATGTCGATCAGGGGCTGTCGCTGACCCTGTTCTTCCCCGATACCGCCACCACGCGCGATATCAATAAAGCGCAAATCTATGCGTGGAAGAAAGGCATCAAAACGCTCTATTACATCCGTCTGCGCCAGCTGGCGCTGGAAGGTACCGAAATCGAAGGCTGCGTGTCCTGCGCGCTGTAAGGAGAACAGGATGACCCATTTATCGCGCATCAGCGCCATTAACTGGAACAAAATTGAAGATGATAAGGATCTGGAGGTCTGGAATCGGCTGACCAGCAACTTCTGGCTGCCGGAGAAGGTGCCGCTGTCTAACGATATCCCCGCCTGGCAAACGCTCGCCCCGGCGGAACAGCAGCTAACGATTCGCGTCTTCACCGGCCTGACGCTGCTCGATACCATCCAGAATACCGTTGGCGCCCCGGCGCTGATGGCCGACGCCCTCACCCCGCATGAGGAAGCGGTGCTGTCGAACGTCAGCTTTATGGAGGCGGTGCACGCCCGCTCCTACAGCTCCATTTTCTCGACGCTCTGCCAGACCAAAGACGTCGATGCCGCCTATGCCTGGAGCGAACAAAACGCGCCGCTGCAGCGCAAAGCGCAGCTGATGCTGGAGTACTATCAGGCAGATGAACCGCTGAAGAAAAAAATCGCCAGCGTCTTTCTCGAATCGTTCCTCTTCTACTCCGGCTTCTGGCTGCCGATGTACTTCTCCAGCCGGGGGAAGATGACCAACACCGCCGATCTGATTCGCCTGATCATCCGCGATGAAGCGGTACACGGTTATTACATTGGCTACAAATTCCAGAAGGGGCTGGAAATAGTCAGCGCCGAGAAGCGCGAGGAGATGAAAAACTTCGCCCTCGACCTGTTGATGGACCTGTATGACAACGAACTGGCCTACACCCGCGAACTGTACGCCGATAGCGGCTGGATTGAGGAGGTCAACGCCTTTCTCTGCTACAACGCCAATAAGGCGCTGATGAACCTCGGCTACGACGCGCTATTCCCGGCGGAAATGGCCGCCGTCAATCCGGCGATCCTCGCCGCGCTTTCGCCGAATGCCGACGAAAACCACGACTTCTTTTCCGGTTCAGGTTCATCGTATGTGATGGGAAAAGCGGAAGAAACCGTCGACGGCGATTGGGACTTTTAGCCTTACTTTCACCAGGAATATATCAGCATATTTCCTGGTGATTTATTTCACATTATTTGTTTTCGCCTCACTCAATATCTTTCGGTCATCACCGTGTCATATTCAACAGCATGCCCTCGATTTTCGCCTGAATTAACGCAACATAACTAAAAAATATCGACCATAAGTCATTCGCGCTCAGCCCTTATATCACGGGGGATGCACCGGAATTCTCCCTTGCGCATTTCCCTGGCAACGCCACATAAAGGGTTGTCACAGATTCTCAGTATGTTAGGGTGTAAAAAAGCAATTATCATCACCGGGTACCGTATCGATATTAATAAATAACAGGAAACACTCTATTGCATGGCAATTAAATTAGAAATCAAGAATCTCTATAAGATATTTGGCGAGCACCCGCAGCGGGCTTTCAAATATATCGATAAAGGACTATCGAAAGAACAAATACTGGAAAAGACGGGGTTATCGCTTGGCGTAAAGAACGCCAGTCTGACCATTGAAGAAGGCGAGATATTCGTCATCATGGGGCTCTCCGGATCGGGGAAATCTACCATGGTTCGCCTTCTCAATCGCCTGATTGAACCCACCCGCGGCCAGGTCCTGATCGACGGCGTCGATATCGCTAAAATCTCTGACGCCGAGCTCCGGGAGGTGCGCAGAAAAAAAATTGCGATGGTTTTTCAATCCTTTGCGCTTATGCCGCATATGACCGTGCTCGACAACGCCGCTTTCGGCATGGAGCTGGCCGGCGTGCCGACTCAGGAACGCCAGGAGAAAGCGCTGGAGGCGCTGCGCCAGGTCGGCCTGGAAAACTACGCTCATGCCTACCCGGACGAACTCTCCGGCGGCATGCGCCAGCGCGTTGGTCTCGCCCGCGCGCTGGCGATTAATCCCGATATTCTGTTAATGGATGAAGCCTTCTCCGCGCTCGACCCGTTAATTCGTACCGAGATGCAGGATGAGCTCACTAAATTACAGGCCAGACATCAGCGTACCGTGGTCTTTATTTCCCACGATCTTGATGAAGCCATGCGTATTGGCGATCGGATTGCCATTATGCAAAATGGTGAAGTGGTTCAGGTCGGTACGCCGGATGAAATACTCAATAATCCGGCCAATGATTATGTCCGAACCTTCTTCCGCGGCGTCGATATTAGCCAGGTGTTCAGCGCCAAAGATATTGCCCGCCGTAGCCCGGTGGGGCTGATTCGCAAAACGCCCGGCTTTGGCCCGCGTTCCGCGCTGAAATTGCTGCAGGATGAAGACCGCGAATATGGCTACGTCATTGAACGCGGGAATAAGTTTGTTGGCATTGTCTCCATTGATTCCCTGAAAGCCGCGCTAAGCGAAGGTCAGGGAATTGATGCGGCGTTAATCGACTCACCGCAGGCGGTGGATGCGCAAACGCCGCTCAGCGAGCTGCTCTCTCACGTCGGCCATGCACCGTGCGCGGTGCCGGTTGTCGACGAGGGGCACCAGTACATCGGCATTATTTCCAAACGGATGCTGCTGCAGGCTTTAGATCGCGAGGGGGCAAACAATGGCTGATCAATCTAACCCGTGGGACACCGCACCGGCGGCGGATAGCGCAGCGCAATCCGCCGATGCCTGGGGCACCTCTACGCCGGCGCCGACCGATGGCGGCGGTGCCGACTGGCTGAGCAGCGCGCCCGCGCCGCAGCCGGAACACTTCAATATTATGGACCCGTTCCATAAAACGCTGATCCCGCTCGACAGCTGGGTCACGCACGGTATCGACTGGGTCGTGATGCATTTTCGTCCGGTATTCCAGGGAATACGTGTACCGGTGGATTACATCCTGAGCGCCTTCCAGCAGCTGCTGCTGGGTATGCCGGCGCCGGTGGCGATTATTATTTTCTCGCTGATTGCCTGGCAGATTTCCAGCGTCGGCATGGGCGCGGCGACGCTGATTTCGCTGATCGCTATCGGCGCTATCGGCGCCTGGTCGCAGGCGATGGTGACCCTGGCGCTGGTGCTGACCGCGCTGCTGTTTTGTATGCTGATCGGCCTGCCGCTTGGGATATGGCTGGCGCGGAGCCCGCGGGCGGCGAAAATTATCCGTCCGCTGCTCGACGCGATGCAGACCACGCCGGCGTTTGTCTACCTGGTGCCCATTGTGATGCTGTTCGGTATCGGCAACGTTCCGGGCGTGGTGGTCACCATTATCTTCGCCCTGCCGCCGATTGTTCGTCTGACCATTCTGGGGATTAACCAGGTGCCGGCGGATCTGATTGAAGCGTCGCGCTCCTTCGGCGCCAGCCCGCGTCAGCTGTTGTTTAAGGTTCAGCTACCGCTGGCCATGCCGACGATTATGGCCGGGGTCAACCAGACGCTGATGCTGGCCCTGTCGATGGTGGTCATCGCCTCAATGATTGCCGTTGGCGGTCTCGGCCAGATGGTACTGCGCGGCATCGGTCGCCTTGATATGGGCCTGGCCACCGTTGGCGGCGTCGGGATTGTTATCCTCGCCATTATTCTTGACCGTCTGACTCAGGCCGTAGGACGGGACTCACGCAGCCGCGGCAACCGCCGCTGGTATGCAACCGGCCCACTGGGGCTGATAACTCGCCCTTTCTGTAAATAAGAGCCCATCCCCCCGGCAGCCGGGGGGATAGACTTCCCTTCTGATAAGTAAAAGGAACAACGATGCGACATACAGCGATCCTTGCCACAGCGTTAACCGCCCTCATTTCCACCACCGCCTTCGCGGCGGATCTGCCTGGCAAAGGCATTACCGTTAAGCCGATTCAGAGCACTATTTCGGAAGAGACCTTCCAGACCCTGCTGGTCAGCCGCGCGCTGGAGAAACTTGGTTATACCGTCGATAAGCCGAGCGAAGTGGATTACAACGTTGGCTATACTTCGCTCGCCTCCGGCGACGCCACTTTTACCGCCGTCAACTGGCAGCCCCTGCACGACGATATGTACGCTGCCGCCGGCGGGGATAAAAAGTTCTACCGCGAAGGCGTGTTTGTGAACGGCGCGGCGCAGGGCTATCTGATTGATAAGAAAACGGCCGAGCAGTACCACATTAAATCTATCGATCAGCTAAAAGATCCGAAAATCGCCAAACTGTTTGACACCAACGGCGACGGCAAAGCCGACCTGACCGGCTGTACCCCGGGCTGGGGCTGTGAAGCGGTGATCAACCATCAGCTTGATGCCTATGGCCTGAATAATACCGTCACCCACAATCAGGGTAACTATGCCGCCATGATGGCCGACACCATTGCCCGTTATAAAGAGGGCAAGCCGGTCATCTACTACACCTGGACGCCTTACTGGGTCAGCGATGTGCTGAAGCCGGGTAAAGACGTCGTCTGGCTGCAGGTGCCGTTCTCTTCCCTGCCGGGCGAACAGAAAGATATTGATACCAAACTGCCAAACGGCATGAACTATGGCTTCCCGGTGAACACAATGCATATTGTCGCCAACAAAGCCTGGGCCGAGAAAAACCCGGCGGCGGCGAAACTGTTCAGCATCATGAAGCTGCCGATTGCCGATATCAACGCCGAAAATGCCATGATGCACGCGGGACATGGTTCTGAGGCAGATATCCAGGGCCACGTCGATGGCTGGATCAAAGCCCACCAGCAGCAGTTTGACGGCTGGGTGGAAGAAGCGCTGGCCGCGCAGAAATAGTCTCCCAATTTATAGCCAATTCCCGGAGGCGATGCTACACATCTGTCCGGGCTACAAAACCCGTAGCCCGGGCAAGGCGCTTTGCGCCGCCCCCGGGGAAGACGGCCTCCTGCACAACACGACATCTCCTGTTCTAAATGATGGATTAATATGCAAATAAACTGCATAACTTTAGCCATCAACGTTTTCGTTACTGTTAAGCCGCACCGCTCTCTGCTAAGGTAAATCCACCTGTTTAATCATGTGATTTTCACGTGAGTTATTAATAAGCAATTCCTATGGAAAATCCTGACGCATTGACGCACTCTCCTCCCGCTGACGCGGCCACGCTGGCTGAAGGCCTGAAAGACAGCCTGCCGATCGTCATCAGCTATATTCCCGTGGCCTTCGCCTTCGGCCTCAACGCCACTAAGCTCGGCTTCACTCCGCTGGAAAGCCTGTTTTTCTCCTGCATTATTTACGCGGGCGCCAGCCAGTTCGTGATCACCGCGATGCTGGCGGCGGGAAGCTCGCTGTGGGTCGCCGCGCTCACCGTCATGGCGATGGACGTTCGCCACGTTCTCTACGGCCCTTCCCTGCGCAGCCGCATCCAGCGCGCGCTGAGCAAGAAAAAAACCGCGGTATGGGCATTCGGCCTGACCGATGAGGTCTTTGCCGCCGCCACCGCTAAACTGGTACGCGACAATCGACGCTGGAGCGAAAACTGGATGATCGGTATCGCTTTGATGTCCTGGGCGTCATGGGTCTTCGGTACGCTGATCGGCGCTTATTCGGGCAGCGGCCTGCTGACCGACTTTCCGGCGGTGGAAGCGGCGCTGGGCTTTATGCTTCCCGCTCTGTTTATGAGCTTTTTGCTGGCTTCTTTCCAGCGCAAGCAGTCGCTTAGCGTAACCGCCGCGCTGGCAGGGGCGCTGGGGGGGATCATCCTGTTTTCCATTCCCGCCGCTATCCTTGCCGGGATCGTCTGCGGCTGTCTGACCGCGCTGGTGCAGGCCAGCATTGAGGGGATGCCCGATGAACAGTGATGTTTTAATTATCGGCGTCGTGGTCGGCTGCGTAAATTATCTGTTCCGCTATCTGCCGCTGCGCCTGCGCGCCGGGAACGCGCGTCCGACGCGTCGCGGGCCGGTCAGCGTGCTGCTGGACACCATCGGCATCGCCTCTATTTGCGCGCTGCTGGTGGTCTCCAGCGTACCGGAAATTCTCCACGATGCCCGCCGCCTGCTGCCCACGCTGGCTGGCTTCGCCGTGCTGGGTCTGGCTTTCTGGAAAACGCGCAGCATTATTTTGCCTACACTATTAAGCGCCCTAACCTACGGTGTTGTCTGGAAAATCGGCACATGGCTATAAGCTTAAAGTATCAATTTCTGTCAATAATTCATTTGATTTATTTGTCACAATAGTTATTATATCGACTGTAATTAATGAGGTCATAACCAAAATGGATAGTTCGTTTACTCCCATTGAGCAAATGCTCAAGTTCCGCGCCAGCCGTCACGAAGACTTTCCTTTTCAGGAGATTCTGCTCACCCGTCTTTGCATGCATATGCAGGGAAAATTGCTGGAAAACCGCAACAAGATGCTGAAAGCGCAAGGGATTAACGAGACATTGTTTATGGCGCTGATCACGCTCGAGTCTCAGGAAAACCACAGCATTCAGCCTTCCGAGCTGAGCTGCGCGCTGGGCTCTTCGCGTACCAACGCCACGCGCATTGCCGACGAGCTGGAAAAACGCGGCTGGATTGAGCGCCGCGAAAGCGATAACGATCGTCGCTGCCTGCATTTACAGCTTACCGAAAAGGGGCATCAGTTCCTGCGCGAAGTGTTACCCCCGCAGCACAACTGCCTGCATCAACTCTGGTCTTCTTTAAGCACCAGCGAAAAAGATCAGCTCGAGCACATCACCCGTAAGCTGCTTGGTCGTCTTGACCAAATGGAAGAGGATGGCGTGCTTGCGGAGTCTCTGCGCTAAGCGCGGAACCAACCGCTCAACAATTTTTCTGGATTGACAAGGAAAACGGACAGGCCAGCAGATCTTCTGCTGGCCTTTCTGATAAACAGGTCGGCTCAGCCGATGTGAAATAATAAGATCGTGGAGAATAACATGAGCGCAAATGCGGAGAGCCAAACCCCGCAGCAACCGGGCAGCAAAAAAGGGAAACGTAAAGGCGCCCTCCTGCTGCTGACCTTGCTCTTTATTATTGTTGCCGTGGCATACGGGATTTATTGGTTTTTGGTACTGCGTCACTTCGAAGAGACCGACGACGCGTACGTGGCAGGGAATCAGGTACAAATTATGGCGCAGGTGTCCGGCAGCGTGACGAAAGTCTGGGCCGACAACACCGACTACGTGCAAAAAGGCGATCCGCTGGTCACCCTCGACCAGACCGATGCCCAGCAGGCGTTTGAAAAAGCGCAAACCCAGCTGGCCGCCAGCGTACGTCAAACGCGCCAGCAGATGATCAACAGCAAGCAGCTGCAGGCCAGCATCGACGTGAAAAAAACCGCGCTTTCCCAGGCGCAGACCGACCTTAACCGTCGTATTCCGCTGGGGGCCGCCAACCTGATTGGCCGCGAAGAGCTGCAGCACGCGCGCGACACGGTTGCCAGCGCGCAGGCCGAACTGGACGTGGCGATTCAGCAATACAACGCCAATCAGGCGATCGTTCTGGGCACGAAGCTGGAACAGCAGCCTGCGGTGCTGCAAGCGGCCACCGAAGTGCGTAACGCCTGGCTGGCCCTGCAGCGGACGAAAATCGTCAGCCCGATTAGCGGCTACGTTTCGCGTCGCTCCGTACAGCCCGGCGCGCAAATCACCACCACCACCCCGCTGATGGCCGTCGTGCCAGCGACCAACCTGTGGATTGACGCCAACTTTAAAGAAACCCAGCTGGCGCACATGCGTATCGGTCAGCCGGCCACCGTGATCAGCGATATTTACGGTGACGATGTGAAATACACCGGTAAAGTGGTCGGCCTCGATATGGGCACCGGTAGCGCCTTCTCGCTGCTGCCCGCGCAGAACGCCACCGGCAACTGGATCAAAGTGGTTCAGCGCCTGCCGGTACGTATCGAGCTGGATGAAAAACAGCTGGCAGAGCACCCGCTGCGCATCGGCCTTTCGACCCTGGTTGAGGTGAACACCACCGACCGCGGCGGCGAGATGCTGGCAAGCCAGGTACGTAGCGCTCCGGTTTACGAAAGCAATGCCCGCGAAATCGGCCTTGAGCCGGTCAATAAGCTGATAAACGACATCATCCAGGCCAACGCCGGATAATTCGGGGTGAGCGTAATGCAACAGCAAAAACCGCTGGAAGGCGCGCAGCTGGTCATTATGACCATTGCGCTGTCGCTCGCGACCTTTATGCAGGTGCTGGACTCCACCATCGCCAACGTGGCCATCCCCACCATCGCCGGTAACCTTGGCTCATCGTTGAGCCAGGGGACCTGGGTTATCACCTCGTTTGGGGTGGCGAACGCTATCTCCATTCCGATTACCGGCTGGCTGGCAAAGCGCGTAGGTGAAGTGAAGCTATTCCTCTGGTCGACGGTGGCGTTCGCCATCGCCTCCTGGGCCTGCGGCATGTCAAACAGCCTGACGATGCTAATTTTCTTCCGCGTGATTCAGGGGATCGTCGCCGGTCCGCTGATTCCGCTGTCGCAAAGTCTGCTGCTCAGCAACTATCCGCCCGCCAAGCGCTCTATCGCCCTGGCGCTGTGGTCAATGACGGTGATCGTCGCGCCGATTTGCGGCCCGATTCTCGGCGGCTATATCAGCGACAACTACCACTGGGGCTGGATCTTCTTTATCAACGTGCCGATTGGCATCGCCGTGGTGGTCATGACGCTACAGACCCTGCGCAACCGCGAAACCCGCACCGAGCAGCGGCGGATTGACGGCGTTGGCCTGGCGCTGCTGATTATTGGTATCGGTAGCCTGCAGGTGATGCTCGACCGGGGTAAAGAGCTGGACTGGTTCGCCTCAAACGAGATCATCATCCTGACCATTGTCGCGGTGGTGGCGATAAGCTTCCTGATCGTCTGGGAGCTAACCGACGACAACCCGATAGTCGACCTGTCGCTCTTTAAGTCGCGAAACTTCACCATCGGCTGCCTGTGTATCAGCCTCGCCTATATGCTCTACTTCGGCGCTATCGTGCTGTTGCCGCAGCTACTGCAGGAGGTATACGGCTATACCGCCACCTGGGCCGGTCTGGCCTCGGCCCCGGTCGGGGTGATCCCGGTAATCCTGTCGCCGATTATCGGCCGCTTCGCGCATAAGCTGGATATGCGTCGGCTGGTTACCTTCAGCTTTATTATGTACGCGGTCTGTTTCTACTGGCGCGCGTGGACCTTCGAACCGGGTATGGACTTCGGCGCCTCGGCGTGGCCGCAGTTTATCCAGGGCTTCGCGGTGGCCTGCTTCTTTATGCCGCTGACGACCATTACGCTTTCCGGCCTGCCGCCGGAACGGCTGGCGGCGGCATCGAGCCTGTCGAACTTCACGCGTACCCTGGCGGGCTCCATCGGCACCTCGATTACCACCACTATGTGGACGAACCGCGAGGCGCTGCACCATGCTCAGCTTACCGAATCGGTGACGCCGTATAATCCCAACGCCCAGCAGATGTACGATCAGCTGCAGGGATTAGGGATGACGCAACAGCAGGCGTCCGGCTGGATAGCGCAGCAGATAACCAACCAGGGGCTGATTATCTCCGCCAACGAAATTTTCTGGTTCTCGGCGGCAATATTTATCCTACTGCTCGGGCTGGTGTGGTTTGCCAGGCCGCCGTTTAGCGCCGGGGGCGGCGGCGGCGGCGCGCACTAAGGTTTGACCTGAAGGGATCTGCGGATCCCTTTTTTATTGCCCAACACGCAGGTTGTCCGGTTTACGCTAGTTGATGTCCAGTTTGCTGGAGATGCCTTTTCGCTCTGTCGTGCACGATGAAGATCCGCTAAGAAGGAGAAAATCATGCTGACTCAACCCGGTGAAAAATACCGTCCCTATCCGCCGATTGCCCTGCCCGACCGCCGCTGGCCGGAGCAAAAAATAACCCGCGCCCCCCGCTGGCTCTCCACCGACCTGCGCGACGGCAACCAGGCGCTGGCCGAGCCGATGGACAGCGCGCGCAAGCTGCAGTTCTGGGACTTGCTGCTGGAGTGCGAATTTAAAGAGATCGAGGTGGCATTTCCCTCGGCTTCGCAAACCGATTTCAACTTTGTGCGTCAACTGATTGAAGAACGGCGTATCCCGCAGGATGTGACGATTCAGGTGCTGACCCAGGCGCGGGAAGATTTAATCCTCAGAACCTTCGAATCGCTGCGCGATGCCCACCGCGCCACCGTTCACCTCTATAACGCCACCGCTCCGCTGTTCCGCGAGCTGGTTTTTGGAATGAACAAAGCGCAGGTGGTCGAGCTGGCGACCCGCGGCACCCGGCTTATCCGCCAGCAGTGCGAACAGCAGCCGCAGACCCGCTGGCAATACGAGTATTCCCCGGAAACCTTCTGCTTCACCGAGCCGGAATTCGCGCTGGAGATTTGCGAAGCGGTGGCGGAAATCTGGCAGCCCTGCGCCGAACGGCCGATGATTATCAATCTGCCCGCGACGGTAGAAGTGAGCACGCCTAACGTTTATGCCGATCAAATTGAGTATTTTTGTCGTCACTTCTCGCGCCGCGCCGATGTGTGCATCAGCGTCCATCCGCATAACGACCGGGGAACCGGCGTCGCCAGCGCGGAGCTGGCGGTGATGGCCGGCGCCGACCGCGTCGAAGGCTGCCTGTTCGGCAACGGCGAACGCACCGGTAACGTCTGTCTGGTGACGCTGGCGATGAATCTCTACAGCCAGGGCGTCGATCCCCGGCTCAGCTTCTCCGAAATGAACCGGGTGGTCGAAATTGTCGAAAGCTGCAACCAGATCCCGGTTCATCCGCGCCACCCGTGGGCGGGAAGCCTCGCCTATACCGCCTTTTCCGGCTCGCATCAGGATGCGATCAAAAAAGGGTTCGATGCCCGCCGGCCCGGCGAACGCTGGGAAATGCCCTATCTGCCCATCGACCCGCAGGATATCGGCTGTAGCTACGAAGCGGTGATCCGCGTCAACAGCCAGTCCGGCAAAAGCGGAAGCGCGTGGCTGATTGAGCAGAATCATGGCCTGAAGCTGCCGCGCGCGCTGCAGCAGGATTTTAGCCTGCACGTTCAGCACGAAACCGATACGCATGGTAAAGAGATGACCCAGAACGCGCTGTGGCAGCTGTTTCGCGCCCGCTACGGACTTCTGCCCCAGCCGCCGCTTGCGCTGCTGGATTACCAAAGCGATAGCCAGCAGGACGGCCAGCTTTCTCTGCAGGCGACCCTGCGCATCGCCGGTGAAACGCGACGACTGCAGAGCCGCGGCAACGGCCTGCTGTCCGCCGCCGCCAGCGGGCTGAGCGGCCTGTTAAAGCAACACATCGTGATTAAAGATTATCATGAGCATACCCTCGGCGAACGTAGCGACAGCCGTTCAGTGGCCTATATTCGCTGCGTCTTCCCGAATGGCGACAGCCGCTGGGGGGTAGGAATTGATAGCGACGTGGCGCGCGCCTCGCTGCAGGCGTTGTGCAATGCGATGAGCGCAGGCCATTACGCCGGCGAGCGGAAGTAGTCGCTGGGGGCCACGCCTATCACCCGGCGAAACATGGCGCTAAAAGCGCTATGGCTGCCGTAGCCGAGATCCAGCGCCACCCGCAATACCGAATGCCCCTGTGCCAGGCGAACCAGCGCTTCCATCAGCTTCGCCCGGCGCACCCACTCGCTCCAGGTGAGCGAGGTCTGCTGCTGAAAATGACGATTCAGCGTGCGCTCGCTCATGCTGCTCTCCTTCGCCGCCTCGGCGCTGCTCCAGGGTTCGCCGGGCGCTTCTCTTACCTTCTGGCATAAACGGCGCAGCGCTTCGCTTTGCGGCTCCGGCAGGCCAAACGGCAGCACTGCCATGCCGCGAATTTCATCGAGGATCAGTTCGTAAATGCGTTCATCGCGGCTGCCCGGCGCGTAGGATTCCGCCAGCGTCAGCGATGCGACGATCAGTTCACGCAGCAGCGGAGTCACCTGGACTATCTGGCAGGATGAGGGGAGATCGGCCCGGGCAAGGGGATCGATAAACAGGGTTCGCGCGGCCGCGACGCCGGTCACCCGTAGGGTATGCGGCGTACCGGCGGGCAGCCAGACGCCACGCCCCGGCGGCACAACCCAATAACCCTGCGCGGTTTCCACCCGCACCACGCCGCTGAGGATATGCAGCAGCTGGGCGCAATCGTGCTGATGCCAGGGTTCGCTATCGCCATGGGCGTAATCATGGGCAAAAGGCACCAGCGAACGGTGTTGAAAATTGAAGGTTAAAGTCGTCGACATCGCGGCGTCAGGGAGTAGCGGCCCGACGCGGTTCGCCGGGCCGTGGCAGAAGCACTAGATGTGCAGTTCTTGCAGTTTTTCTTTCGGCAGCGCCAGCTCATCGTTGCTGTTGACGCGGACATCGCGCTCAATAATATGGCGAGCGATTTCCTGAGCTTCCTCCAGCGAGTGCATGGTGTAGGTTCCGCACTGATAAACGTTCAGCTCCGGGATCTGATTCTGATCTTTCACCTTCAGCACGTCGGCCATCGCCGCTTTCCAGGCATCCGCGACGCGCTGCTCGTCCGGCGTACCGATCAGGCTCATATAGAACCCGGTGCGGCAGCCCATCGGAGAGATGTCGATAATTTCCACACCATTGCCGTTCAGGTGATCGCGCATGAAGCCGGCAAACAGGTGCTCAAGGGTGTGAATGCCTCTTTCCGGCATCACTTCCTGGTTTGGCACGCAGAATCGCAGATCGAAAACGGTGATTTCATCGCCGTGAGGCGTGTTCATTTTCTTCGCGACACGCACCGCAGGCGCTTCCATTCGGGTATGGTCGACTGTGAAACTATCTAACAACGGCATTCTTCACCTCCGATAGTGATTTTTTTTAAAATAAAATGAACTCTTTTTGAGGCCGCGAGTCTGAGTATATGAAAGACGCGCATTTATTATCATCATCATCCCTGAATCAGAGATGAAAGTTTGGCCACAGTGATGTGGCCGTTTTCTTTTTTACGGCTCGTAAAACTACGCGTGCCGTGTCAGCAGCGCTTCAAACGGCTCGCTATCCGCCGCCTCCACCTTCTTCTGACGCTGTACCGATGCTTCACGCTCGGCGACAAAATCCGCTTCGCTTAAAATTTCCAGCGGCTCTTCGCGCAGCATCGTCCGATACCGATCGGCCAGCTCTCTGCCGGTACCGCCAATCCCCTCTTCAAGCATAGAACGCAGAATGCGCGCCGAGAAGGTTAATTCCGGATTATCGAAGCAGGCGACCAGCTCATCGCAGACCTGCTGATAGGCCTGGCATCCGTGGATGCTATCCAGCGTTTGCGCCACGCGGCGTAAATCGCGGAACAGATCTTTGCCGACCTGAGCCAGCGGGAACTGAGCGGTTTCGCAGCCAATACCCAGCGTCAGGCCCGGCTTACGGCCTTCCAGAATCACCCGATTCCAGTTGGTGCGCGTGCACAGCAGCTCGTCGCTGCTCATCTCCGGCGCATCGGCCAGCACGCACCAGACCATAAACAGATCGAGGAAACGTACCTGCTGCTCATCAACGCCAATCGGTGAGAACGGATTGATATCCAGGGAGCGAACTTCAATGTACTCAATACCGCCGCGCAGCAGCGCGTCGGAAGGCGTTTCGCCGCTGCGGGTCACGCGTTTCGGGCGAATCGGCGCGTACAGCTCGTTTTCGATCTGCAGCACGTTGCTGTTGATTTGCAGACGCTTGCCGTCTTTCTCCAGCCCAATATTTTCATACTCTTCGGAAGGCGTTTTAATCGCCCGCTTCAATCCTGCCACATACTCGTAGAGATCGTTAAACGTAATTCCGAGATTGCTTTGCGATTTATTGGTATAGCCCAGATCGCTCAGACGCAACGAGGTCGCATAAGGCAGGTAGTACATGCCGTTGCCGGCTTTCTCAAACGGCAGCGCCGTCGGTTTGCCCTGCAGGAACGACGAGCAGATCGCCGGAGAGGCGCCGAACAGGTATGGAATCACCCAACCAAAACGGTAATAGTTGCGAATGGAGCGGAAATAGCCCGCTGAAATCGCCTCTTTACCGCTTTCAGCATCCTCAACGCCGCACTTAGCCTGCCAGAAAGCCATCGGCAGCGAGAAGTTATAGTGCACGCCGGAGATGGTTTGCATCAGCGCGCCGTAGCGATTTTTCAGCCCTTCGCGATACAGCGTTTTCAGGCGGCCGATATTAGAGGAACCGTACTGCGCCAGTTCAATATCCTGGCCGGGCGCGATATAGCAAGGCATGCTCAGCGGCCACATCCGCTCGTCGCCAATATGGCGTGCGGTATAGCGATGAACATCGCGCATAAAGGTGAGCATATGCTGGATATCGCCATCAACCGGCGTAATAAATTCCAGCAAAGCTTCGGCAAAATCGGTGGTAATCCATTTATGAGTCAGCGCTGAACCCAGTGCCTGCGGATGACCGGTAGTGGCCAGCGTGCCGTCAGCGTTGACGCGCAGCGTTTCGCGTTCAAGACCACGTTGAATACCCTGCAGCGCCTGCGGATTTTTTTCCAGCCAGGCCAGCGCCTGTGATACGTCCGGGATCAATTTGACCTCCCGCCTGTCGAAATCGTTTGAATTAGCATAATTGTAATGGTTGAACCGTCAGTCCAATTAGTGCCACCACGTCATGCCCTGAAGCGTTATCGCCGCAATGACGATATAGCGTAATGCTTTGCCAAGGCATAAAAAAAAGAGCACTGGTCCCCAGGAAATGCGCATCCATCCCGCCAGTAAACACAGCAAATCGCCTATAACAGGCGCCCAGCTTAATAATAGCGTGACCGCGCCGTAACGCCTCAGCCAGCCGGACGCCTTCTCCTGCCAGCGCGATGTTTTGCGCAGCGGAAACAGGCGCCCCAGAATAACGTTAGTTACCCCTCCAAGGCTATTACCGATTATTGCTATTAAAACCAGTAACCACGGCTGACTCACCCCCGCCAGGAGCATGGCGATCAACACCACTTCCGAGTTACCGGGAAGCAGCGTGGCGCTTAAAAAGCTGCTGGCAAACAGCGATATCAGCGACAGCGCGTCGCTCACAACAATCGCACGTCCACGGCATCCATTCCGGCCCGCTTCGCCGCCTGCAGACCGAAGTCCGCATCTTCAAAGACCACGCATTTTTCCGCCGCAACGCCCATGCGCTCAGCGCAGAGTAAGAAAGTATCAGGTGCGGGTTTATGGTTGGCGACATGATCGGCAGCAACCACCGCCGAGAAGTAGTGACGCAGGCCCAGATGGGCCAGCAGCGCTTCAGCAACGGCGCTCTCGCTGCCGGTACCGACTGACATCGGACGACGACCGTGCCACTCTTTAACCACTTCAATCAGCGGCAGAGGACGGACGCTATCAAGCAGCATCGCTTTCACCGCGTCCGTCTTTTCCCGCGCCAGAAGGTGAGGATCTAAATCAGCCTGGTTTAATTCGATAATGGCCTGAGCAATCCGCCAGGTTGGAGAGCCGTTAAGCGCGACCATAGCCTGCATATCAAAACGCATACCGTAACGTCCGAGAACCTCGTTCCATGCCTTACGATGCGTCGGCTCGGTATCGAGGATCGTGCCATCCATATCAAAAATCAGTCCTGCATAACGTTCGTACATCGTCTTCTCACCAACCGGTTAAGGAGGTCTTACTGTAACGCAAAAGGTCAGGTTTGTCGCTGCCAGCGGCAGATGCGACAAGGGCGCTCGAAGGCGCCCTTGTCGATACAGATGCAATCTGATGCGTTTATTTGATTCTTAAATCGTTCTCCACCACGCGAACGCCCTGCACTTTTCGCGTCACTTCTACCGCACGTTTAGCGCTTTCGGCGGATGAGACAAAGCCGCTCAGCTGTACACGACCTTTAAAGGTCTGGACGCTAATTTCCGAAGACTTAATCTCTTTATCATTGAAGAGCGCGGTTTTGACTTTGGTGGTCACGACGGTATCGTCAATGTACCCACCAGTACTTTCCTTTGTGGACGAACCTGCGCAGCCCGCCAGCGATACGGCGACCAGAAGCGTCGCGCAAAACGCAGATATTGCTTTGAACCATTTCATGGATTTCTCTCCTTGCACTTATCTCACCCAAAATCAGATCGATATACAGGAATAAATTATAGTGGAAAGAGGGAGTTGCCAATGAAAAAAGTGCTGAAGAATAAGGTGAATGATTGCGCTTAAGGGGTTTTGAGGTAAGGAGAGTGGCTGGCCGTGAAACAACAGTGGGTTCGCCCTTCGGGCCGTTTCTGAAGCAACGTTATCCTCCCTGGTGCTTGCGGCTAATACC